>CALMZR010000051.1 GCA_937870845.1 uncultured Chloroflexota bacterium
CCCGAGTATGCCCGCCTTGGCGAACATCGACTGGGAGCATGAAGCGGAAGATCGTGCCCCCGCCCGGATTCGGCTCCGCCCAGATCTCCCCACCGTGCGCCTGCACGATGTGCTTGGCAATCGCCAGTCCGAGCCCCGTGCCCTGTGAATGCCGCGCCCGGTCGGCCTTGAAGAACCGCTCGAAGATGCGGGGCAGATCTTCCGGGCTGACGCCAACGCCCGTGTCGCGCACCTCGAACCGCACGGCGCCCGACGCCGCCGTCGCGGACAGCGTAATCTCGCCGCCGGCCGGGGTAAACTTCACCGCGTTGTGCATCAGATTCAGCAAGACCTGATCGATGCGCTCCCGATCCGCGGCCACCATGGGCGTGTCGCTGTCAACCTGGACGTGGACTTTCAGCCCCGCTCGCTCGGTCTGCGGCCCCAGCCGCTCCGCCGCGTGCGCCAGCAGTTCCGCCGGGCTCACCGGCTGGGGAGCGAGGACGATCCGCCCCGACTCGATCCGGGCCAGGTCGAGCAGGTCGTCCACGAGCAGCGCCAGTCGATCGACCTCGGAAATGATCCGTGCCAGGAAGTCCGTCGAAACAGCCGGATCATGCATTGCTCCGGACTCGAGCGTCTCCACAAGCACCCGAATCGATGTCAGCGGCGTGCGCAGCTCGTGCGAAACGTTGGCGACGAAATCGCGCCGCACCCCCTCCAATCGCCGCAGCTCGGTAATGTCGCGCAGAACGACGACGCCAATGCGCTCCCCAACCGTGTCGACGCGTCGCGCCGCCGCCTGCAGCACACGGCCGCTCCGCCCATGGCGCACCACGCGCTCGTCTACGGCTTCGTCAGTCCCCAGCGCCCGGGCGACCATCTCGGCCAGCTCGTGATCCCTGGCCACCTCCACCAGCGGGTCTCCGGCAACCGGCCCCGGCGCGCCGAGCATCGCCAGCGCGGACTCGTTGGCGAGCGCCACGTGCCCGCGCTGATCCGTAATGATCACGCCGTCCGAAAGGTTGGCGAGCGTCGCCTCCAGCCGCACGCGGGCGCGCTCCAGTTCCGTGACCGTGCCTCGCAACCGCGCCGACATCGCGTTGAACGCGCGGCCGAGATCGCCAAGCTCCCGCGTCGGAGCCGGGTCGACTGAAGCGTGGAGATCGCCCTCCGCGATGGCCGCCGCTTGCCCCCGGATGTCAGCAAGCGCCGAGCCAATGCGCCGCGCAACAAACCACCCCGCGCCAGTCATCAGGGCAGCCGCGACAACCGCCGCCGCCGCGATCCTGCGCTGGATATCCCACACCAGGGCATCGACCATATCCAGCGGTATCGCCAGCCGCACGATGAAATCGCCTGATTCCACCACCCGCGCCACGTAGAAGTACGGCGCCCCGATAGTACTGCTCCCGCGAATGGCTGCCCCCGTGCCCTTGCGCTCCGCTTCCACAATCTCGGGTCGGTCGCTGTGGTCGTCCATCGCGTCGGCATCGCCCGCCGAATCGGCCAGCACCCGCCCCGCCGCGTCCACGACCGTGACACGCGCCCCGAGCCCCTTGGCCAGCCGCTCCACCGCGGCGGCCAAGTCCCCAGACTCCGCGCCGCCGTAGGCCAACGGCTCCACGATATCCGCGGCGATGCGCGTCTCCTCCAACAACTCCGTCTCGAGCTGACGGAGATAGAAGTCGCGGATCGTGTCGGCCAGGAACCACGCCAACGACCCCATGATCAGCAGGGTCAGTCCGGTGTACGTCAGGGCCAGCCGCGTGCCAAGGGTCTGGGGAACAAGCGCCGGCAACCACATCGATGGGCGCCGCGGCGCGGCCACGTCCAGCGCCGGAGCGAGGCCGCCCCGCGTGGGGCCGGTCAAGTCAGAGCTCGTCGGCGTCGTCTGTGACAAGGCGGTAACCGACGCCGCGCACGGTTTCGAGTCGCGTCGGACGGCCCGGATCACGCTCGATCTTCTGCCGCAGCCAGCGCACATGCACGTCAACTGTGCGAGTGCCGAACGAGTAGTCGTATCCCCAGACCCTCCGCAGCAGCACATCGCGCGAATGCACCACGCCGGGATGCTTGACCAAAAAGTGCAGGAGATCGAACTCTTTGGGCCGCAGGGTCAGCGCATGGCCGCGCAACGTCGCGGTGCGCCGGGCTCGATCGACGACAAGGTCGCCCAGCGCCACGGGAGATTCTTCCGCTCCGACCGCGGCGTTTGATTCGCCCGGTGCAAGCATCGGCGCCGGGGCTGGTCCCGGCGCCCCATCCGCCGAGGCTCCCGGGCGCATCATCTCAACCCGGCGCAACATGGCCCGAATCCGCGCCAACAGCTCGCGCATGGCAAACGGCTTGGTCAGGTAGTCGTCGGCGCCTATCTCCAGACCGACCACGCGGTCGATCTCCTCCCCCCGCGCCGAGAGGAGCAGAATGGGCACCGTCGATTCCGCGCGCAGCGTTCGGCAGACCTGTAGCCCGTCCATGCCGGGGAGCATGATATCCAGCACCACGGCGTCCGGCCGGCGCCGGCGCGCCGCCTGAATCGCCTCCTGCCCGGTCGCCGCCACCTCGACGCGATATCCCTCCTTGCTCAGGGTGTAGGAAAGGGCGTCGCGCACCGACGATTCGTCGTCGACAACCAGCACCGTCTGCACGGCCGTGTCGGACTGCATCGACATCGATACTCCCCAGCCGCGGCTCCGATCCGACATCCGCGAGAGCGTTCCGCGTCTTGGCCGGCAGTATAGGCAGGCGATCTGACCTCCTCAGCGATTTCCCCTGTACACCTCTGGCAACGACTCCGCCGCTCTGCCGTCCGGCCGAAAGGCAAGAGCGACTTCTGGCGGAATCCGACGCGGCTTTCCTTGCTCCGAGGTAAACACCCACTCGGTTCTGCCACGGACGACGATCTCTTCCTCGGCGGCGAGGTCGTGGGCGCCCAGCAGCCGGCCGCCGACAGGGAGTTCCCCCATGGTCTCCGCCACGCGATACACAAGATAGCGCCGCTCGACACGGGCGCCGCGTGGCTCGCCTAACCAGGTCACGATCCGGAGCACGTCTCCTGCGTACGCCTGTCGCAGGAAGATCACCTCGTGCCGCCGGGCCACGAACACGCCGCCAAGTCGCCTCAGCCGTTCCAGATCCAGTCCGAGCAGCACGGCGTGGTCGATCGCCGCCTGTTCCAGATAGTTCAGATATGCAGCGTTGTTGACGTGGCCGAGCGCGTCGACCTCGTGAAAACGAACCCGAATGAACGCTTCGCAGACGTGCACGCCCGCATCCGGAATGAATTCCGGATCGGCCTTCACGCCGCGGCGCCTGCTCGTGACGCCGCATCCGACCCGACGGACCCCGCATCGGCCGGCGTCAGCGCCTGGTGGAAAATGCGCCGCAGGATCGCCACCGTCGAGGCATACGTCGAATCCATCCCGTGGTACGAAAGCCCGCGCGCGCCCAGCGTCTGCGCCCGCGTGTACGGCGTGTCCGACGCGTAGTGGATGATCCCGAGGTCCATTGCCCCCGGCCGGTGCGTTTGCAGGTTGATCGCCTCCTCCGACGGGTAGCGCCGCAGATACAGATCCTCGTAGAGGGCGTTGAGGTATGGCCCCGCCTCCATCTCGACCACGGTGTAGTTCTCGCGATAGAAGAAGTCGAGATACCCCTCGTTCTGGAGGAAGGTGCCTTTCACCGTGACCGCCTTCTGATTGTCGAGTGCGGCGCCGTACTCCAGGTACGGCGCCAGATCGGCGTAGCTGAAAGCGTTCTCAAACCAGTAGGTGTTGCCGGAGTGCTCGTCGTACACCACATCGGAGATCATCACGTCCCCAATCCGGCCGTTCAGCGTCGCGGCCTTGCCCAGGATATACACCCCATGCAGCTCGTCCGTCGTCATGCCAACCTGAGTCATGATGTTGTACGCCGCCAGACCTAAGGGGTAGTTCACGTTGACGATGAGCGCGTCCGACTGCCGCGGATCAAGGCATACCCCGTCTACGTCGCTCAACCGGGGATCGAAGTGGGCCGGATCGAGTTTGGCCAGCTCGATGATCTGGATGCCGACGTCAATCGCCCCGGTCGCGTCAATGTGGTGGATGCCGACAGCCTGCTCCTCGTTGCTCCGCTCGCGCCGGTCGTCTTCACGGCCAGGACTGGAAAAGTACTGGCGCGCCGCGAAATAGAGCAGGTTCTCCCAATTAGAGCGGCTCGTGCCGGCCTCGAGCCGGACCAGCTCCTCCTTCAGCTCGGCGTCGCCGTGGGCGCGAATGAACTCGGTCAGCTCCCGTTTGCGCCGACGCGCTGTTCCGGAGAGCACGTTGACGATCGAGTGCGTGTTCGAGGACACGAAATAGACCGGCCGTTCGGCGGCGCCCAGCCCGTGCAGCACGCGCTCCGCTGGCAGCCACCACTGATGCGTGGCGCGGGCGTTGCCGAGGTGGCTGCCTCCGATCATGCGCAGCGTATACCGCTTGCGCTGCCCGGCGATCGCGTCGAGGTTTCGCCACAGAGCGCCGCCCCACACGCTCTGCAGCCGCTGCCAATCATCCGGTTGCAGCAGCAGTCGCTTGCCGGCGTTGGCAACCTCAGCCGCGTCGAGATCATCCCCGGATGCGGTTCGCTGGATCAGCGATCGCAGCTCGGGATCGGACTCGATGATCCCGTGCATCTTGTTCCATTCGATCTGATGCGCCACGATCGAGGGTACAAGATCGTCGAGGTCCGACGCCGAGCCGATCGACGCGGCCAGCGTGCGCTCCCCGTCGAACCGCCATCGCCTCCGCCGGCCCGGCGCGGACACCACGCGCCATGTCTCCATGCCGACGAACCCGGCGCGCCGGAACCCTCGCGCCGACTGCCCAAGCACGATCTCGGTCACGTCGACGACGCACTCGGGCAGACGCTGAACCGAATAGATGAACGCGTTGAGATCTGGTTGTGGTTCATTGGCCCCGGCGTGCAGTGACGACGAGGCCGTCAGATGCGCGGGAACCAGGCTCGACACCGGGATGGCTCCGGAACTTTGCAGCAGTGTGGTGTAGGTGCGGACGTAAAGGTCGACTTCACGTTTGCCCGGCACGCGCGCCGAGGCGTCGATCGCCGGCGATGCGCTTCGCTCCCCCGGGAAAAGCCTCCCCTGTTCCGATTCAGTCTCGAGCCCGCGCGTCATGGCCGCAGTATAACCGTGCTTGACCGAGGGACCGGCGCTGCCGGTCGAGCCAAACGACATTCTGCAAGGGGCCTGAAACGTGTGGGAAGCCCTGTAGTGCGCCGCCGTGCTCCCCGACGAACAGAAACCGTCTACCGCCGGCCGAGGTAAGCGAGACCGTCCTCCAGTCGCAGAGGCTCCCGTCCAATCAGCTCCGCGGTGGCCGAGCGGTTCGTCGCATTGTCGATCGCCAGCATCTTGAGCTGCTCGCTGGTGACCGGTGGCCGCAACGCCTTGGGCAATGGCGAAGAGAGCGCCACGATGCCCTTCATCAACCCAACCGGCACGTGCATCTTCGGTTTCGACACGCCAAGCTGCCCAGCCACCGCATCGAGCAACGCTTCGTACGTGTAGATCTTGCCGCCGCCCAGCTCGTAAATGTGGCCAGCGGTGGAAGGGTCGTCCAAAGCCCGCACGTAGGCGGCCGCGACCTCTTCGACGGCGATGGGTTGAAACAAACTCTTCCCGGACCCAACGACCGGGATCACCGGGGCCGTTTTGACGAGCTTGGCCAGCAGTGTCACGAATCCATCCCCGGGACCGAAGATGATCGATGGACGGAAGATGGTCCAGGGGATGCCCGACCGCTCAACTGCTTGTTCCGCCTGCCACTTCGCCTCGAAATACCCGTAGCGTGGATCGTTGCGCGTGCCGAGAGCGCTCATGTGCAACAACCGTCGCGCCCCGGAACGCTGCGCCTCCTGAATCACATTGACGGTCCCGCCGCGGATGACCTCGTCGAAGGTCGTCCCACCTTCCTCTTCGATGATCGCCACGAGGTGGATCACCGCTTCGCAGCCGTCCATCGCCCCGCGCAGCGACTCGGCATTCGTGACATCGCCCGCCACGATCTCGACGTTGGTCGTCTTTAAGCGCACAGCGTCGGCGGGGTCGCGCACCAGAATCCTCATGGGACGGTCGCCCAACGCCCGCACGATGGTGCGTCCGACAAACCCTGTCCCGCCCGTCACGAAGACCCGGCCGGTCACCGGGCGCGGCGATGCTTGCTCTTCACCAGCGCTCGCGCTCATTCGCCGCTCCGCTCAATCAACACGACTCGCTTTCGGAAAAGTCGTCGGGCGTGGCGTGGGGCTCACCCCGAATCGCTCGTCGCAGCTCTGGCGTGGGTCAGCAATTTGCCGGGGTCCACGGCGATCGCATTGCGGCCCAGCGACTTGACGGCCCCATGCTCCTGCAACTCCAGCAGTTTACGCGTCACCGTCACCCGATTCGAGCCAATCATGTTGGCCAACTGCTGGTGCGTCACCGGTAGTGTGATCGCCGTCAACCCGCCTGCCGCGGGGCGGCCGAACGCCCGCGCCAACGACACGAGCGTGGTCGCGAGCCGTACCGACGTGTCCCGCGCCAGCAACTGCTCTGCCAGGATCTGCAACTCAGAAAGGCGGCGCGACATGCCGTGCACCACCGCCGCCGCCAGCTCCGGCGTGCGACGAATCAGCTCGACCAGGTCGTCAGACTCCACGACGGTGACCGTCGAATCGACGAGTGCTTCGGCAATGCTGCTGCTGGAGAGGCCATCCGGGTCGATCTCCTGGGTAATGACGTTTCCAGGTCCAAGCAGCCCCAGGTTGATCGAGCGCCCGTCCGGCAGAACCTTGTAATGCCGAACACACCCCGATCGCACGATGTAGACGCGATCCAACCCGTGTCCGGGACCGAACAGCTCCTCCGCTCTTCGCAGCGAGACAGTGGAGGTTTTCGACGCTTCCGACCGGTAACTCCGCGTATCCGGGGCTGGGACGCCGCTGGACATCGTCCGACCCGGAGGTCTCGCCACGGCGGAGGCGGCGACGGCGCCCGTCGCAGCGCCTTTGCCTCCGGCGTACCACCCTGCCGCGGTGACGGCCAGGGTGCGGGCAGTTGTTCCTTCCCGAGAAGCAAACTTCATCGCGGGACTCCTTCACCAATGCTCAAAGGTGGATGAGTGCTCCTCGATGACACTCGGCCAGGACCGAGGCAAGAGGACCGCTCCCTCGCTTCATCCTATGGGCAACGCCCCTTTTTGTCAATATTTTGCACAGCTATTCTGTGCATCGAGGGAACCCCGACGGCGAATCCTGGTTCTCGAGTCCGAACGTCGCGCATGGCCGATGCACGATTTCCATGAAACCGCGAATACGTGGGAACCGTGAGGCACATCCAGACGAGCCGATGCCGGCCTCGTAGGTTGCGCTATGTCGCTTTCCTCAACCGGCTCCGCACCAATCGGCCGTGAACGTCGCGGTGATCGCCGCTGCGGCGACCAGATCATCCAGGAAAATCGCCTCGTCAGGCGCATGCGCCAACCGAACGTCTCCTGCCCCGAACATCACGCACGGCATGCCGCCGACCAATACGAAGTGACGCATGTCGGCGCCGTACGTCACCGCTTCGATGGCGGGCTCGGCCCTCCGCACGCGCCGCCACGCCGCGCTCAGGGTATGCACGAGTGGGGATTCGACGGCCACCTCGGCTGGGGCGAAATGCCCATCCCGCCATTCGATCCGTGGTCGGTGCTCACGCAGCCACGGGTCCGCGTCGGCCAGCCTCGCCACCTCGTCCGAGAGCGCGCGCTTCATCCCGGCCAGAGATTCGCCGGGCACAAGTCCCGCCCGGCCCTCGGCCTCCAGCCACTCAGGCACCGAGGACGGCCAAGCTCCACCGCGCACCGTCCCGATGTTGATGGGCGCCTTGTTCACCATGCCGTCATACAGCGGGTGCGCAATTTCGCCGTTGTGGCGCGCCTCGAACTCGAGGAGTCCGCGATGCAGGTAGGCGAACTTCTCGATTGCGCTCACTCCCTCGTCCCGCACACACGCGTGCGCTGAGAGACCAGGCACCACCAACCGAAACATCAGTGAGCCGCCCTGCGCCACCACGATCGCGAGATTCGTCGGCTCCGATATCAGGGCGGCGTCGGCTACATAGCCGCGCAACACCGCGGCCAGCGCCCCGGCGCCGCCATCTTCCTCCGAGATCGTGCTCTGCACGATCACGTCGCCGGCTGGCTCGATCCCTGCCTCCCGCAGGACGCGCACGGCGAACAGGTTCGCGATCACCCCGCCCTTCATGTCGCACGCGCCACGGCCGTAAAGCCGGCCGTCGACCACGTCCCCGCCGAGCGGATCGCGCCTCCAGGCGCCTCGATCGCCGATCTCTACCGTGTCGATATGCCCATTGAGTATGAGGGATCGCCCGCCGCCGCTGCCCCGGTAGACTCCGACAACGTTCGGCCTCCCGGCGAATCCGGACCCCAGCGTGACCGACTCGGCATGCGGCGCCAGCGTCGCCGCATCCGGCTCCCAGACGTCGACATCGAGGCCATGGTCGCGCATCAAGCGTGCGACCGCCTCCTGGACCAACCCCTCTTCCCCGGTCTGGCTCGGGATTTGCACAAGTTCCTTTAGTGCGGCGACCATCGCCGGTCGCAGTGCTTCCGCCGCGCCCCGAATCGCCATATCGCGCCGATCGCCTCCCTCCCTGCCGCTCATGGCGCGGTCCCCCCCGTCGGATCGGCATGTGCGACGGCGGATGTAGACAGCCCCACCAGTTCCGCCCGCATTCCGTCGCCGGCATACCGCGCCCACAGCTTGCGAAATCGATCGTACGCCGCTCGCCGCTCGGCGTGCTCACGGCCAAGAAGGGCAATCAGCCCCCGGCGCGGGTCGTCCGGCGGCGGCCGCAGCGCCGCCGTGGCAATCTCGACCAACGCAGCCGGTGAGGCTTCCGCGATCTCCTGCCGGGTTTGCCGGCTCTGCTCGACCATCACCCGCGATAGCTCGTCGCCGATCAGCGCGATCCGCACGTCGCGGTCGTGCAGCGCGCCGAGCGCCTCCTGGATCGCTTTGACCCGGTCGATCTGCCGATCCCCCGCCTCGCCGAACTGAGGCCGAAACAACTCCAGCGTGTAGCGAAGGCGTTTGGCGGAAATCCGCAGATCGTGCAACGCCTCCGATAGCTCGGGATGCGGCACGACGGGAGCATAGGAGTAGTATTCCGCGATTCGCACCGCCAGCACTTTGCGCGCGTTCTCGGCCACGCTTGCTTCGGGATCGACGTCTTCGACCGGCCACGCCCGGCTCATGCAGTCGCCCCCGCCATTCCGGCTGCCGGTTTCGGGCGCCGCGCCCCCGATGCAAACCGATGCTCGACCTCTTGCCGTACCGGCCCTGCGAGCAGATCCTCAAGAAACGCTTCCATCTCCCCTCGCGCCGCCACGCGTTCCCGCTCCAGCCGGTCGATGAGCCGATCGATCCCTGGGTGCTCGACCACCGGTGCGGAGGCGCGGTCCGCCCGGATCGCATCGAGCAACACGTCGCGGTCGCGGACCTCGCCCAGTGCGCGGGTGATCTCCTTCGCGGTCCGATGCAGCGCCCTGTACCACGGCTTCGGAAACACCGGGGCGGCGATGTCCATCGCCGCCCGCAGCCGCCGCGACGCGACACGCACGTCATGGACGCCTTCGATGTCCTCGCCCTCGAGGGCAACCGGGATCGCCGCCCAGACGGCGTCCCATCGCGCGGCGATGAGGGCCTTCATCGTCTCCCGAAAATCGTCCTCGTCGACCGCGAGGCCGTCGGAATCTGCGTTGGGTTGCCTCGTTGGTTTCTCCGTGCTGTTCCGGCGTCGCCTCGTTTCGGCGTGACGACCCGGACTGCCGCCGGCAATGGCTGACTCCTGCAGCGCATCGAGGAGCAACCCACCGCGCAGCCCGCTGTGGGCGATCTTGATCGCCTCCGGCGTCACCAGCCCGGCCACCGCGGCGACGATGGCCACCCCTGCCGGCAAGACCTTGGCGCGCGCCTTCGGAACGGCGATCCGCTCCGCCAGGTTCGCCGCGGTGAGACTGGTCATCATCGCCAGTGCGTCTCGGAGGGCCGGGAGATTGGCAGATCGTCCATCAGGCAACAATCGCATCAAGTACTCGCCCGTGCCCCCGACGAGCACCAACTGGCTCACCCCATCAGCCGGCAAGTCCAGAGATGGCAGGGCCGCGGCAACCACCCGCGCCGCCTCTTCCTCACATGCGGCCAACTCCACGATATCCGGCGGGTCGGCGTGAACGAACCGCTCCGTCAGCGCCCCAGAGCCCAGTGAGAGCGAGCGCGCCGCGCCCATCGCCCCGTCGTGGGTCGCGATCAGCTCCGTGCTGCCGCCGCCGATGTCGGCGATAAGCGCCGATCCGCTGAGGTCCAATTCCGACGCGAGGCCGCGAAAGGTCAGCATCGCTTCCTCGTCTCCGTCGATGACGCGAACGTCTATCCCGGCCTCTTCCTGAACGCGATCGAGGAAGGCATCGCTATTCACCGCCGACCGAGTCGCCTCGGTCGCCACCGCGACGATAGTCGTCGCCCCGAGTCCTCGCGCTTGCGCCGCAAAGCGGCGCAACGTCTCGATCGCCGCTTCAATTCGGCGCTCGTCGAGGCGACCGGACGCCGCCACACCCTCCCCGAGCCGCACCACCTCCGACGCCCAAGCGAGTTGCTCAATTCCGCCGTGCCCGTTCGCGCGGCCGATGGTCATTTTGATCGAGTTCGAGCCGATGTCGATTGCCGCGGCGAGCAACTCCCCCGCATCTCTATTCACGGCAGAGGCCCACCCGCGCTGAAAGCAGAACGAAGCGGTCGTATCATGCGCGGTAGTCTACCGGTTCGGGGCCCCTGGTCGGCGCAGCCGCCGCCACACCCCAGGATCAGCCAGAAGGCGCCAGAGAGCGAAGAGATGACGGTGGAACACGGCGAGGCGAGCGCCCTGGGACGAGCGGCCGAGCTCCTGAACGAGGGGGCTGAAGCCGAGCTGCGCCTGCTCAAGCGCGAGCGCAAGGCGGAGCGCCTCCTCGCCGAAGCACGAGCGGCGCTGGCGGAAGACCAAAAACGTCTGGAGCGGGCCAGAAAGCGCGTCGCCTATAGCGCGGCGGCGGTTGCTGAAGCCGAAACTCGGTTGAGTGAAGCTCAGGCCGCGCGAGCCGCAGGCCCGCGACCCGCTCAGGATTGACCCACGCCGGCCTCGCGGGCCGCGAGACGATCTGTTGCGGCCCAGAATCGGTCCATCAGCGCCGCGTGCTCGCCGGCGGCCATCCGCCGCGGCTGGTGGAACTCCTCGATCTCAACTCCGTGGAAGCGAAGGGCCGCAATCTTCGTCCCGTGCAGCACGATCTCCAGGGCATACCCCGAGCGCACTTCCGCCGCCCACATCTGGTCGAGAATGAAGTTGCCGGGCGAGTAGACGATCGGCTTGCCCGCGTAGACCTCCATGCCCTGGATCAGATGCGGGTGGTTCGTGACCACCATCGCCGCGCCGGCGTCGATAGCCATGTGCGCCGTCTGCACCGCCCACGGCGGCGGCGCAGCGACGTACTCCGCCCCAAGGTGGAAATACGGGATCACCACATCCGCGGCCTCGGACGCCGCCGCGATGTCGGCCGCGATCTGGGATGCCAGATAGGGGTTTGTCCCGGCTCGATCGGCCGTGGCGCTCACGTCCACGTCGAGCACCCCGGTCTCCGCCCCCGGCTCCACTTCGGAGTTTGCGGTCACGGCGTCGATGCCGAGCAACGCGATCCGTACGTCTCCAGCCTCGACCACCCACGGCGCCCGCGCAACATCGATCGTCTCTCCCGCCCCGAAGTACGGGATGCCCGCCCCGTCCAGCGCGGCGATGGTGTCGAGCAGCCCCTGCACGCCCCACCCTTCGTCGTTCCACGTCGAGTGGTTGTTCGCCAACGTCACCGCGTCGATTCCGGCCAGGGCAAACCCCTCCAGCATTGCCGGGCTCGAAACGAACGTTACCGAATGGGGATCGGCAGGCTGCGGCAACGAGTCCGACAGATTCCCTTCCAGATTCGCCACCGTCACGTCGAAGGCGCTCAGCAACGGGGCAATCCGCCGAAATGGCCGGGTGTAATCGCCGTACCGTTGCATGTGCAAATGCACATTCCGCCCAGGCACGATGTCCCCAACGACTCCGACCCGTACGGGTTCTACGCCCTCGATTGGCGCGAGGACGGGATCAGCCTCGCCCACCGCCAAGGTCTGTACCCGGAAATCGATAAGCTCGATGGGAACAAGAGCAACGGCGCCGGGATCGACGGCGATCGCCGCTGCCAGAGCCTCGTAGCTTTCGAACGTCTGCTCCGCCTGAATCCCGCTCGCCGTAGAGCCTGCGAGCGCCAATGGCCGCACAGGGTAGCGCGTCGGCGAACCGAGCTCTTTCCAGTTTGCGATCTTTCCGGAGACCAGGCGCCAGGGATCGTCCGACCCGACGGCGAGCAGCGGCAGCCGCGGTGAAGCCGCCAGCGCCATCCCCTCTGGCAACCCCGAGTTCGGCAAGGCGCGCGCCGCCTCGGCAACCGGGGTCGAGGCCGGCAGGAGGACTGGTGCAGGTGATGCCGACGGCGTCGCGGCGGCGGGCGCCTGCGGCGTGTCAACGGCGGACGGCGCCATGGCGCTTCCCGGCGCCTGTGCCTGCCGCGAGACTTGCAGCGCGAGCGAGCCGGCGGCGCCCGCCGCCGCGGCGACGACCGGCACGGCCCCCAGCACGACTTCCCGCCGGGTGAATCGGCGGACTCGTCGCGACCGCGAGTCAGACCCCGATGCCGCCTCAGTCACGACTCGGAACCACTGGCGTCGCCGATCGGCCGATTTCAGGCGGATAGTAGTCGGCGAAGTAATCCACGATGGCGTTCTCGTACGCCGTGACGATCGCGTTCCGCCCCTCGGCACTGGAGAGGACGGCGGCATCGCCGTCGTTGGAGACGAACAGCGCCTCGACGATCGCCCCCGGCATCTGGCTGGGCTCGACCACCCCAGGCACCGCTGGCCCCGTCATAATGAAGTTGCGAAACATGGAGTACTCCTTCTGCACGTCGGCCGTCGTGTCTGGGAGTACCCCGCGTTCCTCCTCGGTCGGCAGGACGTAGCCGATAAAGCCCAGTTGCTCTTTGAGATGAGCGTACGCCAGGCTCGCGAACCTGACGTTGCGGTCACCGAACTCTCGCTCCCGCGTGTACCAAGTCTCATACCCGCGCGGGTTCCCGTTTGAGAACCCGTTGACGTGCATCGAGACCAGCAGGTCGGCGCTGGCGCCGTTGCACACATTGATGCGCGCTTGCAGCTCGTCGAGGTTCTTGTTGCGGCTTGACCGCGGCGCGTCGTGCGCCGCCGTCCGCCCGTCCCCATTGACGTCGGCCCCGTCCAGATTGACCGCCGCATCCGTCTGCCGTGTCATCACGACGTCGTAGCCGCGCCGCTGCAACCGCTCCTTTAGATCCCAGGCGTGCTCCAGCGTCAGCATCGCCTCCTCCATCGCGGGTACGCCATCCGGCAAGAATCGCTGAAAACCCCGGTCATACCCGCCGTGCCCCGGATCGAGGCAGACCACCGGCGCCCGCGCGAACGATGCAGGCAATGGAATGGGCGTTTCGGCCGCCGCATCCGCCTCCGGCGGCGGAGCCATGCCCAATGGCTCCGCCGCCGGGACTTGCGGCGCCATGGCTTCGACCTGAGCGCCGCCCGTCGGCTCCTCCACCCGCCCGAACAACCGGCCGCCAGCAAAAGCAAGCACCGTCAATCCCACGATCAGGAGCGCGCCGGCGAGTGTCATCCCCGGCGAGCGCACCTGCGATTCTTGGCGCGTCTTGGGCATCTTCGGCGCGGGTTTTGACGTGCCGTTGTGCGAGGCTCCACCATTTGCGCGTGACTCGCGGCGGGCGCGGTACGCGCGCCGCTCGGCCCCGGACAGGGTTCGCCCGTTGCCAAACTCCGGCCCACGCTGCGACCTGGACGACGCGGCCGCCCGCGGTTCCGTGCTGCCTCGGTTCGCGAGCTCCCTGCCCAGCTCTCCCATCCCCGCCACGCGCCACGCGCCAAACGCGGCCTACCTCACGACAGGCCGTCTACCCCGGATATACGTCGAAGTAAGCGTTGATGGCTTCCTCATACGCCCCAACCACGGCGTCTGCCGAATCATCCCTCTCGATAAACGCGGCATCCTCTTCGTTGGAAAGGAACAACCCCTCGATCACGGCCCCGGGCATCTCGCTTGGGACCAGCTCGCCTGGGCGCTCCGGACCTGTCACTACGTGATCCGCAAGACCGATGCCGCGGTCGTTGGCATCGTACCCAGCTTCGGCATAGGCGTTGCCCAGCGCTTGCTGAATCAGGTTGGCGAAGGTCTGGCTCCGCCCGCTGAAGGGGCGATCCCCGTTGTACCAGACCTCATAGCCCTGCAGGAACTCATTTTCCGCCCCGTTGTAATGAACCGAGACGAGCAGATCGGCGCTGGCCAGATTGCAGATGTTCACCCGAGCCTGAAGGTCGTCGAGCTGGGTGGTCAGAGCCGGGCTACCTGGTTCGGCCACCACGCCATCTCCATTGACGTCCTCGTTTGCGGGATTGACTTCGGTATCCGACTCCCGCGTCAAGACCACCTCGTACCCTTGCTCGCGCAGCCGCTCCGCGAGCAGCAGCGAGTGCTCGAGGGTGAAGTCCTTCTCCCGCAAGACGATCTCCCCGTCGCGCACCAGCACGTTCCCCAAGTCCTCGCCCCCGTGCCCGGGATCGATGCAGACAATGTTGCGCCCATCCCGCGCGTACAGTTCGTCCACCCCCGCCACCGGCGCCGGAACCGGCGTCGGCGTCGGCGGCTGCGGCAGCGGGGTTGGCGTCGGCGGTTCAGGAGTCGCGGTCGGCGTCGGCAGTGGCGTCGCGCTCGGGATCGGAGTCGACGTCGGCGGCGGCGCCGTGAACCGTTGCGCCCCGAACCGCGCCCCGACGATCAAGAGGGCGATGCCGACCGAGATCAGCAG
Source organism: uncultured Chloroflexota bacterium (assembly GCA_937870845.1). Taxonomy (GTDB): domain Bacteria; phylum Chloroflexota; class Chloroflexia; order Thermomicrobiales; family UBA6265; genus JACCXM01. Next base: position 14,985 of record CALMZR010000051.1, read on the forward strand.
GATGATGGCGCCACGGGCAACCTCCTCCTGCCGGCTTTGCCGCCCGTCCATGCGATTGGTCAGCCTTCGATCCGGAAGCGGAAGGTCATGCCTGCCGGGCGGGTCTCAACGGCCCAGCGATGCCAGTCCGTTCACGGCGGGGACGAGGATAGCCTACCGGCTCGCGCAGCGCGGCACAACCCCGCGCCGGGTCAATCGAGTTCGATTCTCTCGGTCACGCCCGAGAATTGACAAGGTTTTCGTAGCCCGATACGATGCTGCCAACCTCGACGAGGGAAATTCCGCCGACGGCGCAACAGAGGATGCTTTCGTTCACTTCGCGACCTGGGAGCCCCGTTTCGCCAGCCAGGGTTGGCGCCCCGCTCGATCGCACGATCTTTGGCGACGGAGCCGTAAGCCGCATCGCCGCCGATCACCCAGGAGGAACCGATGCTGCGCAGGAGACTGCTCACAGGCGTGATGACGGCAGCGGTGGTCGCTGCCACGATGGTTCCGTTCTCCTTGACCTCGCGCGCGCAGACGCCCGCGGTCGAGCCCAACACCGAGATCTCCGGCACGATCGACGTGGCCATGGTCGCCAACCCACAGATGGTGGCGCTTCAGGAGCTGGTCGAATCCGGGGCCTTCAACGAGGCCTACCCGAACATCACCGTCAACCTCACCGTGCTCCCGGAAAACGAAATCCGCCAGACCATCACCCAGGATGTCACCACCCAATCCGGCCAGTTCGACGTCTTCACTATCGGCCCCTTCGAGGTGCCCCTCTGGGCCGAGCAGGGCTGGCTGGAAGAGGTCGGCGCGGCGGCCGAAGCCAACCCCGACTACGACCTTGCCGATGTCTTCGAAAGCATGAAGGCCGGTCTCACCTACGAGGGCGGGCTCTACGCCCTCCCCTTCTACGGTGAAAGCGCCATGACCTTCTACCGCACCGACCTCTTCGAAGAAGCCGGTCTCGAGATGCCGGAGCGCCCGACCTGGACGCAGATTGCCGAGTTCGCCGCGGCGCTCGATTCCGACGCGGTCTCTGGTGTCTGCCTGCGCGGCCTGCCCGGCTGGGGTGAGATGGGCGCCCCTCTCGGCACCGTGATCAACGCCTTCGGCGGCCGCTGGTACGACGAGAACTGGGTCGCCCAACTCAACGACGAGGACTCGGCGCGGGCCATCCGCTTCTACATCGAGCTGCTGCAGAACTACGGCCCCGAGGGCGCCGTCGGCAACGGCTTCACCGAGAACGAGACGCTCCTCATCCAGGGTCAGTGCGCGATGTGGTACGACGCCACCTCCGCCGCCGAGTTGATCACCGACCCGGCCATCAATCCCGACTACGAGCAGGTCGGCTTCGCCTACGGCCCCTCCGACAAGCTCCCGACCGGCAACTGGCTCTGGAGCTGGAACTTCGCCATGGCGGCCAACTCCGACGCCAAGGATGCCGCCAACGCCTTCATGCAGTGGGCCACCTCCACCGCCTACGTCGACGCCATCGTCGCCTTCGACGGCGGCTGGGGTCGCGCCCCGACCGGCGCCCGCGCCTCCGTCTACGAGAACCCCTCCTACCAGGAGCGCGCCGCCGACTTCGCCGAGATCGTGCTCAACTCCATCAACGAAGCCAATCCGAACGAGCCGACCGAAGAGCCGGTCCCCTACACCGGCGGTCAATTCGTGCGCATCCCCGAATTCCAGCAACTCGGCAACGACGTGACGCAGATCTTCGCCTCCGCCCTCGTCGGCGACATGGAGATCGACGCCGCCATCGAGGAGGCCAACGCCCTGGCCGATCAGGTCGCCATCGACGCCGGCTACCAGGAGTAACCGCCCCTTCGCTCGGGCGAGGGAGGAGTATTCCAAACCCGGCCCGCCAAAGCCCCTCTCCCTGCGCACAGGGAGAGGGGTTGGGGTGAGGGTTGTCAAGGGAAATCCGCCACATGGCCGTCGCCCAGTCGCCAGCCCAACCAGCCGTCGCCGCCCCCGCCGCCCCGACCGGCTCCCGCCGCCTGGCGGAGCACCAGATCGGGCGGCTGCTGGTCTTGCCCGCCCTCATCTTCGCCATCCTCGTTACTCAGGCCCCGTTCCTCCTCACCATCCTCTACAGCTTCCAACGCTGGAACCTCAATCGCCCCGACCAACGCGGCTTCGTCGGCTTCGACAACTACATCTTCCTCCTTACGCGCGATCCCGCCTTTTACGAAGTCATCCTCAACACGGTCATTTTCGTCGTCGGGGCCGTCCTCGCCTCGCTTGCCCTCGGCCTCCTCTTCGCCGAATTGGTCAACCACCGCTTCCCAGGCCGCGGCATCGTCCGCACCATGCTCATCACCCCCTTCCTCATCATGCCCGCCGCCGCGGCCCTGACCTGGAAGAACCAGATGCTCGACGCCAACTTCGGCATCGTCGACTGGCTCATCTCCCTCGTCGGTCTGCGCGGCCCGGTCTGGTTGTCCGACTACCCCATGCTCTCCGTGATCGCCGTCATCGTCTGGCGCTGGGCTCCGTTCATGATGCTCATCCTGCTCGCCGGTATGCAGTCAATCTCGGAAGAAGTGCGCGAGGCGGCCCGCGTCGACGGCGCCACCGCCCGGCAGGAGTTCTTCGACATCACCCTGCCCCATCTGTGGCGCTTCATGCAACTCGGCGGTCTCCTCGGCACCGTCTTCATCGTCCAGGAGATCGACCCCATCTTCATGATGACCGGCGGCGGCCCCGGCGACGCCACCACCACCCTCCCCTACTTTGTCTACGAGAAAGCCCGCGAGTCGTTCGACATCGGCCGCGGCGCCGCGCTGGGGGTCATCGTCGTCCTCATGTCGATCGTCGTCATCACCTTGCTTGTGCGGCTCCTCGATCGCATGCTGGAACGCCAGGAGGCGTAGGTCATGGCGACCCTGCCCATCCGTCGCGCCGGCCGGGGCGTCTCCAGGGAGACCGCCTCCCCTCTCTGGGCCATTTCCGCCTGGATCGTGGGCCTGATCGTTTTCTTCCCGGTCCTCTACATGTTCCTCACCGGCTTCAAGTCCGAGAACGCCGCCGTCGAGCTGCCGCCCCGCCTCATCTTCTGGCCCACGTTCGAGAACTACGACGCTGTCTTCGGCATCAATTTCGTTCCGTTCTTCCGCAACTCCCTCGTCACCTCCCTCGTCTCCACCTTCTTCGTCATGCTGCTCGCCATCCCCTGCGCCTACGCCCTCGCCCTCTACCGGCCGAAGAAATGGAAAGACATTCTCTTTTTCTTCATCTCCACCCGTTTCTTGCCGGCGGCCGGCGTCATCGTTCCCCTCTACGTCCTCTTCAGCCCCGTCGGCGACCCCGTCCTGGGCGTTCCCGGTCTCGGGTTGCTTGGCACCTTGCAGGGTCTGGTCATCCTCTACACGGCCATGAATCTCCCCATCGCCGTCTGGATGCTCCGCTCCTTCTTCGAGGAGGTCCCCCGCGACATCCTCGACGCCGCTCGTGTCGACGGCGCCAGCCTCCCCCGCGAGATGTTTCAAATCGTCCTGCCCATGATCTCCCCTGGCCTCGTCGCCACCGCCTTCATCGCCATCATCTTCGCCTGGAACGAGTTCTTCCTCGCCTACAACCTCGCCCCGAAGGAATCGACCGTCCCCATGTTCATGGTCCGCTTCGTCACCTCCGAAGGCCTCTTCTGGGCCAAGCTGGCCGCCTCATCGACCATGGCCGTCATCCCCATCGTGCTCCTCGGCTGGATCGCCCAGCGCCAGCTCGTGCGCGGCCTCTCCATGGGCGCCGTCAAGTAATCTTCGCGGTGGGAAAAGGCGCCGAGCGGAATCGTATCCGCGCGCCGTACGGGCACAGCATGCCGTGCCCGCCGCCAGACAGAGGAGGTGGAAGTGGCAGTCTGGAGGGCCGCCACGGTGTAGAGGCGATGCCCGCATCGCCCGTCGGCCGCAGGCCGACAGCAGGCGCCGAGGCCGCGCCCGCTGCGACCCGCCGCGCCAGGCCTCAGGAAGCGATGGCCACCCGTATAGCGCGGTCAGTGTCGTCCCCGCGGACCAGACACCAACCCCAGGAGGAACCCCATGAAAGCCGTCGTCGTCGATGAACCCGGAGCCGTCCGCGTCGCCGACCTGCCCACTCCCGAACCCGGCCCCAATGACGTCGTCCTCAAAGTCGGCGCCTGCGGCATCTGCGGCACCGACATCCACATCATCGACGGCGAGTTCCCCCCCACCGTCTATCCCATCGTCATTGGCCACGAGTTCGGCGGCCAAGTGACCGCCGTCGGCGAAAACGTCACCGCGTTCAAGCCCGGCGACCGCGTCGGCGTCGACCCGACCCTGAACTGCGGCTCCTGCTACTTCTGCCAACGCGGCATGGGCAACCTCTGCGAACGCTGGAACGGCATCGGCGTCGCCAGCCATCCCGGCGGCTTCGCCGAGTACATCTCCGTGCCGGAGCGGGTCGTCTACGCGATCCCGGACGACATGTCGATGAAAGCCGCCGCCCTCATCGAGCCCGTCTCCTGCGTCGTGCGCGGCTTCCACCGCCTGCAACCGCAGACCGGCGAGACCTACCTCATCTACGGCGCCGGCCCCATGGGCCTCCTCAACGCCCAGGTCGCCCGCTACAACGGCGCCAGCCTCGTCGCCCTCATCGACATCAACCAGAGCCGGCTCGACCGCGCCAAAAACGAGTTCGGCTTCGAGCACGTCGCCACGAACCTGGAGGACCTGCGCGACATCGCACCCCGCGGTTTCGACAACGTCATTGAGGCCACCGGCGTCACCAGGGTCGCGGAACAGGCCATCGACGCGGTCAAGCGCCGCGGCAAGCTCCTCCTCTTCGGCGTCTGCCCCCCAGGCGAAAAAGCGAGCTACGACGCCTTCAAGATTTACAATGAGGAGATCACCATCCTCGGCTCGATGGCCGTCCTCAACTCTTACGGCCCCGCCATCGACATCATCGCCTCCGGCGCCATCGACGTCGAACGCATGGTCTCCGACACCTTCACCCTCGACGAGTTCCCCGCCGCCCTCGCCCACGTCCGCAGCGGCAACGGCCTCAAAGTCCAGGTCGCCGGCACGAGTAGTTGATTTCTGCGCCAAGACTCGCGTCATCCCGACCAAGGAGGAATCTCTGCGCCCGGGGAACGTCGTTTCGTCGGAGCCGGGATTCATCGTTGCGCTCGGAATGACACATCTCTTGCTTTCAGCTCCAGGACCTGCGGCGCCGCTCACAGAAACAACAACATCGCCCCAGCCGTGACCGGGACCGCCACCACCGCGATCCGCAGCAACTCGCGCGGCGCCCGCCGCGTGTACCGCGCTCCAATGTACGCCCCGGACGCCAACCCGATCGTCAGCCCAACCAGATGCGGCCCCGACACGTCCCCATGGCGCGCCATCGCCAACCCGCCAGCCGCGCTGATAAAGATCAGCGCCATCATCGCGGTCCCGACCGTCTGCCGCAGCGGCAAGCAATGAATGGTCAACAGCCCGAGCTGAATCAGCGGCGCCATCCCTATGCCGAGAAACGCCGCCGCCGCTCCCCCCGTCGCCCCAATCCCAATCCCGGCGGCCCACTCGCGCTTCGTCCGGATCGGCTCTTCATGCACGTCCGTTTCGTGGCCAACGATGCCCCTCGTGATCCGCGATCGTAAAAAGACCAGCACGGCAAGGCTCCACAGCGCCAAGCCGGCCGCGACCCGCAGCACCTCGTCCGGGACCGATTGACTCCAATCAGCTCCAATCACGGCGCCGGCCGCCCCGGCCAAACCGACGACCAGACCCAGCCGGTGCGCGACATTCCCTTCTCGATAGTGCGAGATAGCTCCAGAGATGGTGACAAAGAGCATCGCCGCGATCGCGGTTCCGATCGCCGTGTGCGCTGGCAATCCAAAAACGCTCGTCAGCAGCGCGACCGCGACCCCTGCTCCGCCCACCCCGATGAAACCCACGGCCAGCCCGAACGCGAAGGTGACGGCCGCAAGCTCACCGATGATCCGCAGATCCTGCGGCGCAATCGTCACCTGGGCAGCGGTTCCCGTTCCGCGCTATGGACCACGGCCCGCGTCTCAATGGCGTATCCAGGATCGACGTACTCGCGCCGGACGGGAGGCCGCAGTATCGGCGCCATGAACTTCCGCCACGCGATGAAGAGCAGCACCACCGGCACGAGCACCAGCAGCACCACCCCCACCCGGATGAACGCCCCGATAAATCCGGCGAAAAACCATCCGAAGAGTACGCCGACGACGATGCCGGCCATGAAGCCGTACCCGCCCCACTGCACCCGGACGCTGCCGGTTCCGTTGCCCCGATTGCCCTGATTCATGGCGACTCCCGCCTGGTTGATGTCAGCACATACGTGGATCGCTGGCAGCGATCCTGGATACAGCGTACCGCACACTCTCCCGCTTGACCTTCATATTTGGCGTCGTCCGCAGCCCCTGGGCGCCTCTGCTGCCCGTATACCGAACCGTCCCGCATGGGGTATTCTCTCCGGCCGCGAAAGCGGACCCCGCACGTCCTCTTCCGGCCGTACGATGCTGGCAACCGGAAAGCCAAAACTCTTCCGGTTCGCGACCTCAATCCATCACGTTTCGCTCGGGGGAGCCAGTGTCCACGATCGCCCAAGAGGTCATCGAGTCCGCCAGCGCCACGGCGATCCCCTCGATCCTGCCCGAAACGCCGGAGCGACTGCCCGCCCCTGCTCCCGAGCCGATGACCCAGCGCCGAGTCCTCGGTCTCGCCACCCCGATCATCGGCGAGAACCTGCTTCACACCATGGTCGGAGCCGTCGACACCTTCATGGTGGCCCGCCTCGGCGCGGCCGCGGTGGCCGGCGTCGGCATGGGGTTCGAGTTCGTCTTTTTCATCATCTCGATCCTCTCCGCCATCGACATCGGCGCCACCGTCCTCGTCTCCCAGGCCATCGGCGCGGGCGACAAACACCGCGCCAACCAGCTCGCCCGCCAGGCGATCGTCTGGGGGCTCGTGCTGGCCATCCCCATGTCGGTCATCCTGTACGTCCTGGCCCCGGGCATCATCGGCCTCTTCGGCGCCGAAGCGGATGTCGCTGTCCACGCCACGACCTATTTGCAGGTCATCGCCGCCACCGGCGTTACCCTCTTCCTCTCGTTCGTCTGCGGCGCGGTCCTGCGCGGCGCAGGCGACAGCCGCACGCCCCTCTACGCCGCGGTTGTCGCCAACATCGTCAACGTCGCCGTCGCCTATACCCTCATCTTCGGCAACTTCGGCTTCCCGGCCCTCGGCGTGGCCGGCAGCGCGCTCGGCGCCGCCAGCGGCCGCGCCCTCGGCGCCGCCTTCATGCTCATCGTCATGGCCCGCGGCATGAAAGCCATCTCCCTCGCCGGCTCCTGGGGATGGCGGCCAAGACTCGAAACCGCCAGGCAGCTCCTCACGCTCGGCGTCCCGGCCGCGGTGGAGCAGATGCTCTCCTCCGGCGCCTTCATGGTCCTCATCGCCGTCGTCGCCCTCATCGGCACTCCCGCGCTGGCCGCCCAGCAGATCGCCTTCACCGCCCTCTCGACGGCCTTCCTGCCCGGCATCGCCTTCTCCATCACCGCCACCGCCCTCGTCGGCCAGAGCATCGGCGCCCGTGTCCCGTCCGATGCCAGAAAGGCATGGACGATCTCCCTCCGCTGGGCCATCGCCTGGCTCGGCATCGGCGGCGTCCTCGTCTACATCTTCAGCGAGCGGCTGATGCGCATCTTTTCATCAGATCAGTCCGTCGTTGACGCCGGCGTCAGCGCCCTGCACGCCCTCAGCGTCGCCCTCCCCTTCTGGGCCATCTGGTTCGTCAGCAGCGGCAGCCTCCGCGGCAGCGGCGACACCCGCACCCCGCTCATCATCGGCGCCTCCACCATGTGGCTCTCCGTCCTCCTCGCCTGGATCGGCGTCCGCTTCTTCGGCGCCGGCATGGGCTGGGTCTGGAGCGCGTTCGTCCTGACCTCAGCGCCCGCCTCCCTCCTCATGCTCTGGATCTTCCGCGAGCGTATCACCGACTACGAACGCGGCCGCCGCGACCTCCCCGAACTCAACGCGGCGCCCCTGCACTGAGCCTCGACTCGCCGCCGCAGCCCCGTGGCCGTGCGACGAATCTGCCCACGAAACCCGTGTCATTCCGACGAAGGAGAAATCTCGGCGTTCAGGACCGACCCGTTCGCGAACATCAAGATGCTTCGCCTCACCGCACAGGACACGCCCGGCGCGCAGCCCGTGGCGGCCTACCACCACCCATACGGCACATTCCGCCGCGGACTGAGCACCGGGTAACATCCATACTCCGAAAAATTCGCGATGCGCCTCTGCAGCGCCTGAATCTCCCCCGCGCTAATGACGCCAGCCAGCGTTTCGCGCAACTCACCCGCACGCTCATTCAAAGCTTGCAAATCTCGCTTCAGCGGTGGTGAGATCGCCTCGCCCACGAACTGCCACAACACCGTCCGCAGCTTCGGCTCCCGGTTGAACGTCAACCCGTGGTCGATGCCCCACACCTTCCCCTCGCGGTCGCGCAGGCAATGGCTGATCTTCCGGTCGGCGTTGTTGACCAGATGGTCGAACAGCACCAGCCGCTCCACCGCCGGATCGCGGCTCCCCCAAAAAAGACCGCGATCCGGCCCCTCCGCCTCCGGCTGCACGTAGAGTTGCACGCTGCCGACCCCCTGCGGCCCCTCCCGCGCCACCGTCGGCGGCACCAGATCCCACCCCGCCCACCTGCTGAACAGGTAGGCGGCCAGCTCTCGCCGATAGAGCGTCCCGTCGGGAAAATCGTAGAGGGGCGCTTCCCCCGCCTGCGGCTTGTAGATCGCCAGTTGCGAGCGCCCATCCGGCGCTTCCAGCGCCACGGCGAACGAATAGTTCGACCCCCACGGGATCAACTGCGAAGCGGTGATCTCCGCATCCCGCAACAACGCCAGCGCTTCGTCTTCAGGCAGTGGGGCCGGAGTCTGCTCGTCGCCGCCGGACTCGTCTCGCAGTTCGAGAAACAGATCGGGCATGCGGCGTCCCGGGTGCTAAAGAGGAGGTCGTGGCTTGCTGGATCGCCGCTATGCCACGCCCGGTCGTAGGGGCGCTGCTTGCCGCGCCCGTCGGCCGCAGGCCGACAGCCGGCCCTCCAAGAAGCCACGGCCATCCACGAAGGGCGGCTTGGGGCACAACGCTCCGGCAGTCATTCTACTTGCCGAGGGTAGCGGGTGACGGGATTCGGGCGACGGGGATAAAGGCTGGGTAGTGGCTCTTGGGATCCGACACGCCCCCTCTACCGACCACGGAACCACCCCACCAGCCTCTAACGCGTCTCCTGACACCCCGACACCCCGACACCCTCAAAAATCTCGCCACGCCACCCCCGTCCCTTCCGCGAGCTGCCTCAGCAGTTCTTCCGGCTCATGCACCGGCGGCAGGCACGCAAAATGCTCGCAGACATAGGCCGTCGCCCGCCCGTTTCTCGGCGGCCGCTCCTGCAAAAAGGGCAACTGCTCCGTCAACTCAGGTTGCTCGGCATCGACGTACCCGAGCACCACGTTCGGCTCGAATCTGTCGTACACCGCGTCGAGCAGGGCCTGGAGCTCGTCACTCTTCAGTGCCCCGGACAGCGCGACTTCCTTGACCGGCCCGAGATAGAAGTCCGTGGCGCTCAGGTAGCGGCCGGCGGCCAGGGGATGCTCGCGCATCGTCCGCGCCATCGTCCGCAGCAGTTCGCTTCCCCGTTCGGACCACGCCTCGTTCCCCGTCATCGCTCCCAACCGCAGCAGCACATCGGCGGCAACGGCGTTCCCGGACGGCGTCGCCCCATCGTGCAGGTCACGCGGCCTCGCCACCGGCGTCTCATGGCTGACGGCCGTGTCGAAGAACCCCGGCCCATCCGGGTCGCCGAACTCCTCGACCATCAGCTCCGTCAACCGCATCGCCTCGCGCAGCCAGCGCTCGTTCAGCGTCGCCTGGTACAGCGCCAGCAACCCGTCGATGAAGAACGCATAGTCCTCCAGGAACCCGCCGATCCGCGCATCCCCATCTTTCCAGCTACGAAGAAACCGCTTCTTGCGCTGCAGATTCTTGAGCACGAAAGCCGCGTTCCGTTCGCCCAGCCGGCGGAAATCCGGCCGGTCGAGGATGCGCGATCCATTCGCGAACGCCTTGAGCATCAACCCGTTCCAACCGGTGATGACCTTCTCGTCTCGTCCCGGCCGCTCTCGCGTTTCTCGAACCTCCAGCAGGGCGTGTCGGATGCGCTCCAAAGCCTCCTTCAGCTCGTCCTCGCCGATACCGAGCCGATCCGCGACGTCCGCGGCCGTCCGCGGCGTCGCCAGCACCGTCCGCCCCTCGAAGTTGCCGCCCGGCTCGACGTTGAACCATGCCTTGGCGATCCGGGCATCGTCCTCGCCCAGCGCCTCGTCGATCTCCTCGGTCGTCCAGGTGTAGAACAGCCCCTCGTGCCCTTCGGTATCGGCATCGAGCGTGGCGTAGAAACCGCCTCCCTCGCCCGTCATTTCGCGGGCGACAAAGTCGAGCGTCTCCTCCGCTGTGCGCCGATACCGCTCTTCGCCAAACGCCTGATAGCCCGCCAGGTAGACCGAGGCGAGCTGGGCGTTGTCGTACAACATCTTCTCGAAGTGCGGCACGAGCCACACGGCATCGACCGCGTATCGGTGAAATCCGCCCCCGAGATGATCGTAGATGCCGCCGCTTGCCATCCGGTCCAACGTCCGCTGCGCCATGATCGTCTCGCGCTGCCCGCCCGTCCGATGGCCCTGCCGTAGCAGGAACTCGACCGTCGCCGGCTGCGGGAACTTCGGCGCCCCGCCAAATCCTCCGTTTCGCGCGTCGAACGACCGCGCCAGCTGCTCGACCGCCTCCCCCAGGATCTCGGGCGTCAGGTCATCCGCCTTCGGCATGGCGCCGGTCGCCCGGCGCAGCAAATCCCGGATTTGCCCCGCGCTCTCCTCGACCTCCTCCCGCCGCTCCGTGAACGCCGAGGAGACCGCCTCCAGCACCTTGGGAAAGCCGGGCATTCCCATCCGATCGTCCGGAGGAAAGTAGGTGCCCCCATAGAACGGCGTCCCATCCGGCGTGAGGAAGACATTGAGCGGCCAGCCGCCATGCCCCGTCAGCGCATGCACGGCCGTCATGTAGAGCGAATCGAGATCCGGGCGCTCCTCCCGGTCGACCTTGATATTGACGAACCGGTCGTTCATCACCGCCGCGATCTCGGCGTTCTCGAACGACTCGTGCTCCATCACGTGGCACCAGTGGCAGGCTGAATAACCGATGCTGACGAGCATCGGCTTGTCTTCAGAGCGCGCCCTCGCCAGCGCCTCGTCCCCCCAGGGATACCAATCAACCGGGTTCTCGGCGTGCTGCAACAGGTAGGGACTCGTTTCGGAGGCTAGACGGTTCGCCACGGTGACTCGCTTTCTGCTCGCGGGTTGCGGGGCCAAAGTCGGACATGTACCGCCTGTACCCCGCTACAATGGTGGCACAGACCGTTCGCAGGAGGCCGCTCATGCCCGAACAAACCGACCGGGGAGGGACCGGCGCGGTCAATCCGCTCGCCGACGCCCGCATCGCCTTCGTCGGCGCCGGGGTCATGGCCGAGTCGATGATCGCCGGCCTCCTCAAGCAAGCGATGATCCCGCCTGGCCATATCATCGCCAGCCACCCCCGCGCTGACCGCCGCCACAAGCTCGAGGAGCGCTTCGGCATCGCGACCGTCGAGAGCAACCGCGACGCTGCTCACGACGCGGATCTCGTCGTCCTCACCATCAAGCCCCAGGTTCTCAAGGCCGTGACTCGCCAGCTCTTCGGCAGCCTATCGCCGGAGCAGGTCGTCGTCTCCGTCATCGCCGGCGCCCCGATCGACGTCCTCATGGAGGGCCTCGGCCACGACGCCGTCGTCCGCGTCATGCCCAACACCCCCGCTCAGGTCGGTCAGGGCATGAGCGTCTGGAGCACAACCCCCGGCGTCACCGAGCAGCAGCGACAGCGAGTCCAATCGCTCCTCCGCGCCCTCGGCGAAGAGCTCTGGGTCGAAGAAGAAAAGTACGTCGACATGGCCACCGCCCTCTCCGGCACCGGCCCGACCTACGTCTTCCTCATGATGGAAGCCCTCATCGACGCCGGCGTCCACATGGGCTTCCCCCGCCGCATCGCCGAGCAGATCGTCCTGCAAACCGTCTCCGGCTCCGTCGCCTTCGCCCGCGACTCCGGCAAGCACATGGCCGAGCTGCGCAACATGGTCACCTCCCCCGGTGGCACCTCCGCCGAGGCCATCTACCAGATGGAGAAAGGCGGCCTCCGCACTGTCCTCTCCCGCGCCGTCTACGCCGCCTACCAGCGCACCCAGGTCCTGGCCAACCGCGAGCGCGGCGAAAGCCCCTGAATCTACCGCGCCCCACCGCCGCCCCGCTCCCCAGAATCTTTGGCATCTTTGGCATCTTTGGCATCTTTCGACGACCGTGCCAAACTTCAGGATCTCCGCCGCCGCACATCGCCACCACGGGAACCCATCGAAGGCCCTGGTTCCGGCTTGCCGAATCGCGGCCATCCCACCCCCGCCCCTAGGGGCGATGCCCGCATCGCCTGTCGGCCGCAGGCCGACAGCCGGCGCTCCATTGAGCCATGGCCCCCTCCCTGGCGACAGTAAGTACCATTCCCCTCCCCTCACACGTCAACGTACGCCAGCACCCCCCGCATCCCATCGCGCCCAACCACGGCCCCCGCGAAGACCTCCGTCGCATTCCCCGCAAAGACCCCAGGATCATCCAGCCCCGGGCTGAAGTGCGTAATCCACAGCCGCCTTGCCGCCGCGTCCCGCGCCAGCGTCGCCGCCTCCCGGAACGTCATGTGCGTATTCTTCTCCGCCTTGGCGGCATCCTCGTCGCTCCCATACGTCCCCTCGCACACCAGCAAATCCACCCCCGCCGCAAACGTCGCCAGCTCCCGAAGCGGCCTCGTATCAGTGATGTACGCGATCGACAACCCCTTGCGCGGCAGGCCGAGCACCTCATTGGGCTCGGCAACTCCTCCTTCCCAACGCACGGCCTCCCCTCGCTGGAGCGCGCCCCAAAGCTCGATCGGCACGCCGCGCTCCCGCGCCCGCTCCGGCAAGAACGCCCGATTGCGCGGCAGATCGGCCCGGTACGCCAGCACCGGCAGCGCATGCTCGCCTTCCTGGCAACTCCCCATCATGCCACCGGGCATCGGAAACGCATCGCCGCTCCGCAGCTCCGTCAACCGGACCTCGTAAGGCAGATACGGTGCAATCGTGCGCAGCCCCCGCACGACCAATGCGGTCCCCGGTGGCCCGTAGACCGCGATCGGCTCGCTGCGATCGGCATTGGCGACCGCGTGCAGCAGCCCCGGCAATCCCGCGACGTGGTCCGCGTGCGTGTGCGACAGGCAGATCGCCTCCAGCCGCCGCATGCTCCACCCGGCCTGCCGCCATGCGATCTGCGTCCCCTCCCCGCAGTCAAACAGCGTCAACGCCCCATTGACCCGAACCAACAAACTCGACAGCCACCGATCCGGCAGCGGCAGCATCCCGCCCGTCCCCAGCAGCACCGCTTCCATCATGAGAAAGGCAGCTCTCCCACCTCCGCGCGCATCGTGCAAGCATAGAGCCCGGCACGGAAGCCAACCCAGCGGAAGCCCCAAGACGGCGGTTGCTGACACGTTTGCGAGGTCGCTACACTGCCCACGCCCCAGGAACCGCCGGTGGCGCGATGCCGACACCACACACCCACCAGCCCACGACCTTGCGCTTGGTCCTGCCCCTGCCGCCAGGGGTCAACAACCAGTACGTCAGCGTGGGCAATCGCCGCGTCCTGAGCCCGAGCGCCAGATCGTTTCTCCGCAACGTAGAAAAGCACCTCGCCGGCCTCAGAACCCGCGGCGCGCTCTCCCTGGCGACCGAGCAGGCGTTCGCCACCGCGGCCCTCGGCGTCTACCTGGTCTACTATTTTGAGACCCCGCATCGGCGCGACCTCGACGGCGGGCTGAAGATCACGCTCGACGCCCTGAGCCGCACCCTCGGCTTCGACGACCGCGCCGTCGTCGATCTCCACCTCTCCAAGAAGATCGATCCGCTGCGCCCACGCGTCGAAGTCGAGATCGAAACCATCGCGGACTGGGAGTTTGACCTCACCTACCAGTATCTTGGCGACGATCACGGCGCGGACTGACGGCGATACGACGGCTCGGGAGCAGGAATGGCCCAGGGAGCACCTTCAAACACCGCCGGCCCAGTGGCGGACGCGACGCCGAGCCGCGATTTCGACACCGTCGTTGTCCTCGATTTCGGCAGCCAGTACAGCCAACTCATCGCGCGCCGCGTGCGCGAGGTCGGCGTCTACAGCGTCCTCCTCCCCTGGGACACGCCACGGCACGAGATCGCCAACCTCAAGCCAAAGGGCGTCATCCTCTCCGGCGGCCCGGCCAGCGTCTACGACCCCGGAGCACCAATCCTCCCAACCTGGGTCTTGGAGGAAGAGCTGCCCACGCTCGGCATCTGCTACGGAATGCACCTACTGGCAAACGCTCTCGACGGCACGGTCGAATCCGCCGCCAAACGGGAATACGGCTCGGCCTCCATCTCCACGATCGAGTCATCGCCGCTCTTCCAGGGTTTGCCAGATACGATTGATGTCTGGATGAGCCACGGCGACCACGTCACCCGCCTGCCTGCCGGATTTGCCGCCATCGCAGGCACGAGCAACGCCCCCATTGCCGCCATGAGCGACGGCAGGCGTTTCGGAATCCAGTTCCACCCGGAAGTCGTCCACACCCCGCTCGGCCGCGACCTCATTCGCAACTTCCTCGTCGAGGTCTGCCGCTGCCGCACGGACTGGACCGCCGACCACTTCATCGACAGCGCGGTCGATCAGATTCGAAGTACCGTCGGCGACGGACGCGTCCTCCTCGGCCTCAGCGGCGGCGTCGATTCTTCGGTGGCGGCCGCCCTCATTCACCGCGCTATCGGTGACCGCCTCACCCCCGTCTTCGTCGACAACGGCCTCCTCCGCCTCGGCGAAACCGATCTGGTGCGGGAGGTCTTCGGCCGCGCCTTCGGAATGGACCTCGTCTTCGTCGACGCCAGCGAGCGATTCCTTTCCAACCTCGAAGGCGTCGAAGACCCTGAGGAGAAGCGGCGCATCGTCGGCGCCGAATTCATCCGCGTCTTTGAAATCGAGGCGGAGCGGCACGGCCCATTCGAGTTCCTGGCCCAGGGCACCCTCTACCCGGATGTCATCGAAAGCACCTCGCCCGACACCAAAGCCGCGGTGAAAATCAAGACACACCACAACGTCGGCGGCCTGCCGGCTGACCTCTCCTTCTCCCTCATCGAGCCTTTGCGTTACCTGTTCAAGGACGAAGTGCGCGCCGTCGGCCGCGCCCTCGGCCTCCCGAACGAGATCGTCGAGCGCCAGCCCTTCCCCGGCCCCGGACTCTCCGTGCGCATCATCGGCCCGGTAACCGCCGCCGACCTCGCCTTGTTGCGGCAAGCCGACGCCGTCGTGCGCGAGGAGATCGACGCGCTCGGTCCCGAGTCCGGCGTCTGGCAGTACTTCGCGGTCCTCCTCCCCATCCGCTCGGTCGGAGTCATGGGCGACGATCGAACCTACGGCCGCGTCTGCGCCGTCCGCGCCGTCGCCTCCGAAGACGCCATGACCGCCGACTGGGCCCGCCTGCCGTCCGAAACGTTGGCCCGCATCAGCACCCGCATCGTCAACGAGGTCCACGGCATCACCCGCGTCGTCTATGACATCTCGTCCAAACCGCCCTCCACGATCGAGTGGGAATAACCGCCGCCAGCGCAGAGGGCCGGTACTGGTACCATAACGTCATACATGAGGCCGGCGCGCGGTCAACCCGATCGCGAACGCACGGCCAGGTCGATAGAAACGAGGAGATTCATGGCGGAAGCTGCCCCCCAGGTCACGGTCTATACCACCGACACCTGACCGTGGTGCGACAGAGCTAAGGAGTTCCTTAGCCGACACAAGGTGCCGTTTGTCGAAAAGGACGTAGCCAAGGACTACGCCGCCGCCATCGAGATGATCCGCCTCAGCGGTCAACAGGGCGTGCCCGTCACGGTCGCCGACGGCGACGTCATTCTGGGCTTCGACCAGCAGAAGTTCGCCAAATTGGCCGAAAAGTTCGCCGGCCCCAAGCGGCCCCCGCTCGGCATCCTCGCCGCCGACGCCGAGGAGTATCTGGCCCGGCATCCCGAAAAGGCAGAGAAGATTCCCGAGGGGACCAAGGGCATCTACGTCGGCAAGATCCGGCCCAAGACTGTCGCCGCGCGCGCCGAGCTCAAGCCTGGCGACGTCATCACCAGCTTCGCCGGCAAGCGCGTGCGCAACATGGCCGCCCTGGACCAGATGGTCGAGACGCTCAAACCCGGCGACCAGGCGACCGCCAAGTTCATCCGCGACGGCGAGAACCAAACGGTTGTCCTGCAGTTCTAGGCCGCGGGACGGACATGCCAAACTCCGTTGGCTCACGACCCGCGTAGGGGCACGGCATGCCGTGCCCCCCGATCGCATGCTAGGGGCAATTTGGAACCACTGACGGACCTCGAAGCAATGCAGCGCCTCGGCGTGGCCATGCTGGCCGGCGTCGTACTGGGATTCGAGCGCGAGCGCGCCGACAAACCAGCCGGCATCCGCACCTACATGCTCGTCACCCAGGGCGCGGCCCTCTTTATGATCTGCGCCATCATGCTCAGCAACCAGGTGACGATGTTCGACGGCACGGTGTCCGACCCCGGCCGCATCGCATCGACGGTCGTGCAGGGCATCGGCTTCATCGCCGCCGGCGTCATCCTCACCACCGGCCGCGAAATCGTCGGCCTCACCACCGCCGCCGGTCTCTGGGTGGCCACGGCTATCGGCCTCCTCATCGGCGCTGGCTTCTACCCCATCGCCCTCGTGGCCACCGTCGCGACCGTCATCGGGCTCATCCTCCTGCACCGAATCGAGTGGCGCTTCATATCCAGTGACGAACCCAAAGATCGGGATTCATGAGCGTCGGCGATTCCCCGCCCCCTATCGTCGCAACCAATCTTCCTCTAGCGCGCGCAAGCGGTTGTCACTGATCCTGGCCGTCTCATATGTCCCAGCCGCCAAACGCTGGCGTAATGCCTCGTAAAGGCAAACCGCGCCGGCCACGGAGACGTTCAAGCTCTGCACCATGCCCAGCATTGGGATGGCTATCGCTCCGTCCGCCAGCTCGCTCGCCTCATCCGACACGCCGCGCATCTCGTTGCCCAGAACCAGCGCCGTGGGTCCCGTCAGGTCCCACGCGTACAGCGAGCGCGATCCCGATCCCAGGCTGGTAACGAGCATCCGGAATCCTTCGCCTCTCAGCTTGGCAAAGCAGGACGCCACCGAATCGTGACGTTCGACTTCCACCCACTTCGCCGCACTGGCGGACGTCTGCCGCGCAAACGCGCCGGGGGGCGGCGCTTCGAGCGAGTACACCGCATGGGCCCGCAACACCCCAACCGCGTCGCAACTACGCAGAATGGCGCTTACGTTGTGCGGGTCGTGGATATTCTCCAACACCACGGTCAGGTCGGGCTGCCGGCGCGACAGCACGGCGCGAATCCTCGCCTGGCGTCGCTCGGTGCGGGGCCAACCTTCTGACTTGACCGGTTGCTCCCTCGCCAGCGTGCGACGGTCGGCGGCGCCTGGCTCGCTCAAGGTGCGGCTGCTCCACGCCGCCGTCGCGGCGCACCTGGGCGAGCGCCCTCTTTCTTGCCGGCGATGATGATGCGCCAGAAGTTCCCCGGCAGATCGCCCTGGCACGGCATCCACTCATCGGTCGATCCACGCCTCCGGATCTCCGAGATCTCCGGTCCAGCCGGCTCGCCCTTGTCGTAGCGATGCTCCTCGCCGCATAACGGGCAGCGAGCGGAGACGTACGCCCGTCCGCCTTCGATGCTGATGCGTCCCCGGCCGCGGGACAACGACATGACCCACCTCACCACGCCGCGATATCGAGCAGCAGCGCCCAGACAAGCGTACGAACCACAGCAGGCTTCGACAACCGAACCGCGACGCAGTCATGTGAACGGGGCTTGACCAGAGCCGCCTCTGCCAGGAAGATGCTGCGCGTCTGACCAGAATTTCGGATAGAAAAGGACATCGCATGCAATCCCGCGCCCCGCATCCGTGGGTGGCTTCGCGCAAGGGCTCCGTAGGTCTTGCGCTTCAGGCCGTCGCCGCCAGGAGCGCCGGCGACCACGGCGCTGCGCTGATCCGTGCCGGACTCCACGCGGAGCGGTATGGTTACGATGCGTTTTTTCTCGGCGATCACCCCGCTTGGGCGCCCGACTGCTGGCTCCATCTGGCGGTGATCGCCTCGCAAACCAGCCGCATCCGGCTCGGGCAGATGGTGGCGGCCGCCCCCTACCGCAACCCGCTCTTGACCGCCCGCCTGCAATCGGACCTGGACCGCCTCAGCGGCGGCCGCTCCGTCCTCGGCCTCGGCATCGGCTGGAACGCCGCCGACTATGGTCTCGGAACCAACGAGTTCGACCGTATGGGCCTGCCGTATCCCGCTGTCCCCGCTCGCCAGGACGGTCTCGAAGAGGCCATCGCCATCATCCACGGGGTCTGGGGCAACGAGCCATTTTCGATGATTGGGGCCTACTATTCAGCCGCCGGCGCCCAGGTCGATCCCCCAATCCAGGACGGCGGCGTCCCGCTCGTCGTCGCTGGCGGCGGAACCCGAACGCTCAACCAATTAGCGCGGCTGGGAGACGTTGCCAACTTTGGCCCCGGACCGGCCGGCAACGTCAACTCACCAGCCGATGCCAAAGCACGCCTGGCTGCCCTCGCGGAGCAATGCCGCGCGGTCGGCCGCTCGTATGACCATATCCTTCGCACGCATTTCACCCATTGGCTGTTGCTGGCCGAGACTGAGCGCGCTCTAGCCGCCAAAGTGACCCACTATTTTCCCGACGGTCTCGACCCGTTCTGGGGCGCCTATCTCGTCGCCGGCACGCCGGTATCGGTCGCCTCCCACTACCAGGAATACGTCAATGCTGGGATCGAGTACTTCGTCGTGCAGACTCTCGATCCAGATGACGAAGAATCAATCGCGCTGGCTACTGCCGAGGTGGCGCCACGTCTGCAACCCTAAGTGTCGAATCCACTCGCGTACGTACGCGGAATGGCTCGCGAGCGCCGCGAGCGGCCCGTGATAAACTGGAAACGTCTCGAGGCTGGCGAAATCGGCCAACCTGGAAACGTCGCCGAGGACCCGCTCGTTAGCAGCCTGTGGATGGGCAGGCGTCGAGGCAGGCGCGCATTCCATGGCCCCCTGGGGACGCGAGACCACCGACACGCGGCGAGACGGCCGGCGACGGGTAGAGGGAAGAACGACGTGGACGATCGCCGGCTGAAAATTGGATCCTGGCGCGAGGTGGGGCGCTCGGCCCTTGCTCGATCCGGAAAGCTCCTGTTTGGACTTGGCATGACCGCGGCGTTGCCGCCGGCCGGGTCCGGAGCCCGCAAAGACAAACGCGCCGAAGACGACGCCGATGCCAGGAAGGAAGACCGTCGCGAGGCCAAGGCCGAGGACAACAGCCGCGACATCCAGAAGCAAAGCGACGCGAACGCGGAAAACTCCGAGACATCCAACAACCGAACCAAAGACGAGAGCCAGGAAGGCAAGAACCGGACAGAAAAAGGCGAACGCCGGGAAGAGCGCACCGAGAGCAATGACACGTCCGTGAAAGATGAATCTACGGACGGAGCTCGGCGATCGGTCACTCGCCAGCAAGAAGCCAACGTCGACTCCTCTGACGACGATGGAGCTGGTCGTCGCGAGCGGAGCACAGAAGAACTGGCCCAGAACCTCGGCGATACGACCGACGACATTCTGCCGACCCCAACGGTGCCCAGCAACCCGAACATTCCCGTCGCCACGACCCCCGATCTGACCGACGCCGACCTCTTCATCGAAGCCAATCCCGATGTCATCGCCAGCGTCAGCACGAGCGGCGGGTTCGCCTTCGCCCGCTCCGGGAACGTCATCGCCGTTTCCGGGCCGGACGGGGCGCAGATCATCCAGACCGACGACCCCGAAGATGTCGTCACCCCCTCCCCGTCTCCAAGCGAGCCCTCCGACGGCGGGAATAACGACATCGACTTTTCGAGCTGATCCTCGCCCCACTTTGGGGCACGGCATGCCGCACCCCGGCGTGAGGAATGCGTCTCTCCTGTTCCCGGTTGCTGAGGCGCGCCCAACAGCTACCGGTCGCGGTCGCGCTTCTTCTCTTTCCGGTCGGCGCGATCCTTCTTACTCTTGGACTTGGACTTCCTGTCCTTGCTCTTCTTGCCTTCGGACTTTCTGTCGTTGCCCTCGGCGTTCACCCCGTCGTCGCGCCCACTGCCACGATCCTGCTTCCGGGATTCGGATCTCGTCTCGCCGCTATCGGACTCGGCGCGGGTGCGCGTGTCGTTCTCCTCATCACGGCCGGACCGGTTCTCCACCTTGACGCGGGGTTCCCGGTCTCGCGCTCGCTGCGCGAACGACACGGTGCTCGCGCCGCCCGTTTCGATCGCTGGCGCGGCGGCCGCGTCGTCATCTCGCACGCGATTACCGCCGCGCGCCGAGACGAATACGTTGGTGTCGGAGCCGTCATCCCGGCTCGCCGCTACAGCGAGCTCTTCGTCGTCTCCAAACGGAAAGTTGGGGTCCGTGAAGAACGCCTCATCCCCCTCGAACGGAAACTCGGCTTCGAGGACAAACGGAAAAGCTTCGAACGAAGGCGCGTGCCCGACGAATGAGGCCCCTTCGTCCTCCCCGCAGTCGATGCCGACGTATGCACGGCCAGTGACCGCGCCGACGTGGCATTCGGCGATGCCGATTGGCGCCTCGCCCCGGCCCGCCACGGCATGCACGCGGCCTGTGCCAAAGCCCGGCGGCAGCGCCGGCCCCGTCGCTGCCGCCGGAGCTGGCTCAGGGGCGACGTACGTCGTCGTGGCGTCCGCGGTCGGAGCCACGTAGACAGTCTCGACCGGCTGCCCGGCCGTGGCCGGCGGCGCTCCCTGATCGAGCAGCTCGACATCTTCGTCCTGCGCCGCGGGCGGCGCGCCGGCATCCAGCGTTTCGGGATCGGCGACGGCCGTTTCTTCTACGGGAGGTTCACTCTCGTCGAGCGTTTCGACGTCATCACCGGTTCCCTCCCCAACCTGCTCGATCGGCGGCGGCTCGACCTGCTGCGCCCAACCGATCATGAAGCTGGCCGGGTTGGGGTCAACGGCCGGCGCCGGACCCGGCGGGGCGCCCATGGATACGATGCCCGAAACCCAGGTCAGCGACGCCACGAGAGCGGCGGAGAGCCACTCGTTGAGCCGGTCCCAGACGCCCACAGCTACCCCATCCCTCGTCTTCGCCCAGACGACTTCCGCCGCACTCCCACGATTGAGGCTGCCGCACACTCACGGCCAGCGGGGCGCTGCGCCAAATGCGATCTCCCTATGCCCGATGGTTTCGCCAGCACCATCAACTCACCGCCGCTGGTTGCAAAAGGAACCGACGGTCGAACCTCGGAGCGCAGCGTCCACACGACCAGGTTCCTTGCTTCTGCCGCGGGATTGCCATCCCGCACGCCGGGCACCGGTACAGGTATCGTGCCGGCCGGCGCGGCGCCGGCAGCAGCGCGCTTCGGATCTCGTCGAGGCTGGCGCCGGTGAGCGCGGCCACGCGATGGGCGATGCGGTCGTGCCCGTGCTTGGCGTGCCGCCGCAGATCGCCATCCAGCCGGTCGCGCATGTGGATCAACTCTTCAGCGACGACGACCTCCAGCGCTCGCGGCCGCGCGAGGTCGATGCGCGACAGATTGATCAGAATCAAGTGCTCGCTTCGGTGCGGCACATACGCATGCGCGCCCCCGATCGACGACCGGACCCGGCGCCCGAGCCACCCCTCGAACACCGAGCGGTCGGTCGTTGCCCGCAGCCGGTCGGTCGGGAGATCGAGCAGGATGATGTACCGTTGCAGCAGTTCGCGGGTTTCCGCGTGATCGAGCCGGTCGTCCACGACGCCGCCTTCCCTGGATCGCATCTGCCGGCCGGCGATACGGGCGCCGGCCTCACGAGCGGGGCGCGGGACGAGGCCATCATACCGTATCGGACCTGCTCTCAATTCGTGAGCTGGGCCAGGAGCGAAGATGCCGGCGCTGCAACGGCCACACCTCCTCATCGTCAGCGACGACCCGGACCTGAGCGACTTCCTGGGCGAAGGTCTGGTCTACGCCGGCTTCTGGACCAGCGTCATCGCCAGCGCCGTGCAGACCCTGGAGGTGTTTCGCCTGCGCAGCTTCGACCTCGCAATCGTCGACGCCGAGCTCGGCGGCATCGGCGCACCGGAGCTGGTGCGACGGTTGCGAGGCCGATCGGACAGGTCTGCGGCGGCGGCCAGAACCGACATTCCCATCCTCGCGGTCGTTTCGGGGCCGACATTCGACGCGGCGCCATTGCTGCATGCAGGGGTCAACGCGGTCGTCTCGGCGCCGATCGAACTGCCGGATCTGGCGCAATCCCTCCTCGGTCTCGTACGTGACTGGCGGCGGGAGCACCCGGAGCGCCTCTGGGCCGACCAAGCTGCCCAGACCACCTCATGACGCCGGGGCGGCAGACTTGCCAAACGGCCCGCGCCATGGCAACGTGGCGTGTACGGACACGGCTCTGGGCCGAATCGTTCCGGAACGGCCCCGCGACATCGTTCGTCTATGCTCGTGGCCCAGACTCGGTCGCGAGGCACGGCAAGATCGGGAATCCAGGAGTGGGTGCGGCGATGAAGGTTTGGGCCGGTGTAATCGCGCTCTTGTTGGCTATGGGGATCATATCTCCGAGCGCATCGAGCGCGTCGACCGGGATGCCCTCGCATCTTACGAAGTCGTTCGCTCAGGAAGACGCCGACCTTGACTGCGAGGATTTCAATACGCAGGAAGAAGCGCAGGCTGTACTGGACGAAGACCCCGCGGACCCGAACAACCTCGACCCCAACGCCGACGGCATCGCCTGCGCACTCTTGCCGTCCGCAGCAGACGTCGACCCGGCCGCGCGCGATGACGCCGCCGTCGCAACCGAGCAAGACACCGGCGATGAGACCCAGACCCGCGAAGAGCGCAGAGCGGCGCGTCAGGCCGAGCGCCCGGCGAATCAAGACGACGCGGCGCAAGATTCACCGGCGGTGACATGCGCCGACTACACCACGGCCGAAGACGCCCAGGACGCCTTTGACGCGGACCCCGTGGCACTCGCCAACCTCGACGCCGACGGGAACGGCATCGCTTGTGAAGAGCTGTTGGATATCGAGCCAGAACCCACCGACGAGGCGCCTACCCGCGCCGAGCGGCGTGCCCAACGCAACCAGGACGAGGAGCCCGCCGACGTCGAGATCGTCATTGACGCCCCGGCACGGCCGCTGGTGCGCGAGGACATCGACTGCATCGACTTCGCGTTTCAGGAAGAAGCGCAGCGGGTCTACAACCAGGATGTCTCGGACCCGTACAACCTCGATCCGAACGGAGACGGGTTCGCCTGCTCCTCGCTCCCATCGTCTGACCCGGTCGTCTCCCAGGTGCCACGCACGGGAACTGGAACGACGCAGGAGGCTGCTGCCGGCGCGTTGTTGGCGGCGAGCCTGGTCGCCGCGGCCGGGGCGACGAGTCTCCTTACGCGGCGCGAGGGTCGCCGCACCTGATCAATAGGTCGACACGTTGATCTCGGTCAGCTCCCCGGTCTCGGCGAACACGACCCGCTCGCAGATGTTCGTCACGCGGTCTGCGATGCGCTCCAGGTTGTGCGACACCCACAGCAGATGCGTGGCGCGGTTGATGGTCGTCGGATCGGCCATCATGTACGTCAGCAGCTCGCGATACACTTGCTCATACAGGGCATCGACCTCGTCGTCGACAAGCGCAATGCGCCGCGCCGCATCGGAATCCCCCTCGATGTAGGCCGTGATCGCGTCATTCAACATCCCTCGCGAAATCTCGGCCATCCGCGGAATGTCGACCAGCGGCTTGAGCAGCGGCTCGCTGGCCGTATCCACCACGATCTTGGCGATCCCCGCGGCGTGGTCGGCCATTCGCTCCAGGTCCGTAACGATATGAATGGCGGCGGCGATGTTGCGCAGATCCCCGGCCATCGGCGCCTGAGTGGCGATGATGCGCAAGGCGTCTTCCTCGATGCCCCACCGCTGGCTATTGACCGTTCGATCGGCGGTAATGATCTCCTCGGCCATCCGAACGTCCTGGTGCATCAACGCCTCGATCGCGCGGGAAATGGCCTTGTCGACCATACTCGACATGGCGACCACCGCGCCCCGTAGCGTTTCGAGTTCGTTAGCGTACTCAACGCGAACCATGGTCATTCCTGTTTCCTAACTAGCCGGCGGCGCGCTGCAAGGTTGCGTCTTAGCCGAAGCGTCCCGTGATGTAATCCTCCGTCCGCTGGTCCGACGGGTTGGTGAAGAGCTGTCGCGTCGGCGCTGCCTCGACCAACATCCCCATCCGATTCTCGCCCAACGAGAAGAAGACGGTCTGGTCGGAGACTCGCGCCGCCTGCTGCATGTTGTGCGTCACGATCACGATCGTGTATTGCCGTTGCAGCTCGCGCATGAGGTCTTCGATCCGCAAGGTCGATATTGGGTCAAGCGCACTGCACGGCTCGTCCATCAGAATCACGTCCGGGTTGATGGCCAACGTCCGCGCGATGCACAGACGCTGCTGTTGCCCGCCGGAGAGTGCTAACCCGCTCTCCCGCAACTTGTCCTTGACTTCGTCCCAGAGCGCCGCCTGCCGCAGGCACCGTTCGACCAACTCGTCCGTATTGCCCCGGTACCCATTGATCTTTGCGCCCCACACGATATTGTCGTAGATCGACTTCGGGAACGGGTTTGGCTTCTGAAAGACCATGCCGATGTGCTTGCGCACCTCGACGGGGTCGATTGATGAATCGTTGATGTTCATGCCGTGGTACTCGATAGACCCTTCGACCCGCGCCCCCGGGATGAGGTCGTTCATGCGGTTGATGCAGCGCAGCACGGTACTCTTGCCGCATCCGGACGGCCCGATCAGCGCCGTAATCTGATTCCTCGGCACCATGAACGAGACGCCGCCGACCGCGTGGAACCCACCATAGTAGACGTTGAGATCCGCGACGCGCACGACCGCCGGTATCGTCGGCGCCGAGGCGGTCATCATGTTGGATTCCAGCACAGTGCTCATAAGGTCTTCCTCGCTGGCTCATTCTCACGCGGCGACAAGTCATCCCTGGCCCCTACCATCGCAGCCGCCGTCGCAGACGCTGCCGGAGAAAGATCGCCAGTCCGTTCAGACTGAGGAGAACCGCCAGCAGCACGATGATCCCGGCCGCCGCGAGATCGTGAAACTCGTCCTGCGGCTTCGAGATCCAGTTGAAGATCTGGATCGGAAGCACGGTAAACAGATCGAGCGGATCGTCCGGCACGTAGCGAAGATAGGTCAGGGCTCCGATCGT
>CALMZR010000052.1 GCA_937870845.1 uncultured Chloroflexota bacterium
TCGAAGTCGCGGATGGCGTCTTCGTCCACCAGGAAGTCGCTGAAGGACTTGCCGAGCGAATCGTCCGTGGCGAAGCCGGTCAATCCCTTCCAGGCCGGATTGAGGAACACGATGCGTCCTTCGGCGTCGAGCTCGAACAGGATTTCATGCATGCTGTTGACGAGTTTGCGCAGCCGCGTCTCGCTGAATTCGAGCAGCTCGCGCGTTTCCTCGAGGCTTTGTATGTAGTGCCGCAGCGTGGCCGAGCCCTGGGTGAAGGCCTGGTTGAGTTCCTGGATTTCGCGGCTGCCGGACTCGATGAGTTGCGTGCGCGGGTGCCAGTTGCCGTGCGCGAATTCCCGCGCCCATTCCATCAGCGGCCGCAGCGGCGCGGTAAAGCGGGTCAACAGCAGGTACACCAGCAGCAGCGCCACCGCGAGCGCGGCGGCGGTCAGGGCGCCGCCGATGAGGACCACGTTGCGGACGCTTTGATTGAGCGGCGCGTTCGACAGCAGCGCCTCGATCTGGCCCACCTTGGCGCCGTTGACGATCACGTCCGCGACCAGCAGCGGGCTGGTCTCGGCGGTGCCGGACAGCAGCCGTGTCAGCCAGCTGAGCGGTTCCGTGTTGCCCGCGTGCCCGTACAGCAGCGAGCCGCCGCCCTCGTCGGTGATGCGGATGGAGGCGATCGCCGGGTCGTCGGCGATCTGGCGCATGTAATGGTCCAGGCCGGCGACGTCGTAGTTTGCGACCATGCTGCGTACCGCCGGTTCCACCAGCACCATGAGTTTCTGCGCCAGTTGCTGCTGGGTTTCCAGGTGGGTTCGGGCCGCCTGCCGCGCGAAAGCCAGCGTGACGGCGACGGCGATGAGCACGATCCCGACTGCGAGACTCCATCGTTCCAGAGACATCGGCGCCAAGCCCTCCACGGACAATTGTAGCGCGCAACGCTCCGTACGTACGCAAGAGCCGAACCATGAACTTTGTAGCAAAGGCTGTCGGCGTTGTGAACAACGCCCCAGGTAGCACCGCGGGCATCGTTCCGGCCGATTCGTGGTCGTCTCGCGAGCAGTGGCAGGTCGACGCGGCATCATGATTGTCCGTGGTCGGTCTGCTCGACGCGGACGTGATCGGCGACCTTTCTGATTGGGTCGATACGTTGGCAGAGGTCAACGCGGCCAGGGCAGTTCTCGACCTGGCAACGCGGGCAAATGAGACGCCGGCCGGCCCTTTTTGCGGACAACTTGAATGGAAGCGGGAGTTCGCGGTGGGTAAGTTGTCGTCAGATCGGTATTCTTTGTTGTCGTGGGCAACGACAGGCGACAGGCGTCAGGCGTTAGGGGAACGGATCGTGTCCCTGACGCCTGGCGCCTGACGCCTACGTCCGCGCGACTTCCTCGCGGTGGAAGAACTCGATCTGGTCTTTCACCTGGAGGTCGTTGAAGCCGTCGAGACCGAGACCGCATTCGTATCCGGCCGCCACGTCGCGGACGTCGTCCTTGAAGCGCTTGAGCGAACGGATCGACCCTTCATTCATCACGGTGCCGCTCCGAAGCACACGCGCCCGCGAGTTGCGTGTCACCTTGCCGTCGAGCACATAGAGACCGGCGACGACGTCGCCGCTCGGCAGCCTGAAGGTTTCGCGCACTTCGGCGTAGCCGTCGGTCACGTCCTGGAAGACGGGCGCGAGCATCCCAAGCATCGCCGCCTTCACTTCGTCGAGGAGGTTGTAGATGATGTTGTAGAAGCGGATGTCGACCCCGGAGGCGTCGGCGGCCCGCTTGGCGGCCACGTCCGGCCGCACGTTGAAGCCGATGATGATCGAGCGCGTGGCCGAGGCCAGGCTGACGTCCGATTCGCCGATGGCGCCCGTGCCGGCGTAGGTGATGCTCAGCTGCACCCCTTCCGGCACGTCCTCGTTCAGCTTCAGCAGCGCCTGCTGGATGGCCCCCAGGGAGCCGGAGACGTCCGCCTTGACGATGACGCGCAGCTCGGCGACGCCGCCCTCGCTGATCTCCTTCGAGAACTCCGTCAGCTTGAAGGAGCGGTCGGTCCCGGTCAGCGACTCGGCGCGGCGCTGGGCGGCGCGGCGCTCGGCGATCTCGCGGGCCTGCTTTTCGTCGGCGAAGACCATGAACTGGTCGCCTGCCTGCGGCGCCTCGAACAGCCCCAGGATCTCGACCGGCATGCTCGGCTCGGCGCGGCGGATGCGGCGGCCGCGGTCGTCGAACATCGCCTTGACGCGGCCCCAGGTGCTCCCCGCCACGACCACGTCGCGCGGGTTGAGGGTGCCGCTCTGCACCAGTAGGGTCGCCACGGGACCGCGGGTGCGGTCGATCTTGGCCTCGACCACCACGCCGGCGGCCGGCTTGTGCGGGTTGGCCTTCAGCTCATGCACGTCGGCGACGAGGCCGATGACCTCCAGCAAGTCGTCCAGCCCCATCTTCTCCAAGGCCGAGACCTCGACGAAGGGGACGTCGCCGCCCCACTCCTCGGGCATGACCTCGATCTCGGAGAGCTGCTGCTTGACCCGGTCCGGGTTGGCCGCCGGCAGGTCGATCTTGTTGACGGCCACCACCATCGGCACCTGCGCCGACTTGATGTGCGCCACCGCCTCGCGGGTGGTCGGCATCACGCCGTCGTCGGCGGCCACGACCAGGATCGCCACGTCGGTCGCTTGCGCCCCGCGGGCGCGCATCGCGGTGAACGCCTCGTGGCCGGGGGTGTCGAGGAAGGTGATCTTGCGGCCCTGAGCATCGACCTGATACGCGCCGATGTGCTGCGTGATGCCGCCGGCCTCCCCGGCCGCCACGTTGGCGGAGCGGATGGCGTCGAGCAGCTTGGTCTTGCCGTGGTCGACGTGGCCCATGATGGTGACTACCGGCGGGCGCGTCTTCGCGTCGGGGTCGGATTCGGCCTCCGTGCGCCGGGATTCGAAGCTCTCGCCTTCGCCGGCGAGGTCGGACTCTTCCGGGTTCGTCTCCCAGCCGAGCGCCTCGGCCACGCGGGCGGCGGTGGCATAGTCGATCTGCTGGTTGATGGTGGCCATCATGCCGAGCTTCATCAGCTCCTTGATGACCTCGACACCAGTGGCGTGCAGCTTCTCCGCCAGCTCGCCGATGGTGAGCACGGCCGGCAGCGTCACCGGCTCGCGCACCACCGGCGCGGTGCGGCGCAGCGCCACCGTGCGGGCGCCGCCGCGCCCACCCTTGCGTCCCCCTTTGCCGCCGCGGCGGCCGCCGGCGGGGCGCCGGCCTTGATAGGTGCTTGCCATTAGGCCTCTCCTCCTTTATTGATAGGCGCCGTGCCCGCGGCCTCGGATGTCTCGAGGGGCAGCGTAGCCGCGTAGCGGCGCAAAGCGTCCAACGATTCCTGGTCGATCTCCACATTCAGCGCCCGGGTGAGCATCCCGGACGAGAGCGCTTTCTCCCAGCAGGCGGCGCGCCCGCACAGGTAGGCGCCGCGCCCATTGCGCCGCCCGGTCGGGTCCGGCTCGACGGCCCCTTCCGGCGTGCGCACGATGCGGTGCAGACCGCGCTTCGTGTCGTGCTCGCGGCAGGCCACGCACATCCGCTGCGGGACGTGCTTGGGGCGCGGACCCTTCTTGCGTTTGGGAGAAGAGGGGGGCGCCTTCGGCTGAGGGGGGGGAAGGGGGGAAGAGGGGGACAAGGAGATCGATGACGCGCTCGCGGGCGTGCCTCTTCCCCCCTCTTCCCCCCCAAGCGTAGCGCCCCCCCCCATTTAGGCTCCCTCCGCCGCGACGCCGGCCGCGACCGGCTCGTCCTCCAGGGCGAGCTGCTCGCCGCTTTCGAAGTCGAAGCGGTGGCGCAAGTCGCGGTTGTAGAAGACCTCCAGCACCTCACCGGCCATGTCGACGTCGACGCTCATCCCGACCAGGCTTGGGTCGAGCGGGCCAAACGTCTTCTCGCGCACGGAGATGGTGCCGTCGGCGCGGACCAGCCGCGGCTGGCGGCCCTGCCAGGAGAAGTCGTCGGCCTGCGAGTCGGCCATGGACGCCCGCGCCTGGCGCAGCAGGTCTTCGTCCATTTCCTGCAGCGCCGCCGGGTCCTTGATGTCGATCCGCCAGCCGGTCAGCTTGTAGGCGAGGCGGGCGTTCTGCCCCTCCTTGCCGATGGCCAGCGACATCTGGTCGGTCGGCACGATGACGGTCGCCACCTTGTTCGGCTCGTCCAACGTCACCGAGGACGGCTTGGCCGGCGAGAGCGCGTTGGCGATGAACTGCGCCGTGTCGGGCGACCACTCGATGACGTCGATCTTCTCACCGTACAGCTCGTTGACGATGTTCTGGATGCGCACCCCGCGCACCCCGACGCAGGCGCCGACGGGGTCGACCTTCTCCTGCCGCGCGGCGACGGCGACCTTGGAGCGCAGGCCCGGCTCGCGCGCCACCTCCATGATCTCGACCGCGCCGGAGTAGATCTCCGGCACCTCGGCCTCGAAGAGGCGGCGGATCAGCCCCGGATGGGAGCGGGAGACGATCAACTGCGGCCCGCGCTGGTCCTTGTTGACCTCGACGAGGAGCACCTTCACGCGCTGGCCGGGCCGGTAGCGCTCGTTCGGCACCTGCTCGCGGGAGGGCATGACCGCCTCGGCCTTGCCCAGCTCGACGATGACGGCGCGCGGATCGGCGCGCTGCACGATGCCGTTGAGCACCTCTCCCTGCTTGTCGTGGAACTCCTCGTAGACCGAATCGCGCTCGAAATCGCGGATGCGCTGCAGCACGACCTGCTTGACGGTCTGCGCCGCGATGCGCCCGAAGTTCTCCGGGGTGCGCTCCTCGGTGCGGATCACGGCCCCGAGCTGCGGGTTCGGCGCGTAGGTCTGCGCCTCGGCCAGACTGATCTGGGTCAGCGGATCCTCGACCGTCTCGACGATCTCGCGCACGGCGAAGATGCGCATGCCGGCGGTGGCGGGGTCGATCTCGACCTCGACCTCTTCCTCGGTATTGGCCATCTTCTTGTAGACGCTTTTCAGGGCGTGGTCGACCGAGGAGAGGACCGCCTCGCGGGGGATGCCGCGCTCGGCGGCGATCTGGGTGATGGCGGTGTAGAAATCGCTTTTCATGCCCGCGATGCTCCTTTCTCGGACGCCGCGGCAAACCGGGCGTCGGGGTGGCCCGCCGCTCCATCGCGGCGGGGCGGCGCCGCGTGGGCGCAGTCGACACGGACAGTGGGAAGCGTGGTCAGGCCCCTGGCCCAGGGCGCTGGAACCGGCCGGCACGGCGGGTGCGCGTTCGCTAGTCCGAACGCAAAAGAACGCGGGCGTTTGGTCCCACGTTCCGCCGAAGGCTTGGTTCCGCACGGAAGTATAGCAGCGCGCCGCCGTCGCGACAACGGCGATATGTGCCACAAACGTGCGCGCCAGCGTCGTGCGCCCGCGCGCCGCCCACGAGCCTCTCTTCGGCGCCGGTCAGGGGCAAACCCCGAGATGAGCGAGACTTCCTCCAGACAGGGTGCGCCGGGTCTGGCGCAGGCGCCGGGCCGGCGTCGGAGCACACGCATGGCGGAGGACTCGGTGATGACAGTCGAGGATGAACCCGTCGCCGCCCAATACGAAGCATGGGTCTATCCGAAACCGATCCTGGACATGGCCGAGGCGGTTGGCAAGCGCAAGTATTTCGACGCGAGCGACCCGGCAGTCCTGCGTCGGAAGTATTGGCCAAGGAAGGTCGAGCCCGACACACTCGACATCCTCATCGCCGGGTGCGGCGCCAACCAGGCGGCCTACTATGCCTTTACGAACCCGGAGGCTCGGGTGGTGGGCATCGATCTCTCGGGCGCATCGCTGGCGCACGAAACGTACCTCAAGGAGAAGCACGATCTCCGCAACCTCGAGCTTTACCGCCTGAATCTGGAAGAGGTTGCTTCGCTTGAGCGGACCTTCGACCTCATCGTCTCCTCGGGCGTCCTCCATCATCTGCCCGATCCGGGCGCCGGCCTGCGCGGACTGCGCGATGTCCTGAGGCCACACGGGGTGATCAGCCTCATGCTCTATGGCTACTACCCCCGCGTCGGCGTCCACATGCTGCAGGAGGCGTTCCGCCTCCTCGGCTTGCGCCAGGACGCGGCCGGGGTCGCGATGGTGAAACACACGCTCGACAACGTGCTTCCCCGCAAGCACCACATCGT
Source organism: uncultured Chloroflexota bacterium (assembly GCA_937870845.1). GTDB lineage: Bacteria > Chloroflexota > Chloroflexia > Thermomicrobiales > UBA6265 > JACCXM01. The sequence goes on from CALMZR010000052.1 coordinate 6,129, forward strand.
CTCGTACAACGACCCGGATCGGGGGTTCGACGCGGGTCTGGTCGACACCTACCTGCACGCTCGGGAACGGGCGTACACCGTTCCGGATGTCCTGGCGCTTGTCGCCGAGAGCGAGATGAAGTTCCAGGGTTGGTTGGATAACCTCGACTACTCCGTATCACTCTGGATAGCGAATCCAGACGATCCGCTGCGGAGGTTGATCGAGACGCTTCCCGTCACCGATCAATGGCGGGTGATCGAGCTGATTGGCCAATCTCTGGCCAGAATTTTCCCCCTGGTCTGCCACCCCGGCCGGCCCGAAGCCGACTACACCCTCGACTTTACGGGTGAGGCGTGGCTCGATTATGTCCCCAGCCTGCGCCCGCGGCTCGAGATCCTGAGCGGTCAGCACGCCGAGTCCAACGAGCGGCTGCCCACATCGACCACCTCAATCAAACGGTTCGGGCATCGCGTGCAGCTCAACCCGCTCGAGTCCGACTTTCTCATGCGAGTCGACGGCACGCGGCCGATCATCGAGATCATCGACGACGATGCCCTCGACGAGACCAACGCGCTGCAGCGCGTTCGAGTCGCCCGGGAATTCTTTCGGCGCATGGCGGGGTGGGACCATCTGCTGTTCGAGCTCCCCTGAGTCCGGCTACCGTTGCTGGGGCACTCGTCTCACCGCCGCACGTGTCAAACATCCCTTCCGACCGAATGCGGAGTGAGCCGGGAGTCGCCGCGCCGGCGGGCAGCCGCCTCCTGCGACGTGTCCATTTCACGCGCCGCCACTGGGCAATAGGGTAGACGCGGAGCACCGCCATGCCGTAGATTTCATCTGGCGCACCGTTATGTCGATATGTCGCGTGTTGGATGAAAACTCCTCGCGCGGCAGGCGGCAACGGCGCGGCAGGGCGGAAGGCTGGGCGGCTATCGCTGCCCAGATGAATGGCACGCTGCTCACCGCAGTGTGCGTGGCGACGCGGGGGGCGAAGGTGGACGCGGAACGCTTCGATCGACTGGTGGCATCGCTGACCCATTCGGGGTCCCGCCGCGGCGTCTTGCACACGCTGGCCGGAGTGGCGCTGGGGACGGTTGGTCTCCGCCTGGACGCGGAGACCGCGGGCGCGCGCCAGGGAGGCGGCCGGCGGAAGCGGCAAGACGGCAATGGCCGGAACCGACGCCGCAACAGGGGCGCCCGCTCTCGCGCCAGAGCGCCCCGATCCCGGTGCTGCCGCGGCAACGCCTGTACCCCGGGCGCCGGCAAGAATCTCGGTCAATGCTGCTACCAGAGCCGAAACCTGGCCGGCAAGAGCTTCAAGGGCGCCAATCTCGGCGGCGCCAACTTCTCCGGCGCGACCCTGACCAAGGCCAATTTCACGAGCGCCAACCTGGACAAGGCGTGCTTCGCCGACGCCAACCTGCGGGGCGCGCGGTTGGCCGGCGCCAACACCGGCACGGCCATCTTCTGCCGCACCACCATGCCGGACGGCTCGATCAACAACGCCGGCTGCGCCGCGGGGACGAGTTGCTGCCCGACCTGCGACGGGCCGTGTCCCGGCGGGCAGCAGTGCTGCGGCAATGGCTCCTGCCAGGAGTGCTGCACGAACGCCCAGTGCGCCAGCGGAGTCTGCTGCCGCGGCGCCTGCTGCGCGGATGGCTTGCGCTGCATCGATGGCGCCTGCATCGCGTGCGTGCCCGACTGCGAAAACCGTGTCTGCGGCTCCGACGGGTGCGGCGGAAAATGCGGCGACTGCACCGCCCCCGATACGTGCGACACCAGCACCGGGCAGTGCGTTTGCACACCGAACTGCGCCGGCAACCGGTGCGGCGACGATGGGTGCGGCGGCGCCTGCCCCGACTGCGGGCCGTGCCAGGCGTGCGGCGCCGCGGGGGTGTGCGAGCCGCTGCCGGACGGCACGGTCTGCGGCGCGCGCGCCTTCGACGGCGGAGCCCTGCGCTGCTGCAACGGCGCCTGCTACGACCCCGACTGCGTGCCGGTCAACGGCGTCCCCCGCGCCGGCGCCTGCTGCTGCAGTAACGGCCAGAACTCGACGAGACCGGTCATCTGCTGGGTGACCTCGCGACAGGACTGCCCGAACACGAGCGGCTGCCCGCCGCTCGACGACCGACGGACCGGCTGCTTCGGGGCCGGCGACGGCGAACTGTCCTGCGCCAGCACCTGCCAGGAGGGCGCCCCCGGCTGCTTCCCCTGCCTCGGATGCCCGACCTGCGGCACATCCGATGAGACGGCCCGCTGCGCCAGCGACAAGGACTGCTCCATCGTCACCGGAGAGCCCCTGATCTGCCTCTGCGGCGTCTGCACGGACGCGACGCCGTAGGCGGAGGTCGTCGGCCGGCCGGGATGGGGGAGGCATGGCGCGGTCGGCGGGCCGGCGCGCCAGGAGGCCGGCGCGGCGGCCCGGCCGCGGCGGCCTCCCCTGCATCGGGCGCCCCGCCTGCGCCGACCCCATCACCCATCACCCCACCACCCACGTCGTATACTCCGGCTCCGGCGCGCCGGGCAGCCTCCCGCGCGGCAGGCACGACACCCGGAGCCGACTCCCCGGTGCAATTCTCCTCGAACGGCCATGAATCCCTGCCCGAGCCGAGCGCGTCCCCGTGGCGCTCGCCGCGCGTCTGGCTCGGCGTCCCCATCAGCATCGTCTTCCTCTATCTCGCCTTTCGCGGGCAGCACCCGGACGAGATTCGGGATGCCCTCGCGCGGGTCGATTGGCGGTTGCTGCCGCTGGCGCTCGTCTTCCTGTATACCGGGATCGCTATCCGCGCCTACCGCTGGCACGTCCTGCTGCGCCCGGTCTGCGACATCCCCACCCGCGACGTCTTCCCGGTCATGATCGTCGGCTACGCCGCCAACAACGTCCTGCCGCTGCGCGCGGGGGAGCTGGTGCGCGCCTGGGTGCTGGGGCGGCGCTACGGGGTGCGCAAGACCGCCGCCCTGGCCACTATTGCGGTGGAGCGCCTCTTCGACGGGGTGACGATGCTCCTCTTCGTCGGCGGCGCGGCGACCGTCATCGGCCTCAACGCCGAGTTGCAGCACGTCGCCCTGGCCGCGGCCGCCGTCTTCGCGGCGGCCATCGCCGGCCTCGTCGTGCTGCTCGTCGGCGGGTCGCTGCGCGACCGGGCGCTGGGGCTCGTCCTCGGCCCGCTGCCGGAGCGGCTGGCGGCGCGGGTGGAGCGCATGGCGGAGTCGTTTCTGGCCGGGTTGGGGGTGCTCTCGCGGCGGCGCGACCTGGCGCTGGTGGCCGCGACTTCGGTGATCGCCTGGGGGTTCGAGGCCGCGATGTACTGGACGGTGGCGCGGGCCTTCGGCGAACCCCTGGCAGGGGCGGTGACGCCGGCGGCGGCGCTGCTGGTGACGGCGATCGCCAACCTGGCCACCCTCGTGCCTTCCGGCCCGGGATACGTCGGCACGTTCGAGGCCGGGATGCTGCTGGCCGTCAACGGCGCGCTCGGGATCGGGCGC
>CALMZR010000053.1 GCA_937870845.1 uncultured Chloroflexota bacterium
GGTTTATTACCTTGCCGTGATCCTTGTCGGCTTTGCCGCCATTTTCATCGTGCTGTTCCGTCTCTACCGCCACACGCGCCCGGCGGTGCGGCACGACATCCATTCCCTGATCCGCATGTTCCGCGATCTGCGCGAGGGCAGCGTGCGGGTCGACTATCCGATGGCGTTGCGGGAATTTTCCGAGATCTTCGATTACCTGCGCGCCCGCGCGCAGAAACTGATGAAGGAGAAGGAAAAGCTCAAGGACATGGGGCTGATGGATCACCTGTCGCAACTCGGCAACCGGCGCCACTTCGAGGCGCGGCTGAAGGAATTGTTCGACGCCTCCAGGGCCAACGGCCCCTCGTCCGTGCTCATCATCGACATGGATCATTTCAAGCAGGCGAACGACAAGCACGGCCATGACGCCGGCGACGCGCTCATCGTCGGCTTCGCCAACGCGCTGCGCAAGGTGGTGCGCCAGACCGACGTGCTGGCGCGTCTCGGCGGCGACGAATTCTGCATCATCTATACCTACGCCTCGCTGGACAAGGCCAGGGCCCTGGCCGAGCGTCTGCGCAAACAATTGCCGCGCGAAATTCCCCTGCCCAAGGGCGTGATCCATCAATTGCGCTGGACCGGCGGCCTGAGCGCCATGCATGACAAGGACACCAAGCCGGACGATGTCCTGTGGCGCGCCGACCAGGCGCTGTTACAAGCCAAGGAAACCGGTCGGAACAACACCAAAATATACGATCCCGAAACCGGTGCCCCCGTGAAAAAACAGATCATGACCAGCTGAAGACGGCGCTTTTCTCGACGACGCGAATCCCGCGTTCCTCGCCTGATTCGTCGGGATGCGGTAAACTCCTCCACTAACGCATTCAATCCCAGAATTACACGCCATGCCGAAATCCGATACCGCCAGCGCGGCGGTGACTCACGATCTTCCTCCGGAAATTTTCAAAGCCTACGATATCCGTGGAATCGTCGGCAAAACGCTGACGCCGTCCATCGTGGAAGTCATCGGCCAGGCCTTGGGCAGTGAGGCGCGGGGGCAAAATCAGAAACGCTTCGTGATCGGCCGTGACGGTCGACTCTCCGGACCGGAACTGGTGGCGGCGCTCTCCCGGGGTATCGCGCGGAGCGGTTGCGATGTGGTGGATATCGGCATGGTACCCACGCCGGTGGTCTATTTTGCCATTCACCATCTCGGGGCCGGCTCGGGCGTGGCCGTCACCGGCAGCCACAATCCTCCTGAGTACAATGGTCTTAAGATGGTCCTGGCGGGCGAAACGCTGTCCGGTCAGGCGATTCAAGAGTTGCGCGCGCGTTTAATGGCGAATGAGATTGTGCGCGGTCAAGGCAAGATCACGCAGTTGGATGTGCGCAGCGCCTACATCGATCGCATCGTCGGCGAGACTCTTGCGAGCAACTGGGCCATGCTGTCGCTCGCCCGCAAGGCCGGAGCGGTGGTCGCCGGCTTCGCCGAAACGGCGGTCGAATTCGGCGGCATCGATATCCTGGTGAACAGCGCCGGCATCGCCGGTCCCACGGCGGCCGTCACCGAACTGAAACTCGAGGACTGGCACCGCACCATCGCCATCAATCTCAACGGCACCTTCTTCACCAATCGCGCCGTGGTGCCCCATATGGTGGCGCAGAACTACGGCCGCATCGTCAACATCGCCTCGATCGCCGGCAAGGAAGGCAACCCCAACGCCGTCCCCTACTCGGCGGCGAAAGCCGGCGTCATCGGCCTGACGAAAGCGGTCGCCAAGGAGGTCGCCACGCAAGGCGTCCTCGTCAACGCCGTCGCCCCCGCCGTGATCGAAACCCCGATCCTCTCCCAGGTCAGCGCCGAGCACATCGCCTACATGACCAGCCGCATCCCCATGGGCCGCGTCGGCAAGCCCGAAGAAGTCGCCGCCCTCGTCGCCTTCCTCTGCTCCCCCGACCTGACCTTCTCCACCGGCGCCGTCTACGACATCTCCGGCGGACGGGCTACCTACTGACGTTCCATCCCTCCAACGAGATCGAGCGCGCCAGCGCGCGTAACTCAAAGTTCTCCGCTGTAGACGCACGCTCTTGTGAACGTTATAGTCGCGACGTCGAACAGCGATTCATTCACCCGCTCCCTGGAGCCTGCCCGTGGACGCTGACCGGATTGCCACTCTAATTCGGCGCTTCTCGGTTCCTGATTCCCGGCGCGGTGTTCTTGGCATCGGCCTCGGCTCCGCCGTTGCGCTCCTCGCCAGCCCCTCTTCACGTGCGAAGAAGCCGAAAAACAAGTGCAAGCGCACGTGCGGACCCTGCGAAAAATGCCGGAAGGGCAAGTGCAAGACCACCTTTGCCGGGCGCGAGGCGTGCGGCGAACATGCCTCCCCGTGTGTCCCTCGAGCCCGGACCTTGCTCTGGTGCGAAACCCGCTGACCTGTGAATGCTGCGTAGCCAATGGCGACCACGGATTGTTGAGTGTCTGCTTGGGCGATCTCTGCTGTTCCGGGATCTGCACCATTGAATCGTGCATCGGCATCGAGCAAGGCGACGTGTGCGCGTTTGATGCGCAGTGCGAAAGCGGAAGCTGCGTTCTCGGGGAATGCGCCTAGCCACGTCGGCGCTCGTGCGCGAAGGCGGGGCGGGCTTCATCCCTCAGGAGCGCCCAACCCAAAGAGAAAGAGTTGAATAGCGGCCACTGTCTGCTCCGAGCCCGGTCCCAGAAACACGTCGTACCGCGATCCGTAGATGACCTGGGAGCGCGCGCGCGGCATCGTCCGCAGCATCCGCTCCGCGATCTCGTCCCGGATTTGACCGCGCTGTCCGCGCAGGATCAGCGCCGGGCACTGGACCCGCCCCAGCACGTCCCAATCCGACCGCGGCAAAGTCGCCCGCGCGATGCGGCCCACGACATCCAGGTTGTGTCGCCAGCGGAAGCCGCCATTGCCGTCCGGCTCGAGATCGCTCGGCATGTCGTGCCGGGCCCGATCGGGAGAGAGCCGCAGCCCCTCCTCATAGAAGCGCATGGCCTCATCGAGGGAGGAGAATGATCGAGGCAGTGCATCGACCGAGGCGAAGAGACTCGCCGCCCGTTCCTCCGATACTTCGGGGGTGGCGTCGCCCAGCACAACCCCGCTCACCAGATCGGGGCGCCGCGCCGCCAGATGGTAGGCGATGAGTCCGCCGTGCAAACGGCCGATCAGCACCGGCCGCTCGATCCTCAGCGACGCGATCAGCGCAGCGACGTCATCGGCCATCGTCTCCGGATCGTAGCCATCGCGTGGTTGTTCGCTGTCGCCCCGGCCACGCAGATCGGGCGCAAGCACTTCCCGGTCGAGCGCCAACTGCTCCGCCAGGTGCGCCATGCCGGCCCCCGTCTGCAGCAGCCCGTGCAGCAGCACCGCCGGCGGGCGGTGGGCACGCCGCGGCTCCGGCCAATGCCGATACGCCAAGGCGATGCCGTTGACCTGCTCCACACCGCCGCGGGGTTCGTTCATGCGCCATTTCCGTCACGGTACGTTCGCAAGGCCGCGGATACGAGCGCCAGACACTGCGAATCATACGGCGTCGGCCAGACGATAAGGTGGCTCACCTCGTGAGCCGCAAAATTGCGCCATTCTGCGGCCAATTCGTCCGACGATGCGAACGTGAATTGTTCTGTCCCGCCGGGGAAGTCATCTTCGTCGTCCAGATCGGGGAAGGTCACGATTTGCCCGACCGTCAGCTCCAGCGTCTCCGGATCACGGCCGACGTCGGCGCAGGCGTCGCGCATCGGCTGCAGCCGCTCGGGCAGCTCGCTGGCCCGGCCAAGCCAGCAGGTGTTCCACGCATCGGCCAGCTCCGCGGTCAAACGCAGCATCCTCGGCCGAGATGCGCCAATGAGAATCGGCGGCCCCGATTCCCGTGGCCCCCGCGGCAGGCTGACGCAATCGATGGCCTGCTCGTACTCCCCCCGGTAGTCAACCGCACCTGTGCGGACCAGCGGCGCGATGATGCGCAGAGCGTCCTCGAAGCGGCTGGCCAGGTGATCGAACGGATACGCGAAGGCCCGAAACTCCGGCTCGTGCCAGCCTGCCCCGATGCCCAGAATCAGGCGACCGTCGCTGACCTCGTCCAGCGCATCCGCCATCTTCGCCAGCAGCGCGGGGTTGCGAAACGCCGAACACATCACCAGTGCGCCGATCTCGACGCGCTCGGTGGCCTCGGCCAGCGCCGCGAGAAGCGTCCAACTCTCCCAGACGCCGCGCCGCGGCTGGTCCTCCCACTCGAACAGGAGGTGATCGGCGACCCAGATGGCATCGAAGCCGTCGCGCTCGGCCGCAAGCGCCGCCTCGCGAATCTCCCGGTAGCGCCGCATCAGGCCACGATCAGTTTCGGCGATCGGCAGCATCACCCCGATCTTCACTCGCCCTCCCAGGAAACGTGTTCGCCACGATTCGGCCCCATGCCAAGCCACTGTACGCCGCGGAAAGTGTCGTCGCAAAGGATCGGCGTCGTCCGGCGGGGTACAATCCCGTGCGGGATGACGTTGGACGGTCGAATGAGGGCGGAAGAGGGATGGCGGGGCTGTTCGGCAGAAGGCGCAATGCAGACGTGGATGACGGCTCGGCGACGCTGCTCGATCGCGTGACCCGCGGCGCCCGCGTCACCGACGGCTTTCGTTTCTCCCTCAAAGGCTCCCCGCGCTTTTACGACGACGTCGTGCGCATCATCGAGTCCGATCCCGGCGCGGAGGTCTACTTCGGCGAGGCGCTCACCTACGAGCGCGGCGCGGCCGTGGCGCTATGGCGCGTGCGCGCCAGTGGATTTTCCTGGCTCCCCGTCCTCTACACCTGGTGGGCCGATCAGGAGCGCATCGAGCCCGTGCGGTTCACCTTCTACCTCTACATCCCACCGGAGCTGAAGTATCCCGCCATGGACCTCCGGGAGCACGCGCCGGCCGAGGTGGAAGCCTTCATCAAGCGGACAGCGCCGCGCACCTGAAACCCCTGCCGCTGCCGAAAACGGAACCGCCCCGGCGCTAGTCGCCGGGGCGGTCGCTTCGTTCGCGTTCGCGTTGTCGCTCAATCGCCCGCGATCCGCATGGACGGGTCGTCGGCAACCTCGAGAACGTCGATCTCGGCCACGGCCGGCAGGCGCTCAGGGTGCACTTTCCAACAATCGTTGACCGTGTCGGTGAGACGGCATCGCATCACGTCGTCAGGACCGTGCAGGGCCCAGGCCAACGAGCACCGGTAGACCGGGTCGGCCCTGCCACGCAATGGTCCGCAATGTCCTCGCACAAGCATCGGACACCCAAAGCGCCCCGGCTCCGCCGTCTGCTCTTCCTCCTGGAAGAGCCGGCGTCGCTCGCGGCTCATCGTCAATCCACCCCTACTTCTGGGCGACCTCCCGCGCCGATCTCGTCCCGCTGATACGGAAACGAATCGGCAATTTCGCGCCAGCGCCCCATGAACATCGACGCCCAGGGGAAGGTTTATTCCGAACCTCGGGTGCAGTATAGCTGGCGCCGCCGCGTGTCACTCGCGCTCACTCTTCCTAACTCGCCAGTTGCCGCAGCACAAAGAGAAGGTTCGCCGGCCGCTCGGCGATCCTCCGGGAAAAATAGGGATACCAGTCTGCTCCGAACGGCACGTAGACCCGCATGCCGAACCCATCCCGCACCAACGCGCGCTGGGCATCGCGCCGCACCCCGTACAGCATCTGAAACTCCCAACGCCTCCGGTCGATCCCCATGCGCACCGCGATCCCTTGCGTCGCCCGGATCAGCGCGGGATCGTGCGTGGCGATCGCCGGATAGCGCCCGTCCTCCAGCAGGCGCTCCATCAGGCGCACGAACGCCGCGTCGATCTCACGCGGCCGCTGCAGCGCGATGTCGGCAGGTTCCGCGTACGCGCCTTTCACGAGCCGCACCCGCATCCCCCGTTCGATCAATCGCTCGACGTCCCGATCCGATCGGTGCAGATAGGCCTGAATGACCGTGCCTACCCGCTCCGGAAACCGCTCGTGCAGCGCCTCGGCGACGCCCAGCGTGCGTTCGGTGTAGGCCGACCCTTCCATGTCGATGCGCACGAATCCTTCCACGGTATCGGCCGTCTCCAGCAGCGAAACCATGTTGTCGAACGCGACGCCGTCATCGATGTCGAGCCCAAGCATCGTCAGCTTGACGGAGATGTTTGGTTCCAACCCGCCACGCGCCAGCCCGCGCAAGGTGTCGGCGTAGGCGTCGACCGCTCGGCTCGCCTCATCGCGAGTCAGCACGTTTTCCCCGAGACGATCCAGCGTCGCCGTCAACCCCTGGTTCGCCAACGACCGCGCCGCCGCCAACGCCTCGTCGAGCGAATCTCCGGCGACGAACCGCTCCTTCAGCCGCTGGGAAAGCCGGCTGCCGCGCTCGGCGCGCTCGACCTCAGCCCGGTCTGACACGGCGAGAATGCCGTTTCGGAACAGTGTGCTCATCATCTCCCTATGCCGCTCCCGATGCGCGGTCTCCGCCAATTCACGATCAGCATGCCGCCCATGGCGGCCAACGCCACGGCCCCGAGTACGACGAACGGCGCTTCGACGCCCGCCGCGTCGGCGAGAAAGCCGGCCGTCGCCGGTCCCGCCACCAGCCCCACGTCGCTCGACAAGCGCACCGCACCGACGGCGCGCCCCCCACCGCCGCCGAGACGCAGGATGAGATCCCCGGCCGAGCTATTGCCCGCCACCTGCCCGATGGCGTAGAGCGTCATCGGCGCCAGCAGCCATGGCGCGCTCGGCGCCAGCGGCACGAGCGCCATGCCCACCCCGCCGATCCCAAAACCGATCGCCAGCGCCCGCGCCGCGCCCGCCTTGCGGATGATGCCGCCGATCGGCACGGCGCTGGTCAAGTGGACCGCGTTCACGAAAAGGAGAACCATCCCCACCTGCCTCGCGTCGAACCCGAACTTCACCGCGGCCAGCAGCGGCAGCGACACCACCCAGATCGAATAGTTGACGAAGACCAGCAAGTTCGCGGCAATAGCGGCCGCCTCCGCCGAGCGCGCCGCCGACGCGCCGTCGTCCGACGCTTCCCGCGGCGCTCCCCCGATCCGCGCGACCGCTGTTTCCAATCGCGCCAGCAGCGACCCGGCCAGCAGCAGACCGGACAACGCCGTCGAGAGCCAGAAGACCGCCCGCCACCCCAGCTCACCAGTCAGGTAGCCGCCGCTGAGAAGCCCGCCGCTCCCTCCCAACCCCGCGGAGACGTTGAACGCCGTCATCGCCGACCCGCCGCCCGGCAGGGCGCGCAAGACCGAGAGCAGCCCCGCCGTCGCCAGGATCGCCACCCCCACCCCCTGCAACCCCCGCGCCGGCAGCAGCACCACCTGCGACGGAGCCGAGGCCGCCAGCGCCGACCCAACCAGCAGCACCAGGGAGCCGAGCGCGGCGGTCCACTTCGGCCCGACCCGCTCGATGAGCCACGCCGCCGGCAGATTCGTCAAAAGGCGCCCGGCGAAAAAGACGGAAAAGACGAGCCCGGCCCCGGCGCCGCTCAGCGCCAGCGACTCCTGGATCGCGGGAAGCGCGGGCGAGACGATGTCGACGCACCAATAGGCGAAGAAGAGGATGACCAATGAGACACGCAGCGGGAGCGCCGCGCTCGAACGCGCGCCGGCAACGGCTGCCGGGCTCGGCGCCGCCGTGGATTCCACACCGTGTTTCGCCAGCCCGGGCTCGGCCACCAGCGACCCCGCCGCCTCCACCGCCAGTCGTTGCGTCGAACGTAGCCGCCTCCGCATCGTTCTTCGGCGGCTCGTCGAAGGCAGTCTATGCTTTGCGCCATGACTTCACATGGCGCGGCTCCGGCCACCGGCTTCGCCGTCGAAACGACCGTCCGCGACGCCCTCTACGACCGCATCCCGCTGACGGCGCCGGAGATCGCGCTGCTCGGTACGTCGGCCTTCGCCCGGCTGGAACGGATTCAGCAGCTCGGCTTCGTCTCCCGCGTCTGGCCCGGCGCCCGGCACACCCGCTTCGAGCATTCGCTCGGCGTGCTGCACCTCGCCCGGCTCGCCGTCGCCCATCTCCGCGGCACGCCGGACGGACGCTGGCTCACGGACGACGACGCGCGCGTGGCGGTCGCCGCCGCGCTGCTGCACGACATCGGCCATTACCCCTTTTCGCACGCCATCGAAGAGCTCGGCCCACCCATCGTCCCTCACGAGGAAGCCGGCCGGCGCCAGATCACCGGGCCGGAGATCGCCCCGATTCTGGAGCGGGATTGGGGCGTCGCTCCGGAGCGGGTCGCGGCCCTCATCGATCCCGGCGACGCCGAGCTTCCTCCGGGAGATCGGCTGCTGCGCGGCGTCCTCTCCGGCGCGCTCGACATGGATAAGCTCGATTACCTGCCCAGGGACGCGCGCGCCTGTAACGTACCCTACGGAGGGGTCGACACCTCGCGCCTGATCGATGCAGTGAAGATCGTCCGTCTCGCGGCCCCGGAAGATGCCGAAAACCACCGCATCGGCATCAGCGAAAAGGGCATCAGCCCACTCCACTCGCTCATCAATGCCCGCCAGGAGATGTTCGACAACGTCTACTGGCACCACACCAACCGCGCCTGCATGGCGATGCTCTTGCGCGCGACGCAAGACGCCATTTTCGCCAACGCCCTGGCCCCCGCCGAGTTGCAGACCTTGGACGACGCCTCGCTCCTCGCCCGCCTCGAGTCGGAAGCAATGCCGTCGGTCACGCGCCGGTTGGCGCGGTCGCTGCGGGACCGGCGCATCCACAAGCGAGCCGTCGAGATCGGCTCCCGCGCCTTCGAGCTGTACGCCCGGCTCGGCAACCTCTTCTTCGACCCCGGCGCCCGCCGCGAGGTGGAGATTCGCCTCGCCGCAAGCCTCGCCGCCCATCTGAACGAAGACGTGCCGCCCGAGGCGATTCTCATCGACATCCCGAAACCCGAACGCTGGCGCACCGACGTCTGGGTGGCGTTCGAGCGCCCCCCCGTCGGCTTCGCGCCGCTGATGCCCTGGCGCGAGGTCGTCGGTCTCACCGACGACGATTTCAAGCGGTACGAGGAGCACCGCCGCCTCATCCGC
>CALMZR010000054.1 GCA_937870845.1 uncultured Chloroflexota bacterium
CGGCGGTGACGCCCTTGGGACTGACCGCGAGCGCGTTGTAGAGGTCGCCGTAGAAGGTGGCGGCGCGAACCCAGTTTTCGGAGTTGAGGAAGCCGTCGGTGGAAAGCCCGTCCTCGCTGACGCTCGGCTGGTTCAGCGATTCCGGCAGCGCCAGGATCTGGTAGGGGCGGCTGACCTGGTCGAACATCACGCCCCAGGTATCGGGGGCGCCGTCGCCGTTGGTGTCAGCCGTCAGCGCTTGCGCGGCCTCGACGACCTGCTCCCAGGTCCAGCGACCCTCGACGACAGAGTTGACCAGTTCCTCGTCGACGGCCGCCCCGTCTTCGATGGCGGGGGGCGGCTCGACGCCAGCGTCGGCGAAGATCAGTCGATTGATGTACATGAACTGGGTCGAGCTGTTCTGGGGGGCGGCCATGAACTGGCCGTTGTAATTGCCGGCATTGACCGAGGCCGGAACCCAGGTTGTCTCCATCTCTTCCGGGGTGAAGTAGGCATCGAGGGGGTGGAGGAAACCGCGGACGGAGTAGGAAGCCACGAGCGGCACGTCGACGCTGATCAGGTCGACGTCGGCGCTTTGCGCTTGCATGCGCACTTCGATGATCTCGAAGAGCTGGCGGAAGGGGTAGGTCTCCATCTCGACGGTGATGCCCGGGTTGGCAGCCTCGAAGGCGTCGATCACCTCCTGCATGTGCTCGGCCCATTCTTCGCCGAGGGTGATGAACTTGAGCGCCACCGGTTCCTGCCGCGCCGGGGCGGCCCAGGTCCGAAGCGGCCCAACTGCCGCGAGACCGGCTACCGCTCCGCCCGTTCCCAGCAGCCGCCTACGGCTCAAGTGACCGGGGTGACGACGATCGAGGGACCGTTGCCCGTGCATGGGATCGCGCTGCATCGCATTCTCCTCTCGTCCTACCCTCTTTCAGGCGACCCTTCGCCCGCATGTCCTGGGCTGCGCCTCGGTCGTATCGAGCGGGCACAAATCGTGATCCGGGTGTCGAACCTCTCCTGGCAAGCCGACTCGCATCACTTGTGCCAACCTGACCATGAACCGGGAGCCCCGGGGCTGGCGCCGGCGGCCTTCGCCGGGATGTGCTGCCGCCGCGATGAGGCTCAGTCGCGCGTCCCGCGCAGCCAGCACGTCCGGGGTCCGGAAAGGACCGCACGCATTCAGCCGCCCCGTAGGGTGAGCGTCAACTGTTGAGGAGCGCCAGTCCAATCTGCCCAAGGCGTTCCGGATCGGCGATGGCGTCGATGGCGATGATCTTGCCGTTTGCGATCGTCATGGCGAGCGCCACGCGCGGCACGTCGCCCGGGGCCCAAACGGCGCCGACGACGCCATCGATCAGCGCCGGGCGGGCGGCCCGCGCTTTCCCGGAGAACATGTCCGCCACGGCGGCGCCGCGGAGGACCGGGGAGGAGCCTATGCGCACGGCCGCGGCGTCGGCGCGGAGAACAACGTCGGGATCGAGCACGGCGAGGAGCCCGGCGAAGTCGCCGCCGCGGGCGGCAGCGAGGAAGGCGTCGACCACCTCGCGCTGGCGGGTCAGCTCGGCGTGCGACGGCAGCGCGCCGGCGGCGCCGACCCCCTTGCACGCGGCGGCGGGCGCGGCTGGCGAGCTGCCGCGCGGCGGCCGGGGTGCGGTCGACGATGGGGGCGATCTCGTCGAAGGGGACGGCGAACATGTCGTGCAGGACGAAGGCGAGGCGCTCGGCGGGGGTCAGGGTGTCGAGCACGATCAGCAGCGCCAGCCCGACCGAATCGGCGAGGAGGGCTTCCTGCTCGGGGTCAGGCGTTTCGGCGCGGCGGGTGGTGGAAACGACGGCGGCGGCGTCGAGCGAGTCCTCGCGGCGGGCCGTGCGCGAGCGGAGCATGTCGAGGCAGACGCGGCTGAGGCGGAGCCAGGCTTCCTGCACGGCGTCGTCGGCCTCGGCGAGAGAGCCGAGCATGCGGTAGGCCACCCCGCGCAGGTGGCCGCGGTGCTTCTCGAAACGTTCCGCCAGCAGGTCGCGTTCGGCCATTGTCACATTCTCCCGTCGCGCATCGTCAAGGCGGTGACGAACGCCGCCCGGCCGATGTGACGAGGAGCGCGGCCGGGCGTTCCGTCCGCTACGTCCGCGAGCGCGGAGAACCCAGGAGGAAACCCACCATGAAGGCACGAATGAACCACCCCGTGATGATTTTGCCGGAGGCGATGAAGGCGTTGCACGCGCTGAACGTGGCGACGGACGAAGGAGGCATGCCGGCGAGCACGCGCGAGCTGGTCCACCTGCGCGCCAGCCAGATCAACGGCTGCCGCGTCTGCGTCGAGATGCACGCGCGCGACCTGAAGCGCATGGGCGAGACGGACGAGCGCCTCTTTGCGGTCGGCGCTTGGCGGGACGCGCCCTACTTCGTTGTCGGAAGATGCCAAAGATGCCAAAGGTACGGGGCATCGCCAACACCTGCCGCGGCGGAAGGACCAACGTTCGCGCGTCCCTGTCGTCAACGGGAGACTGGGCGCTTGTCGGGCGGCGGCATGTATTGACATTCATCAATATCTCTGTCAGAATGCGCGCATGAGCACGCGACTCCGGCTGGCTGGCTGCTGCGATGCACCGACGGCGCCCCCGCCGCTGCCCGAAGCGGATCGGGAGCGGTTGACGGCGGCGTTCCGCGCGTTGGGGGATCCAACGCGGTTGGAGATGTTTCGCCTGCTGGCGGCGCAGGAGGCGCCGGTCTGCGCCTGCGATGTGGGCGCGGGGTTCGAACTGTCGCAGCCAACCATTTCACATCACTTGCGCATCCTGCGCGAGGCGGGGCTGGTGACGGCGGAGAAGCGGGGGGTGTGGGCCTGGTACGCGGCGGATCCGCGAGGCCTGGCCTGGTTCCGGGCCATGGTGGATGACCTGGGCGAGCCGACCACGCATCGGGCGGGGGAGGAGGCGCATCGGTTGGCCAAGACGGGGTGAGGCGTGTTTTTTTGCCCGATCGTATCGACGGACATCGATATGTCGGCGCGAGGAGCGTCGAGAGGAGTGAAAGATGAAGGCGACGGCGAATCAGCAGGACGAGGCGATCCGCGCCACGGTGCGCGAGAAGTACGGCGATATCGCCCGCGATGTGCTGGGCGGAGCCGGGAAGATCGGGGACGACCCGATCACCGGCGATCTCTATTCGCGCGAGCAGGCGACGGTGATCCCGCTGGAGGCGCTGCAGGCGTCGCTGGGGTGCGGGAATCCGACGGCGCTGGCCGAGCTGAAGCCGGGCGAGACGGTGCTCGACCTCGGATCCGGGGGCGGCATCGACGTGCTGTTGTCGGCGCGGCGGGTCGGGCCGGAGGGGTTCGCCTACGGGCTGGACATGACCGACGACATGCTGGCGCTGGCCGAGCGGAACCGGCAGAAGGCGGGCGTCGCGAACGTCACGTTTCTCAAGGGCGAGATCGAGCACATTCCCCTTCCCGACGATGCGGTCGACGTGATCATCTCCAATTGCGTGATCAACCTCTCGGCCGACAAGGGGCAGGTGCTGCGCGAGGCGTTCCGGGTGCTGCGCCCGGGAGGCCGCTTCGCCGTCTCCGACGTGGTGACGCAAGGGAGCTTGCCGAACGATCTGCGCGCCGACATGGAGGCCTGGGTCGGGTGCGTGGCGGGGGCGCTGGAGGACGAGGAGTACCGGCGGTTGCTGGGCGAGGCGGGGTTCGGCGACGTCGACATCGAGGTGACGCGCATCTACGACCCGAATGACTTGCGGGAGTCGGTCGGCGGGGGGTGCTGCGGAAGCTCCGGCGCGAGCTCGTGCAGTGGAGATGCCAGCGCGATCGCCTGGAACGACGACGCATACGAGCGGTTCGCCGCCTCCGGGGGGCGGATCGTGAGTGCGTTCGTGCGGGCGCAGAAGCCGTTGTGAGTCGTGGGTCGTGGGTCGTGAGTCGTGAGCCAGGAGTTGCGCCGCTTACGCACACTCCGCATCCGCGTCATGCGTTCGACTTCCGACTCACGACCCACGACTTCGTGCGGCACGGCAAAACGCCGACAGACCGGGCCGAAGCCCAACCCGTCGGCGTTTGCTGGGCCGGAAGCGTCTGGGATTGCTCCCGTCCGCGTTTCGGCTTGGTGTGAACGTACACCGTCCCTGCCTAAATGTCAAGGGGTGGGCCGTGCATTCGAGAGCATCAAGGCTTACGCCTCCCGAGGGTGGATCACGTATGCTTTAAGCACGCCCTGATCGGGCCGTTTTTGTGGCCTTCCTGGGAGGCGTCGATGCCAGCGACGAAATCGATCGCCGTGCCGCTGGTCGACGAGACCGACGTGGTCGTGGAGTCGCTGCGCTTTCTGAGCGATGGCAACCGGCTGCGCATCCTGCAGATTCTCTCGCGACGGGAGTCGTGCGTCTGCGAGTTGATCGGACATCTCGGTCTGCCGCAGCCGCTGGTTTCCTACCACCTGCGGCGGCTGCGCGAGGCGGGGTTGGTGCGCTCGCGCCGCAAGGCGCAGTGGGTCTACTACTCCATCGAGCCGACCGCCTGGGAACGGTTCACGCGGCCGATCCGAGCCGTCTGCGATGCGTCGCGCTTGCCACCTGAAGCGGCATTTGGCGCCAGCGAAGCCTGCGATCCCCTCGACCCTACCCCGATCCTGGGCGGCAGCGACCGAGCCAGCACGCCCTGGCCCGAGGATTGAGCCGGCGAGGCTCCTGACCGCCCGCACCCAAACGCCCCAAGGCGCCCGGGCCACAGGAGTGGCGGTCGCGCAAACGGCCTGATTTCTCAGTTCCGGAATGTCGCACCTGGCGGCGTGCCGATACGCCCTCGCCTTCCTGCGGCGTATGCATGGCCCCACATACTCAACGGCTGAATATTGACAGCGGCTTATATGCACGTATATTGACCTCCTCAGCGGCAAGGACGCCGTAGTGGCCCGGAGCGGTTCGGGCCCGACGCGGCGTCGACGGGAGGAGTGGCCCACATGGCCGAGCTGCAGACCGTCGATCGGCGTTCGTTCTTGAAGATTTCGGGGCTCGCCACAGGGGTCGTGCTCAGCGGCGGGGCCGTGGTGGCGGCCGTCATCGGGCCGCGGCCGCTCGGGGTGGCCGCGGCGCGGCAAGGGGAGAAGGTGCAGTTCGCCTTCCCCGAGTACCCGGACGTGATCATCGCCAACCTCAACGACCTCGTCGCCGGCGAGCCGGTCTTCTTCGCGTATCCCCAGGCCGGCCAGAAGAACATGCTCGTCAAGCTCGGCAAGTCGGCCGAGGAGGGGATCGGTCCCGAGAGCGATGTCGTCGCGTTCTCCACCGCCTGCTCCCACATGGGGGCGCCACTCGACAACGTTTACAACCACGAGTACGGCATCCTGGGACCGTGCCCCCTGCACTACTCGACGTTCGACCTCTCCAAGAGCGGCATGAACGTGATGGGCAAGGCCTCGGATCACCTGCCGCAGGTCGCGCTCCAGGTCGACGACAGCGGCGACATCCGCGCCGTCGGCATGTTCGGCCTCGTCTACGGCTATCCGGCCAATCTCTTCGCGCGGGCGAAGGAGGGGTAATCATGGCGACGCGAGACTTCATTCCCCTGCCGCCGGCCGACGCCGAAGTGAAGACGATGTCGTGCCAATACTGCATCGTCGGTTGCGGCTACAAGAGCTACGTCTGGCCGGCCTCGGGGCCGAACGGCACGCCGGATGCGGCAGGCAACGCGCTCGGGGCGGACTACCCGGTGGGGCCGCTCGCCGGGCAGTGGATCGCGCCCTCGATGTACAACGTGATCCGCCGCGCCGACGGCAACGATTACAACGTCGCCCTCGTGCCCGACCGCGAGTGCGTCGTGAACAAGGGGAACCACTCGCCGCGCGGCGGCTCCAACGCCCAGGGGATCTGGTCGCCGTACGGGCCGACCTACGACCGCTTGCAGTTCCCCCTGATCAAGCTGGCCGGCGCCCAGCAGCCGATCTCCTGGGACGCGGCGATCGAGATCATGGCCGAGACGATCGGCTATGCCAAGGAGCAGTACGGCGGGCCGGCGATGGCGATCCGCTTCTACGCCTACCAGTATTACGAGAACACCTACCCGATCACGAAGTTCTACTTCGGCGACATCGGCACCCCGAACGGAGCGATCCACAACCGAGCCTCGATGGGGGGCGAGACGACCGCGCTCTCCGACATCGGGCTGGAGACGTGGGGGACGGCCTACGAGGACGGGCTGGAAGCGCAGACGGTGGTCGCCTGGGGGGCCAACCTCTACGAGTGCCAGGACGTCTACTTCGCCGAGCACATTGTGCCGGCCGCCGCGCCAATGGTGGTCGTCGACCCGCGCAAGACCTTCACCGCCGCCTACGCCGAGACGGCCGTCGCCGGGGTGCATCTGCAACTCGTGCCCGGCACCGACGTGGTGCTGGCTGGGGCCATCGCCCGCCACATCCTCGACCGCGGCTGGGAAGACCGCGCCTTCATCGACGCCAACACCGCCAGCGCCGACGACATCGCCCAGGAAGAGGCGTGGCGGCGCAAGAAGTGGGCGGCGACCTTCGATGACTACCGGGCCTACGTCGAGCGAATGGACGCCTACACCTTGGAGAACGCGGCGCGCATCACCGGCGTCCCCGCCGAGAAGATCGAGCGCGCCACGGAACTGATCGCGATGCCGAACGACGACGGCACGCCGCGCAAGACGCTGTTGACGTTCGAGAAGGGCGCGACCTGGAGCATTAACTACGAGACGATTGGCTCACTGGGGAATCTGGCGCTGCTGACCGGCTCGACGGGGCAGCCGGGGCGCGGCATCACCCGCGCCGGCGGCCACCAGGAGGGGTACGCCGGCGGCGCCGACTACCCGCTCGATCTGGCGACCGACACCTTCGAAGGCAACAAGATCCCGAACTACATCGACCAGCACATGGCCGACGGCGAGGTCAAGATCTACCACGTCATCGGCGCCAACCCGCTCGGGATGACCAACCTGTCATTGCGCCACCATATCGGCCGTTACGACCTCAATACCGGCCTCAACTACAACCGGCGCTGGCCCGATCTGTTCGCCGCCATACGCAGCCAGCTGGCCGGACGGCTGAGCGACGACGAGCGTTTCAACGTCAACCTCATCCGCAAGACGGTGGCGGAATGGATCGACGCCCAGTCGCCGCGAACCGCGGCAGAGCAATGGCGCCTGCTTGTGCTCAAGGAAGCCCACGACGCCGAATTCGTTCTCGACCTGCATTGCGACGACGACGCGCTGCTCCATATCTTCACCTCGCCCGAGCTGATGCCGGAGCTGCAGGATCTGGCGGACTGGATGGGGGCGGCGGCGACGCTTACTGCGGCCGACAGCGGCGGCGGTTCTTTCGATGAAGTGCTGCCGCAACTCTATCGCAAGCTCGCCCTTGCCAATCCTGGCAAGCCGGTTCCTATGGCGAGTGCGGCGGCGACGCTCGAATATCGCGGCGAGGCCGACACCTTCGATCATTTGGGCGCCGACGACGCCCGCCGGCCTGACGGTGACCGGCGTGACGCAGACGACGGCGAGCCTGCGCTGGAGCGCCTCGAGCGACAACGTCGGCGTCACCGGCTACGGGCTCTACGTGGGCGCGAGCCGGATCGGCAACCTCGGCGGCACCTCGGCGACCGTCTCCGGCTTCTCCTGCGGCAGCTCGTACGCGGTCTCCGTCGACGCGGTCGACGCGGCCGGCAACCGCTCGGGCAAGGCGTCGGTCACCGTCGCGACCGCGGCCTGCTCGACGTCGCCGCCGCCTCCGCCGCCTCCGCCGCCTCCGCCGCCTCCGCCGCCGGGCGGCGACACGCAGGCTCCGACGGCGCCGACCGGGCTGACGGCGACCGCCGGACGGA
Organism: uncultured Chloroflexota bacterium; assembly: GCA_937870845.1. GTDB lineage: Bacteria > Chloroflexota > Chloroflexia > Thermomicrobiales > UBA6265 > JACCXM01. The sequence goes on from CALMZR010000054.1 coordinate 7,820, forward strand.
CGTCGCTCACCCTGCGCTGGACGGCCTCGACCGACAACGTCGGCGTCGCGCGCTACCGCGTCTACCGCTGGTCGACCGCGGTGCTGACGACCACGTCCACCGCGACGACGCTGGCCGGCCTCTCGTGCGGCACGTGGTACTGGGTCTCCGTCCGGGCCGAGGACGCGGCCGGGAACGCCTCCGCGCGCACCGGCCGGTACGCCCGCACGGCCTCCTGCTAGGCCTCGAGGGCGAGGTGCGAGCCCTCGCAGGGGCTCGCACCTCGCCGCAGCGCCGGCGCCTCCGGGTGGAGGCGGCCGCCGGCCGCGATCAGGAGCCCGCCCAGCCGCCGCCGCACGCGCCCGCCCGGCAGCGTGGCCGTCTCGCGCAACCGCCGCACATGGTTCGGCGGCGACCGCTCCCGTCACCTCCGGTCCGAAAACGAGCATCCGCGCCCTCCTCTCGACCGCTATCTCTCCCACGAACTATTTCGACCTCAAGTAGTTCGAGCTCAACTCTATCGCGACGAATGCCTTGACGTCAAGAAACTCGAAGGCGACAATCCGACCGATGGGCGGCGAGCCGGCCAGCGAGCGCGACGACGTCGACCGCAAGCTCGAGGTGTGGGCGCGCGAGCTGCCGACCCTCGACCTGCTCACCGAGGGGATCGTCGAGCGCATCCAGACGATCGAGAAGTACCTCGCCCGTAGCATGAACGAGACGCTCTCCCGCTACGACCTCTCGTGGGGTGAGTGGAAGGCGCTCGGGGCGCTTCGCTACTCCGGACCGCCCTACCGCGTATCGCCCGGCAGGCTCTCCCGCTGGCTCGACCTCTCGAGCGGCGCGATGACGAACCGCCTCGACCGGATGGAGCGCGCCGGGCTGATCCGTCGCCTCCCCGACCCGAGCGACCGGCGCGCGCTCCAGATCGAGCTCACCGAGCAGGGCTGGAAGCTCTGGGAGGAGACCGTCGCCGTGCAGGCCGAGAAGGAGGCGCTCGTCGCCTCCGCGCTCGACGAGGACGAGAAGCGCGTCCTCAACGACCTCCTCCGGCGGCTGCTGAACGCGTGCGTCGCCGAGCACGGCGCGCCCAGGAAGGAGCGCTCCGGGGAGGCCGCGCCGGCGGCGTAGACGCCCCGCAGGCGGCCGCCGCCCGGCGCCGCCCCCGCACGTGCAGGACGGCCGGCAGCGCACCCGCCCCCGCGAGCAGGGCGAGGGCCACCGGCGGCCCCGTGAGGCCCGCCGCCGCCGCGGCCACGGCGAGGCCGATCCCGGCGCCGGCCGAGGAGAGGAGGGTCTCGGCGGGGCTGGAGCGGACGCCGGCCCGCTCGCCCAGGCGCTCGGCCAGGCGCCACGCCGTCGTGCGCCCGAGCCGGCGCTCGGTCGCGCGGTAGATCGCGTCGAGCTCGAGCAGCCCGCCGCGGCGCCGGCGAGGCCGGGGACGCGGGCCCTCCTCGAGCGCGCGCGCCAGCTCGGCCCGCGAGGGCCACCGCCCGCCGTCGACCGCGAGCGCCACGAGCGCCAGCGCCAGGATCAGCGCCGGCGCCACGCCTGCCCGCCCGTGATCGCGCCGGTCGCCGACGACCGGCCGTGCCTGCCGCAGTTCACCCTCGACCTCCGCTGCCGCTTGGCGGACGGCGGGGTCTGGGCGCCGCCCGGTGGACTCAGTGAACGCGCCCGGCGTCCGGGCGATATCCCTCGTGCGAGGGAACGCGCAGGAGCGCCGTCAGGCGCGCAGGAGCTGCGGGCGCTGGAAGCCGCGGGCGCCGGGCACGATCGCCTCCGCGTCCGCGCCCAGCCACTGCTCGAGGATCGCGCAGTAGAGCGCCCGGAAGTCGCTGGTCGCCCGCAGGTTGCCGTGCTCGTCGAGGCGTTGCAGCCCGGGGAACTCGCCGATCAGGCGGCCGGTGACGCGGGAGCCGAGCAGCAGGCCGATGCCGGCGGCACCGTGGTCGGTGCCGTCGGAGCCGTTCTCGCGCGCGCGCCGCCCGAACTCCGACCAGACGTGGACGAGCACGCGGTCGGCGAGGCCGCGCGCCTCCAGGTCGCGCTGGAAGGCGAGCAGGCTCTCGGCCGTCAGCCGCAGCGCCTCCGCCAGCTCGGCGGGCTGGCTGTCGTGGGTGTCGTACATGCCGGGGGCGCGCAGGGCGACGACGCGCACGGGCAGCCCGGCGGCGAGCATCGCCGCCAGCCCGGCGAGCCGGCGCGGGAAGGCGTCCTCGGAGGCGGGGTAGGGGACGGGGGAGGGGATCCCGGTCGAGCCCTCCTTGGGCCGGAACGGCGCGAGCTGGCCGTGCAGGCGGTGCGACTGGAGGGCGGCGTCGGCGGCCGCCTCGAGGCCGGGGTCGCCCCGGTGGGGCAGCGTGCCGAGGTCGCGGATGGCGGCCAGCATGCGCTCGGCGACCTCGCCCCAGACGCCGCGCGTCCAGAAGTCGTAGCGGTCGGGGCCGTCGATCGCCGCCGTCGGCAGCTTCGCCGTCGCGAGCGCCGGCTGCAGGCGGCTGTCGAGGGAGAGCCCCTGCAGCGGGTTGTCGGGCGTGCCGGCGCGGTCGAGGTAGCGGCCGAGCCAGCCGGTGCGGGTGCGCACGCTCGTCGCCCCGACCTCGTAGAAGTGCCGGGAGGTGAAGTGCGACTGGTTGGGCGTCGTGTAGCCCATCCCGGGCGCGACGCTCAGCTTCCCCTCCCCGTGGAGGGTGGCCAGGGCGCCGAGCGAGGGGTGCCAGCGCAGGCGGCCGTCCTCGGCGAACGGCGTCCCCTGGTCGGCCGGCAGCGCCAGCCGGGGCCGGAGCGAGCGGTAGAGGGGGTCCTCGGCCGGGAAGAGCATCGAGAGCGCGTCGGCGCCGCCGTCGAGGAAGACGGAGACGAGCACCCGCTCCGGCGCGCCCGCCGCCGCGGCCGCCTCGATGCCGGCCTCGAACGCCTCCGGCCGCAGCGACGAGCCGCCGTACACGGCGAGCGCGAGGCCGAGCGAGCGGGCGAGCAGCCGGCGCCGCGTCAGGCCGCTGCCGGCGGGCAGCGGCATGCCCGGCTCGACGCCGGGCAGACCCAGGCCGGCCTCGGCGACGCCGCGGCGCAGCAGGGCGCTGCGCGTGTAGTCGGAGCAGCAGCGGGCCATCAGCAGGTCTGGTAGTCGGGGGAGGTGACGAGGAGCTGGCGCACGGCGTTGGCGACGAGCGGCGGGTACGCCTTCGCCTTCCAGCCGGTGCGCGCCCCGGCCAGCGAGGAGCGCGCGAAGCGGAGCAGGAGCTCCCGCGTCTCCGGCCGGATCGTCGGCTCGCCGACCACGCGCAACGCGCCGGCGACGATCGCCTCCGGGTCGTTCGGCACCGTCGGCCCCCTGCGGTCGGAGAGCGAGTAGGGGCTGAGCGCGTAGTTGGCGACCGCCCAGCGGCCGCGGAAGGTCGCGGTGTCGAGCCAGCGGCCGTCGTCCCAGCCGGCGACGTCCGGCGGGTAGAAGAGCCGCTGCCCGGCCATGCCGCCGAGCCACACCCAGGAGGCGGTGTCGACCCCGCGGCCGAGCCCGCGCAGCAGCCCGGCCAGGTAGACGGCGGGCGGCTTCACCATCCGCGGCCCGGTGTAGAGGGCGGGGTGGCGGAGGATCGCCTCCAGCACCGGGCGCACGCGGTAGTCCGTCCGGTACAGGCGCTCGAGCTCGGCGCGCGTCGCCTCGTCCGGGGGGACGGGCACGAACGCGCCCCAGAGCTTCTCGACGAGGAAGCGCGGATGGCGCGGGTGCTGCAGGCAGAGGTTGCAGGCGTCGCGCCAGTCGAAGGTGCCGCGCCGGCCGAAGATCACCTTCATGCCGGGGTCGTGGCGCTCGCGGTCGAAGCGGAAGTCGACGGCGCCGGCGCCGCGGCGCCACGTGTAGCGCCAGCCGGTGAGCGCGCGCGCCTGCTCGCGCACGTCGCGCTCGGTGTAGCCGTTCCCCTCCCCGAGCGTGAACAGCTCCATCAGCTCGCGCGCGTAGTTCTCGTTCGGAGAGCGGCGCGTGTTCTCGGTGCCGGAGAGCCAGAGCAGCATCGCCGGGTCGACGGTGAGGGCGAGCAGCAGCTCCCTGAACGAGCCGAGCGCGTGCCGGCGCAGGAGCGCGTTCTGCTGCAGCATCAGCCGCTGCGAGCCGACGCCCGCGTTCGAGGTCGCGAACCAGTCGTGCCAGACGAGCGTCATCCGCTCGACGAGCGGGCGGGAGGTGCGCACCATCCGGTCGAGCCACCAGAGGTGGTCGTGGCCGTACGCGTCGACGGGGGCGAGCGGCCGCCCCCGGTCCTCCTTCGGCTCCGGCCCGACGAGCTTCTCCGGGCCGGGCCGGACGAGCGAGCGGACGGCCTCGTCGAGGCCGAGCTTCGCGAGCCGCGCCGCCTCGCCCGGGCGCGGGCCGAAGCCGGCCCGCCAGAGCAGCCGCTCGGCCTGCGCCTTGCCGAAGGGGCCGGTGTACGCGGGGGTCGCCATCGCCGCTCGATTCGATCGCGCCGCCGCCGCCCCTGCCGTCACCGCACGCGCAGGGTGGCGGACATGCCGCGCTCGCGGTGGCGCGGCAGGGAGCACCAGAGCGCGTACGTGCCGGCGGCGAGCCTGACCCGGATTGTCCTGCGCTGGAAGTAGTCGAGCCTGGGGACGCGCACCGCCCGCGCGCCGGGCGCGCGCCGCTGCAGCACGAGGTCGTGCGCGTCCTGGCCGAGGTTGAACACCTCGATCAGGGCGATCCCCGGCCGCAGGCGCTGGCGCGAGAGCGCGAGCGACCACTCGTCCTCGGTGACCTGCATCCGCTGCGGCGCCGGCGCCCCCTGCGCGGCGCCGAGCAGGGCGCCCGCGGCGGCGAGCGCGAGGAGCAGCGCGAGGGCTCTCATGCGACGAGCCGGTGCCGCGGCAGCTTCCTGGCGTCGGGGACGATCCGCTCCGCGTCGACGTCGAACCACTGCTCCAGCAGCGAGCTGTAGACGGCGCGGAAGTCGGAGGTGGCGCGCAGGTTGCCGTCCCTGTCGAGCCGCTGCAGGCCCGACCACTCGCCGACCATCCGCCCGCGCACGCTCGAGCCGATCAGGAAGGCGGTGCCGGCGGCGCCGTGGTCGGTGCCGCCGTCGGCGTTCTGCTCGGCGCGCCGTCCGAACTCCGACCACACGAACGTGAGCACGCGGCGGGCGAGCCCGCGCCGCTCGAGGTCGCGCTGGAACGCCGCCAGGCCCTCCGCGACCGTGCCGAGCCCGTCGCCGAGCGGCCCGGCCTGGTCGGCGTGCGTGTCGTAGTCGCCGGGGCCCGTCAGCGCGACCGCGCGCACGGGGAAGCCGCGGTCGAGCATCGCGGCCAGCCCGGCCAGGCGGCGGCCGAAGTCGTTCTCCGGGTAGCCGGCCTTGTCGTTCAGCTTCACCTCGCCGTCCTTGCCGACGAGCCGGCCGAGCTGGTTGCGCAGCCGGTGCGACTGCGCCGCCGTCCTGCTCGCGTGGGCGAGGAACGGGTCGGGGTCCTTCGCGAGCCCGCCGAGCGCGCCGACGGCGTCGCCCATCAGCTCCGCGACGACGTCCCACACGTTGTGCGAGTCGAAGTGGTAGTCGGACGGGCTGGAGAGCGTCGAGACCGGCATACGCGCGGTGGCGAGCGACGGCTGCAGGTTGCCGTCGAGCGAGAGGCCCTGCATGGCGTTCTCGGGGTCGCCGATCACGTCGAGCAGACGGCCGAGCCAGCCGGTCGACTCGCGGTAGTCGAGGGCGCCCACCTCCCAGTAGTGGCGGGAGGTGAAGTGCGACTGGTCCGGGCGCGCGTAGCCGATCGACGGGAACACCGCCACCTTCCCCTGCTGGTGCAGCCCGGCGAGCGGCTTCAGGGCGGGATGCCAGTGCAGCCGGCGGTCCTCGCGGAAGGACGGCCCCTCCGATCCCTTCAGCGCGAGATCGGGGCGCAGGCGCCGGTAGCGCCCGTCGAGGGCCGGGTAGAGGACCGAGAGCGAGTCGGCGCCGCCGGGGAGGAAGATGGAGACGAGCACGCGGTTGCCGCCGCCCCGGGCGGCCGCGCGCGCGATCCCCATGTCGAGCTGCGCCGGGTGCAGCGCGGCGGCGCCGTAGACGGTGAGCGCGAGGCCGGCGGCGCGGGAGACGAACGCGCGCCGGTCGAGGCCGGTCCCGGCGGGAACCGGCATGCCGGGCTCGATCGCGGGCAGGCCGCGGCCGGCGCGCGCGACCCCCTGGCGGACGAGCGTCGCCCGCGTGAACTCGTCGCAGTGGTGGCAGCCTCTCATGCCGTCTGCAGCTCCGGGCTGACCGCGACCAGGTGGCGGAGCGCGTTCAGGGTCATGACGGGGAACGCCTTCTGGCGGGAGTCGTCGGCGACCGCCGCCGCCATCGCCTTCTGCGCGAACGCGAGCAGGGCGCCGCGCGTCGCCTCCGAGACGGCCGGATCGCCCCAGAAGCCGAGCGCCTGGTTGACGAGCTTCTCGGGGTCGGCGGGGACGCCGGCCCCGGCCGACTTCTCGGGGTGGAGGGCCGAGTGGCGCAGCGCCCGGCCGGCGATGTCCCAGCGGGCGCGGAAGGTCGAGGTGTCGAGCCACCGCGACTCGTTCCAGCCCGACACGTTCGGCGGGTAGAAGAGGAGCTGCCCCGACTGGATCGCGAGCCAGACCCAGTCCTCGTCCGCGACGCGGCCGCGGCGGGAGCGCAGCAGGCCGGCGGTGTAGACGACCGGCGGCTTCACCATCCGCGGCCCCTCGTAGAGGCGCGGGTGGCGGAGGATCGCGGCCACGACCGGCCGGATCGCGTAGCCGCTCTGCACGTAGAGCGCCTCGAGCGCCGCCTGGGTCTCCTCGTCGGGAGGCTCCGGGACGAAGGAGCCCCACAGCTTGCGGACGAAGAAGGGCGGGTGCGCCGGATGCTTGATCGTCAGTCGCACCGCCTGCTTCCAGTTCCACGCGCCGGCCTTGCCGAAGAGGACCTTCATCGCGTCGTCGTGCCCCTCGCGCCGGTAGCGGAAGCGCACCCAGCCGATTCCGTTGCGGTAGTCCGCCGTCCAGCCGGTCAGCGCGCGGGCCTGCTCGCGGACGTCGCGCTCCGTGTAGGCGCCGGTGCCGGCGCCGAGCGTGAACAGCTCCATCAGCTCGCGCGCGTAGTTCTCGTTCGGCGCCTCCTTGGAGGAGTTGAGCCCGTTCAGGTAGACGAGCATCGCCGGGTTGATCGTCACGCGCATCGCGAGCCCCAGGAACGAGCCGAGCCCGATGCGGCGGAAGAGCAGGTTCTGCCGGATCATCAGCCGCTGCGAGCCGACCATGTCGTTCGAGGTCGCGAACCAGTCGTG
>CALMZR010000055.1 GCA_937870845.1 uncultured Chloroflexota bacterium
CCTCGCCAACGTGCGGGCCCTCCCGGCGCGCTACCGGGCGCTCAACGACCCACCTGCATATCCCGTGCGGCGCAGCGACGGCATCGTGGAGATACGGGAGCGGGCCAGTCGAGGACGCGGCGGCGCAACGCTCCACGTCTGAACGGCGCGCCGCTGGAGTGGCGTCATGAGCGACACCGAGCGGAACACCCAGAACGCTGTCGCCTTCTACGACCTGATGTTCAACCAGAATCGCCCCGCCGACGCCCTCGACCGCTACGCCAGCGACGTCTCCGTCCAGCACAACCCGCACGTCGGCGACGGCAAGGACACGTTCTTCGCCTACTTCGAGCGCATGGCCCGCGAGGAGCCCGGCAAGCGCGTCGCGTTCAAGCGCGCCATCGCCGAGGGCAATCTGGTCGTGCTCCATTGCTGCCAGTACGGGCCCGGCGACCACGACTACGCCGGCCTGGACGTCTTCCGCATCGACGCACACGGCAAGATTGTCGAGCACTGGGACGTGCTCCAGATCATCCCCAAGCAATTCCGCCAACGACAACACGATATTCTGATATGGAATCCGGGTGGACGTTGCCGGCGGCGCGTGGGCGACCCCGCGGCGGCCGAAGGCTGCCGGCCGCCCTACCCCCCTCACACTTCGCATTCTTCGCATTCTTCGCATCCTTCGCATTTTTCGCCGGCGCGGCCCCGCCCCGGCAACCACCGGGATTTCGTATGAGCCGCCATGCGCGGCAGCCGCTGCCGACGTGACGCCCCTGCGGTCTCGATCGCTTCGGCTCCCTCTCGGCTGTCTTCAGCGTTCGGCGCGTTGGTCGTAGCCGTGTCCAGCCGCCGACTCCCGATCGTGCCCGAGCCCCGGCAGCTTGCCGGCCGCGGCGAAGTCGCCCGACTGCGCGCCGCGCGGCAAGGGAAGCAGACCCGGCCACGGCCGCTCGGGCCGCGGCTTCGCCGCCAGGGGGGCGCCGCCGTAGAGGAGCGCGAGCGCGGGCGGCACGATCAGGGTCGTGGCCAGGCTCATCACGACCACGACCGACAAGACCTCGTCGGGCAGCACGCCGAGCGACCGCCCCATGGCCACGACCACGAAGCCGATCTCGCCGCGCGGGACCATCCCCACCCCGATGATGGCCGTCGAGCGCATCCCCAGCCCGAGCGCGCCCAGCGCGCCGCCCAGCAGTTTGGACGCGATGGCGACCGCCGTGACGGCCGCGGCTAGCCCGGCGACGGCCGGGTCGCGCAGCACCCCCGGATCGACGTGCATCCCGGTGATGACGAAAAAGAAGGGGACCAGCAGGCGATAGACCGGCAGGCCGATTTCGGTCAGGCGCCGCGCGTCGCGCGATTCGCCCAGCGCCAGCCCCGCCAGGAACGCCCCGATGATGGGGGCCAGTCCGATGCCCGAGGCGAGCACGGCCAAGCCCAGGCAGCAGACGATGGCGACGGCGAAGAGGGCATCGGGGCCGCGGCCGGCCACGTATGTGGCGTACCGGCGCACGACCCGCGTCCCGACCAGGATCGCGAAGAGGACGAACGCCGCCACCTCCACGACCAGGAAGAGCACGCCCGCCGGCGAAACTACGCCCTGCGCCGCGAGCGACCCCGTCACCGCGATCACGATCATGCTCAGGATGTCGTCGATGACGGCGGCGGCCAGAATGATGCGCGCCTCCGTGCTGCCGATGACGCCGAGGTCGCGCAGCGTGCGCGCCGTGATGCCGGTGCTCGTCGCCACCAGCGCCGCCGCCAGAAAGACCGCTTCGATCCGCTCCCAACCCAGGAGCGTCATCAGCCCATAACCGGCGACAAAGGGGAAGGCCACCCCGCCCAACCCGACCAGGGCGGCGCGGCGACCGACGGCAAGCAGCTCGTCCAGGCGCAGCTCGAGGCCAACGAAGAAGAGGAGCAGGATCAACCCCAGCTCGGCCAGCGCGGCGAAGGCGCCCTCCAGCGCGGCCTCGGCGGCGGCCTCCGACCCAAGCGCCTCGATCAGCGCGGCGCCGGGCACGCCGGCCAGACCGAGCGCGTGCGGCCCGATGACGATGCCCGCCAGCAGCTCTCCGATCACCGGCGGCTGCCGCAGGCGCGCGGCGACGGCCCCGCCCACGACCGCGGCGGCATAGATCAGGAAAAGGTCGAGCAGGATGCGCGTGCCCAGTTCCATGCGTCCGCTCCGACCGCCGCGGCGCCGCGCCGAACCGTATGCCAGCGCGCCGATGCGCGCGGCGGCGCCTCACGGCGCGCAGCGCAACTCGGCTTCGGAAGGCCGCCGGAGACGAAGCGCGGCCGGGCTCTATGCCCGGCCGCCCGCTTTCTCCTGGCCGCTCTCCCTATCGGCGGCGGCCCGCCTAGCTGCCGGAGCCGGCCCCGATCGCTTCCCGCTGCGCGCCGCCGGCCGTGATGGCGATCTTCTGCGGCTTGGTCCACTCCGCCCGCGGCAGGGTGATGCGGACCATGCCGTGCTCGAAGGCGGCCTCGGCCTGGCTGGCGTCGACCTCGTAGGGGAGGGTGACACTGCGGCGGAACCGGCCGTGCCACAGCTCGCGCACGTACCAGGTCGCGTTCTTGCCCTGCTCGCTCTCGGCCGCGGTCGGCACGGAGCCGGAGAGCGTCAGCGTGTTCTGGGCGTAGGTGATCTCCAGGTCGTCCGGGTTGATGCCGGGAACCGCGGCGATCACCGCCACCTCGTCCGGCGTGCCATAGACGTCGAGCGCCAGCGGTCGCACGCCGGAGCCGCCATTCGGCCAGCGCGCCCCGCCCGAGGGGACGAAGCTCTCCTGGAGCAACTGGTTCATCGCGTCGCGCAGGAGGACAAAATCGGATCCGAAGGGGAATTGACTGACCATCGTACTCACCTCCATCGCGCAATCCAAGCGCGCCTCAGCGAACCTGAACCGAACGACAGCGGCCTCACAGGTGGCCGATCCGTCTGCGCATAGAAATACCATACCTCCTATTTAGATGTCAATGCTCTTATGCAGAGCGTATCAACGTTTGACGGCGCTGGCGGGCGTCCCTTCCTCGTGACGACCGAGGGGCAAGCTCACGGTGAAGACGCTGCCCTGCGCCTCGACGCTCTCGACCGCGATCGTCCCCCCGTGCTGCGCCACGATCTGCCGCGCCCCGGCCAGCCCGATCCCGGCGCCGGCGATGCCGCCGACGTTGCCGCCGCGGCGAAACCGCTCGAAGACGTAGGGCAGGTCCTGCGCCGGGATGCCCACCCCCTCGTCCGCCACCGACAGGACCGCCCAGGCCGCGCCGCCCGCGGCCTCCTCACAACCAAGCTGCACCGTCACCCGCCCCCCGCCTGGGCTGTACTTGACCGCGTTCTCGAGCAGGTTCTGCACCACCCGCTCCAGGCGGGAGGGATCCCACACGCCGATCAGCGCCGGCTCGCGCGATACGACGGCGATCTGGTGTCGCGGGCTGCGGCGGCCAATCTCCTCGGCGCAGCGCCGAACGAGCGAGACGAGATCGGTCGCGTCGAGACTCAGGGTGAGCGACCGCCCCGTGCGCAGATGCGCGGCGTCCATCAATTCGTCGATGAGCGAGACCATGCGGCTCGCGTCGGCGTCGATGGCGGCTAGCCCGGAGGAAAGCTGCTCCGCATCCAGGCCCCCGTCGCGCCGCGCGCGCCGCAGCAGGAGCTGCACCCGACCCTTCAGGGAGGTGAGGGGATTCTTGAGGTCGTGCGTGGCGGCGTCGACGAAGGCCGCGCGGTCCTCCTCCGCCGCCCGCTGCGCCGTCAGGTCCAGCACCGCCCCGATCCACGGCGGCGACGTCCCATGCAAGGCGGCGGTTCCGATCGGGATCGGCACGCGGGAGCCGTCCTTGCGCACGTACTCTTTCTCGAACGGCGTGCACGCGCCGCCCGCCTCGATCTCGGCGATGGCGGCCGCGTCGAGGTGGGCGTACTCCGGCGGCGTCATCTCCGCCCAGCGCAGGCCCCCGGCGTCGAGGTCGTCCCGGCTGTAGCCGACCATCTCCAGGAACCGGTCGTTCGCCTCCACGATCTGCTCGCGGTCGGCGACGATCATGCCGATCACCCCGGCGTCGAAGAGGCGGCGCAGCTTCGCCTCGGCCGTGGTCGCCTCCCGATACAGCCGCGCATTGTCGATCGCCAGCGCGCAGTGGCGCGCCAGCTCCTCGGCCAGCGCCACGTCCGCCGGGCCGTAGCGACGCCTGGAGTCGCCGTAGACCAGTGTCAGGACCCCGACCGCTTCCCCGCGCGCTGCCAGAGGCGTCACCAGCTCCGACCCGAACCCGAGCTTGCGCAACAATCCCAGGTGCTCGGTGTCCCGCGCCTCGGCGGCGAAGCGCGCCTGATCCACCTCCGGGTCGAACCACGTTCGGCCGGAGCGCAGCACCCTCCACGCGGTATGGTCCGCCTCGGGCGGGATCGTCGGGTAGCGCCGGCGTAGCTCAGCGGCCGCCGCCGCCCAGCCGGGCTCCCCATGCACGATCGCCCGCCGGTGCAGCGCGCCGTCCGGCTCGAGGAGATCGACCACGCACCAATCGGCCAGCGCGGGGACGGCCAGGTGCACCACCCGCTCGACCGCGTCGTCGTAGTCGAGCGCTTCGGCCAGCGCCTCGCTCGCCTCGGCCAGGAAACGCGCGTGCGCCTCGCTGGCCGCCAGCGCCTCCTCCGCCCGCTTACGGGCGTCGATATCCTCGATGACGTTGATGACGCCGGTCACCTCGCCGGCCGCGGTGCGGAAGGGGGCAGCGCTGGCGCGCACCCAGGTCTCCTCGCCCGTTGCCGTCGTGCAGAGAAAATCCATCCCCAGCACGGTCTCGCCACGCAGCGCCCGCGCCCCTGGCCAGCCCGACGGATCGACCGGTTCCCCCCGGTCGTCCCACGCGCGCCAGCGGGGCTGCACGGCGGGGTCGCGGGAGGGAAGCGACTCCCCCACATACCGGCGCATCATCGCGTTGGTCTGCACCCAACGCCCCTGCTCGTCGGTGAGTCCGACCCCGACGGGCAACTGGTCCAGCAGCGCGCTCAGGCGCTGCTGACTCGCGGCCAGCTCCTCCTCGGCCCGCCGCCGCGCCGTCACGTCGGTGACGACGCCGACGACGCGGGTGACGCGGCCCGCGTCGTCGCTCAAGGCGGCGGCGCGCTCCTCCAGCCACCGCGTCTCCCCGTCGGCCGGCCTGGTGATGCGGAACTGCGATTGGTACTCGCCTCCCTCGCGCGCGATGCGCGCCACCTTCTCCTGGTGGGCCGGCAGATCTTCCGGCCAGACCAGGGCGAACCCCTCGGCGCTGTCGGCCAGGGCGGGAAGGCCGTAGACCGCGGCGAAGTTGTCGCTGACCGTGATCCGGTCCGCCGCCGGCTCCCACTCCCAGGCCACCATCCGGTTGGCCTCGACGGCGAGTCGGATGCGCTCTTCGCTGGCCCGGATGCGCTCGAACAAGCGCGCCTGCTCGATGGCCAGCCCCGCCCGATCCGCCAGCCCCTGCAGGAACCGCTCGTCCTCCTCCTGGTACGGGCGCTCGGCCGCCGCTCGCGACACCGAGAGCGTTCCGATCGCCCGCCCTTCGGCTCGTAGTGGAGCCGCCAGGAGCGTGGCCGTTGGCGCCGCCGGCAACGGCGGCCAGAGGTGGCCGGGCTCCTGGCGACGCTCCGCCGCCAGCGCCTCCCCGCTCAAGCGTTGCGCGCGGCCGGTTTGCAGCGCCGCCCCGTTGACCCCCCGGTCGGCAGGGTGGCGCTCGCCCGCCAGCGCGGCGGCGGCGCTTTCCCGGGTCGCTGGATCGGGGTGGTCGACGGCGACCGCCTCCAGCCAACCCGCGTCCACCGACAGGAGCCGCACGACAGCCAGATCCCCGAGCAGCGTCGCCGCCTGCCGCGCCACTGCGGCGAAGACGGCGTCCGGCCCCGGGCTCGCCTCCGTCATGGCGCGCGACGCCTCTGCCAGCGCCTCCGCGCGCGCCCGAGCCCGCCGCCCCGCGTCCTCCGCGTGCTTGCGCTCGGTCACGTCCAGGTTCACCCCGGACGTGCGCGTCGCCCGCCCCGCCTCGTCGCGCACCACCCGGGCGACCGTCTCGATCCACCGTTCGCCGCCGTCGGCGCCCACGATGCGAAACTCGTCTCGGTACTCGACTTCGTTCGAATCGAGCAGCCGCGAGATGCCCGATTCGACGCGCGGCCGATCCGCGGGGTGGAGCCGCGGCAGCCACGCCTCATTGCCGGGGACCGTCGATTCCGGGTCCAGGTCGTACAGCCGCCACATCGTCGGCGACCAGAAGGTTTTGCCCGTGGCGGCGTCCCAGTCCCAGACGCCGACGTTGCCCGCGTCCTGGGCCAGCGTCAACCGCTCCTGGGCGGCGCGGAGGTCGTCTTCGGCGCGGCTTACCTGCTCCAGTGCGCCGCGCAGCTCCTCCTCCCTGGTTTGCAGCACCGCTTCGGCCCGGTCGCGTCTGTCGCTCAGCACTACGAGCAGAGCCGAGACGAGGACGAACACCGCTAGCGCCGAAAGATCGGCGCCGCTCAACGACCAGTCACCGACCGGCGCCCGAACAAGCACGCTGAGGGCGGGAAGCGAGAGGACCACAGCGGTCAGGGCGGGACCAGCGCCGCCGTACCAGGCGCTCAGGGCCACGGCGGCGAAAAACGCGGCCAGCGGAATGGGCGCCAGCACCGGGTGCACCGCAACGCTCACGAGCGCCGCGACGAGCACCGTCAGCAGCGCGGCGCCATAGCGGAGCCACGCGGCACGCGTGCGTCGATCGTGGCCGAGCCAATCCATGGCGCTCCCGTCGGCGGCGGAGGAAGCGCCGGGGAATCTCCCCAGCCGGTTCCCGCGTGCAGCCGCCGTTGCCGCATGCCATCAGTCTACGATGAGGGCGTCATGCCGCACGAAGCGTGCCGCGGGCACATGGCAGGCATCGGGCACGTCGCGACACATGGGACTCCCACGCAGGAGGGAGCCGTCGTTCTGGCGGCCAACCCCGTCGCAAGATGCGCGCCGGGGTCGGCGGACGCCTTACGTCACCACCAGCGTCCCGGCCATGGAGGGATGATACCGGCAGAAATAGGCGAACGATCCCGCCGTGGTGAACGCGAGACTGGCGCTCCCGCCGGGAGCCAGGTTGCCGGTGTCGAAGCCCCCATCGCGCGCGGTCGCGGTGTGTGGGACAACGTCGGCGTTGCGCCACGTCACCGTCGTGCCGATCGGGATCGTGAGCATCGGCGGGTCGTACGCGAAATCGTCAATGCCGATCGACCGTCTGCGTCCGGGGCAGCGGCGAGCCGTCGATCGCGACCCGGCGCCATCGATGCCCCTCGAGCGCCAGGTTGTAGAAGGCGTCCGCGCTGGCGTTGAGGATGCGCCACCGCTGCGTTTCCCCGGGGCGCATGGTGATGGACGGATTGAGCTGCCTGTTGACCCAGTACTGCGGCCCTTGCAGCCCGATGAACGGCCCTTGCAGGATGAGCAGCCGCTCCATTCAGTCGCCGAACCCGGGCAGGTCGTTGAGCCCACCCTCGACGATGATGGCCCCGGCCAGACCGCCGTCGACCTGGTCGTGGGAGAGCCCATGGACGTGCGGGTGATACCAGAAGAGGCCCGCCGGATGGTTGACGGGGATCAGGTATTCGTAATCGAATCGCTCGCCATTCGCGACGTGGATGAAGACGTTGTCGCTGTTGCCGCGCGGCGAGACGTGCAGACCGTGGGCGTGCAGATTGGTGTCTTGCCCGCCGAGATGGTTGATCAGGCCGATGCGAAGCCGGCCGCCGGGTTTCACCCGCAAGGTCGGGCCGGGGATGCTCCCCTCGTAGCTCATCTTGCCCAGCCCGGCCGAAAGGTCCGGCAGCGCCTCGAGCGTGGTTTCCAGCAGGCCATTGCGGCTCGCGCGCACCGGCGATTCGGCGAAGCTGGACCTCCCCGTCGCGGGACTCGCCAGCGGGACTGGCGTGGCGTCGAGCGCGACCGGCGTTGCTCCCTGCGCTAACGTCGAAGCGTGCCAAGAGTCCCGTGCCCCGAGGCCCAAGGCGCCCAATCCCACCCCTGCCGCCGCCGCGCCCAACAAGCGACGGCGGTCGACGCGGTCTGGCCGGAGGCCGCGCCGCAACCGCCACGCCATGACGGTTCTCTCCTGCACGATCGATCGACTCCCGAGTTTCCCGCACGGCCAGCGCGCGGCGATTGGCGATGCGGCCGCCACATGGCAACCATGCCCGCAACACTCCCAAAGCCGGGGCCGGCATCATGCCGGCCCCGCCGGTGATCGTCGGGGAGCCGGGCTCCGGCGCGAGCGGATGTCCTTGCGTTTACCCCGCCATTGCGTAGTCGCTGATGGACCGCACGAACGGGAGCCGGCCCTCCGGCGTACGCAGCAATCGCCGGTCATCCGTCCAGAGAACGCAAGCGAACTGCTCAGCCAAGGCGAGGTAGTGCGCGTCGTACGCCGCCGACAAGCCGTGTTCGTTGGTCAGGATTAGGGCGCGGCGGTGCATCTCTACCGGATTGTGGAGTTCGATGGGGATTCTCAAGAAGTCCTCGAGGAACCTCAGCGATTCTTCGAACGACAACGATCCGCCCGCGCGTAGCCGTTGATAGAAGATGTTCGTGAGTTCGTATGGCAGCAGAGTCTGGGCTACGATCGTTTCATCTGTGAAGAGCGTATCCCTGAGCAGCGCCCTCGCCAGATCGGTCCATTCCTCCAGCAAGAACCATTTGGCAACGACCGAGGCATCGATGCAGATCATCCCAGTTGACGTGAGCGCTCGTCCCGCGCTTCATTGATCAGTTCCCAGGACGGAGAAACGGATTCGCCGCCGCGTCTCGCCATAATTTCCTCGCTCAGCGTGAAGATGCGATCGAGCGCTTCCAACCCGCGCTGCTTCTCCTCGGACGTCAAGCGTCGAGGTTTGGCATCATCGCCGGCAGGCACATGGCTCTCGCGCTCCTGCATGGCGCGAACGGGGGTGATGAGCGAGGCCGGGTCACCGCGTCGCAGTGCGATCCGTCGCTGCCCGAGCCGATACGCCGCGACATCCCCCTCGCGGATCCACCGCCGCACCGTGGAAGGCGCCACCCGCAGGAGCGCCGCGGCCTCGGCCACCGTCACATATTCGTTTTCAATCGCTTGCATCGATCGTCTCCCCTTCTCCGGACAGACGAGCTCCAGCCATGAGCGTCCATAGGATGGCGTGACTATTGTTTCAATCGTGTTCCTCGAGCAAGGCCGGTGTCTCCCCGCCGATTGCGTGGGACCGGACGCGGCGGCAGAACTTATGGTATACTCCGTTCACGAAAGGGAGCGCGGGATCGCCCGCGCGACAGTACGCCTTCTTTCCCCCTCTTCGCGATGCCGGGGAATCGTCGAGCCGTACTGACCGGCTCGAGCCGTTTCCCTGCGGGGCGGAAGTGGTCCGCCCCGATCCTGTGTGGGCGTCGCGCGAAGAGAGATGAGTTCGTTGATCGCTGAACCGCATATCGTACCCGCCGGCGAAACCACCGTTTCGTTCGGCGACTTTCGGCTGAGCCAGACCTCCCTGGGCGTGCTCGCCGGCATGGGCATCGAAACGCCCACCCCCATCCAGGCCGAAGTCCTGCCGCTCCTGCTCGATGGCCGTGACGTCATTGGCCAGGCCCGGACTGGATCCGGCAAGACCCTGGCCTTCGCCCTGCCGCTGATCGAGGTCGTCGAACCCCGGCTCAAGGCCGTGCAGGCGCTGATCCTCACCCCCACCCGCGAGCTGGCCGTCCAGGTCGCCGGCGTGGTCGACGAGTTGGGCAGGGCGCGTGGGGTGAAAACCCTGATGATCTCCGGCGGCCGCGCCTTTGGCCCGCAACGCGACGAGTTGCGCCGCGGCGTCCACGTCGTCGTCGGCACCCCCGGCCGCGTGTTGGATCTGCTCAACCAGGGCGCTATCTGGCTCGACCGCGTTCGCTTCCTCGTCCTCGACGAGGCCGACGAGATGCTCGACCGGGGCTTCGCCCCCGACGTGGAGCGCATCATCGCCCGCACCACCCCGGATCGGCAGACGGCCCTCTTCTCGGCCACCGTCCCCGCCTGGGTCAAGCAGACCGCGACCAAGCACCTGCACGACCCCGAGACGGTGATGATCGCCGCCAAGCCGGAGGAGGCCGCCCAGATCGAGCACCTCGCCTTCGACATTGGCGGCGCCGACAAGATGCGCGTCCTGCAGGATCTGCTCGACCACCGCGGCGACGGCTCCGTGATCGTTTTCGGCCGCACCAAGCACGGCGTCAACAAGCTCGCCAAGCGCCTGGTGGCCGACGGCTACCCGGTCGCCGCGCTGCAAGGCAACCTGTCGCAGAACGCGCGCGACCGCGTCATGGACGAGTTCCGCACCGGCAAGGTCCCCGTGCTGGTGGCCACCAACGTCGCCGCCCGCGGCCTCGACGTCAGCCACGTGGCCCAGGTCATCAACCTGGAGCTGCCCGAATCACCCGAGCTGCTGACGCACCGCATCGGGCGCACCGGGCGGATGGGCCGCCAGGGCCAGGCCATCACCCTGCTCGGCCCCGAGGACATCACCAAGTGGCGGCGCCTGGAGCGCGGCTTCACCCGTCCCATCAAGCGCGTCCCCTGGCGCGGCGCCCAGGCGCTCTTCGCCAACGGCCACGGCGCAAACGGGAATGGGAACGGCCAGGGCCATGCGGAAGACATGGTGACCGCCGCCATCCCGGTCGCCCCGGCGCGGCAGTCGTCTCGCGAGCGGGAGCGCCCGGCGCCCGCGCCTCGCGGGGATCACTCCCGCCGCCGCGAACCGTCGCTGCGCCGCGCCCCATCGTCGCGCCACGAGGGCGACCTTGACCGCGACGCCGGTCCCGAGCTGAGCGGCCGCGAGCTGCTGCGCCGCTACGGCCGCGACCCGCGCCGCCCCGATTGGGTCGACGCCGAGCGCGGCATCACTTCCCTAAGCGGCCCAAGCGGTGACGATCGATCCACCGGACGACGGTCGCGCCGCCGCCACCAGTCTGTCTGCGCCGGCTGCGGCCAGACCGCGGAGACGAGCTTCCGCCCCGACCCGGCGCGGCCGGTGTATTGCGACGATTGCTTCCGCGCCGTGCGCGAAACGCGGCGCGAGGCAATCTCCGCTCCGGCATCGTAAAATAGGAGGGGCCAGTCGCCGATACGCGTTCGGCCCCCTCGACCCTTTGGCTTTGTCATGACGGATTGGAGCCGGCCGGCGCCGTCCGGCCGCTCCCGCCGCCCGATTTCGATCATCAGCCGTTCGCTAGCCCAGGAGGCACGATTTGCCAAGGAAGAAGCAAGCCTACCGCAAGCCCCCCGTCCGCTCCGCCCAGCCGCAGGCGCAGCCGACGGAAGA
>CALMZR010000056.1 GCA_937870845.1 uncultured Chloroflexota bacterium
TCCGCGCTCAGGTTGCGCACCGAGCTCGCCCGGACGCTGATCATGCTTGGCCGCGAGGAGGAAGCGATCGCGTATCTCCGCTCGGTGATCGCGTACGATCCCGAGGACTACGACGAGGTACGCCACGACCTGCTTCTCGCACTGCTCGACGCGGACCGCACCTCCGAGGCGCTGGACCTGATCGCCGCCTATCCAGGGACGATCTCGTCGCGCTGGCCGTGGGCGAAGGCGCTGTTGAAATACCGGCGGGACGGTGATTCGCTCTGGGCGCGCCGGTCGCTCGTCGACGCCCTCTCATTCAATGCCGAGGTCGCGTCGTTTCTGCTGGGGGAGCCGGCACTCCCCGATGTTCCGCGCATCGGCGACATGGTTGGCGAGGACAGAGATGGCGTCGATGCCGCGCGACACCTGACGGCGGCGTGGCAGCGGACGCCGGGCGCTATCGATTGGTTGCGCGGCATCTACGATGCGGGACCAAAGGCCAATCCCGATGCTTCTCCTCGTGGCGCCGGCCCCGTGCTCTGTCAAACGCCGTCCGATGCGGTCGGCTACATTCGCTGCCCGCGCTGTGAGAACAAGACGAAACCGCGCAAGCGCAACATCGTGGTCCTCATCGAACCGGACACGATGGTCGCCGAGCGAACGCCGTGCCGTCACTGCGAGACGTGCAACACGCTCAGTATCCTGAGTCGCGATCTCAAACGAAGCACCGAATCGGCCGCGCGGCGGCGGGGCATCGCGCTTTCAGGTCGTGACTCATTGCCGCTGGGCATCGTCGATCCGAGCTTCACCGACGAACGGGCCAACCACCTCGACGACCGGACCTGGATCGCGGATCACCTCTGGATGTGGAGCGACGAGGTCGTGCCGTTGCACGGTCTCGATCAATGGTTGGGCGGCGGCATTCTCGACCCGGAGGGGGTGTTCGACGTGCCCGAGCCGGCAAACGTGATCGACGTTCCGTACACGATGGAATCGGACTGAACAGCGTCATGGTCCCGGCCGGAAATCACAGTGGCCGGCGCCGGGCCATCCGCTGGTGCTCGATCCCGCGGACCAGAAAGCGCTCCCCGTAGGGGATAAAACCGAGGCGGCGGTAGAAAGCGAGCGCATGGGTCTGAGCGCTGAGGGTCACGACCGGCATCCGCGCGGCGTCTGCTGAAGCGAGCAATGCGCGCATGATCTCGGTGCCGACCCCCCTGCCGCGAAAGGTTGGGAGCGTGGCGCCCCAGGCGATGTGCGCCTCCGGACGCGCGACCGTCGGCGGTGTCAACCGGCCGGTACCGATGGCGCCGTCGGGGATGACGGCCAGCGCCTGATAACTATGGCGGTCCTCGCTGTCGGTGACTTCGGTTTCGACGAGCGACTGCTCATCGCGAAACACGCGGCGACGCAACTCGACGACGGCCGCGAACTCCTCCGGCGTCCGCGCGAAGCGCACGCGGACGCCGGCGGCGACGTCGACGATCGGTCTGCTCTCGATGGTGAGGCTCATCAGGTCACCGGTTGTCGACGCGGGCCGGTCGAACCCCGGCGCATGACGGCGGCAAGCTGTTCCTGCCGTTCGGAAAACCATTCGCGTGCCGCGTCTACCTGCGCCGAGGCGTCGGCGTGGGCCGCCTTCACGCGGTCGGGCGCGGTGCCGCCGGGCACGTCACGGGCGGAGACGCTCTCCCAGGCCGTCATCGGCGGGCGTTGGTTCGCGAAGACGGGGTGGATCGTACTCCACTCCTCGGCCGAGAGGTCGGCAAACGTGATGTCGTCTTCGAGGCAAAGGCGGACCAATCGCCCTACGACCTCGTGCGCCTCGCGGAACGGGACGCCGTTGCGGGCGAGCAGATCGGCCGCATCGGTCGCCAGCGAAAAGTCCGCGACCGCCGCTTCCGCCAGCCGCTGCCGGTTGAACCGCATCGTCTGCACGACCGGCGGCATGACGCGGAGCACGCCGAGGACGGTATCGACCGTGTCGAACAACGCTTCTTTGTCCTCCTGAAGATCGCTGTTGTAGGTCAGCGGCAGACCCTTGACGACGGTCAACGTGCCGATGAGGTGCCCGAAGACGCGCCCCGTTTTGCCCCGCGCGATTTCGGCCACATCCGGGTTCTTCTTCTGCGGCATGATCGAACTGCCGGTCGTAAAGGCGTCGGACAACTCGACGAAGCGAAACTCGCCCGACGACCAGGAGACCAGCTCCGATGCCAACCGCGAGATGTGGAGGGCGATCAGCGCGCAGGCGTGCATCACGTCGAGGACGTAGTCGCGGTCGGCGACGGCGTCGAGACTGTTGGCGGTGATCCCGGCGAAACCGAGATCGGCGGCAACGGAAGCGCGGTCGATCGGGAAGGTGACGCCCGCCAGGGCGCCGGCTCCGAGCGGCAGGACGTCGAGGCGCCGGTAGGCATCGCGCAGGCGATCGAGGTCACGGTCAAGCATGGCCACATAGGCGAGGAGGTGATGGGCGACGATAACAGGTTGCGCGCGCTGGGTGTGCGTGTAACCGGGCATGACCGCGTCCAGGTGGGCGGCGGCGACGTCGAGCAGCGCCCGGCTCAACTCCACCACACCGGCGGTCAGTTCGAGGATCGCCCCCTTTGTCCAGAGGCGGGTGTCGGTCGCGACCTGATCGTTGCGACTGCGCGCGGTGTGCAGTTTCCCCTGAACCGGACCGATCAGCTCGCGCAAACGGCGCTCGACGGCGGTGTGGATGTCTTCGTCGGCCAGTCCGAAGGCGAAGGTGCCGGCCTCGACCTCGTCCCAGACACACCAAAGACCCTCTTCGATCTCCGCCGCTTCGGCCGGACCGACGATCCCCTGGCGACCGAGCATCCGGACGTGCGCGACCGAGGCGCGGATGTCTTCCCGCACGAGGCGGTTGTCGAAGGTGATCGACGACGTGAACGCTTCCGACCGCGCATCGGGAGCCGTCGCGAACCGTCCGCCCCAGGCTTTCGTTGTGCCCGCTCCCAATCTGTCCGTCATTCCCGTTCGAACTCCCCCAATTGGCGCATGCGTTGGCGGCGCGCGTTCGTCGTGGCCGCGCAATCCAGGACCCGCGTTGGCGACGGGAGTGTACTACCCCGCCGAGACGACGCCGATGGTCCGCTCGGCCGTGGGTGTGCGTCAAAGTTGATACTGCTGGCGAAGTAAGCATTGGGCGGTCTCGGCGGGTTGCGCGACTCCGACACCTGGGGCGATTCCGGGCAGTTCTGATGTCTCCGCTGTCTGCCGAGCACCAGCCCAGGCTCAAATCTTACTTCGCCAGCAGTATCAACTCTGACGCACACCCCGTGCCAAAGCGCTGCAGGGTGATGCATCGTTGCCACTGGGTCAACTTCGCCGGGAATGCACGTGGGGTATAGTTGAAGTTATGGGCAGGAAAGTGATGTTCCTGGACGAATCGGGCAATCACGATCTGACCGGGATTGATCTTCAGTATCCGGTTTTCGTGCTCGGTGGCGTTATCGTGGATGAGGACTAAGCGCGCGCGGAGCCGGAAGATCGCGTCAGTCGCTTCAAAGCTAGGCTATTCGGTCGGGACGATCTCATTCTCCACACGGCAGACATCTCTCGAAACAAGCATGGGTTCGAGCAGCTCAAAGATCCGGTTTTCCGACATCGCTTCTATGAAGGGCTGAACCAACTGATGAGTGAATTGGAGTACTCGGTCGTTGCGTGTGCCATCAAGAAGGCGGACCACGTCGAGCGCTACGGAGAAGCCGCCATCGATCCATATATGCTGAGCTTGGATGTGCTCGTCGAGCGATTCTGTTTCGACATCGGTGACGTCGAAGAAGGTGGGGAGATCGTGGCCGAAACGCGCAGTCCGGTTTTGGATCGCCAGTTGGGTCTGGCTTGGGAGAGTCTGAAGACGAAGGGAATCCGCTTTCTGGGAAGCACGACCATCAAGCGCCGAATTAGTGCGCTTCGACTCCGCTCAAAGCAGAGCAATGTCGCGGGGATGGAGTTGGCCGATTTGGTGGTGTCGCCCATCGGACGATTTGTCTTGAACATGCCGACGAAGGAGGACTGGACGATTGTCGAAAGTAAGCTCCGCCGACGCGGTGGTAGTTATCTCGGGGCGGGGCTGGTGGTTCTACCAAAGCCCGTGCGGACCAAAGAATAAGGCCGGGGACCGCTACGCAGTACCCGACCTCTGGTATGAGTAAAGCACACTTCTCCTCTCACGTCAATCTTGGTTCGAGACGAGGGTGCGCGTCAGAGTTTTGGGCCGTTTGCCTGAGCAACGGATTTGCCGGCCGACAGGGACGCGAATCGTCGAAAACCTCGGCGATGCTCCATGCGAGCGTCTGGCCGATCGTGATCGTGGGTTCACGGCGGTCAACCTGAGCAGCGTGATCGCGGGCGGACGTGCCGCTTGGAGCCGCCAAATTCCTTTCGCGAGCTAACGGCCCAAAACTCTGACGCACACCCCTGAAACAATGAAACTACGTTTCATCGGCCAGCCTTTTACTGCCAGGGCAGATCGAGTGAGAGCGGCAGGTCGATGACGGCGGGCCGCTTCGCCGCCAGCGCCTCCGTGAGGGCGGATCCAAGCTCGTCTGGCGACTCGAGGGAATATCCGTTCGCGCCGAAACTCCTCGCGAGCGCCGCGAAATCGGGTGTCACGAGATCGCTCGCCACGACTCGTTCCCCGAACCGCAGGCGTTGGTGCCGGCGCATCGCTTCGTAGCCCCCGTCGTTGCAGACGATGCAGACCACGTTTGCCTCAGCTTGAACCGCCGTCGCCAGCTCGGCGCAGGTGAAGACGAACGCCCCATCGCCGCCGATCGCGATCACCTGGCGCTCCGGCGCCGCGACGGCGGCCCCGATCGCGTAGGGCAGCGCGGTCCCGAGCGTCCCGTAGATCCAGGGGATGTGATACGAGCGCGGGGTATAGACCGGAAGGTGGCGCGCGGTCCAGTACTGGATCAAGCTGTCGTTCGTCACGATCGCATCGCGGTCGATCGCGCCCCGGACGGCGTCGATGACGCCCATCGCGACCGGGCGGCTCGCGCGCATCTCCTGGTCTACCTGCTCCCGGACGATCGCCATCTGGCTCGCCCAGTCGCCGTCCGCCCGCGCCCCAAGGAGGTCGAGCTCCGTCAGGAGCTGGCCAAGCGCGAGCCGCGCATCGCCAACGAGGGCCAGCTCGCTCGCGTAGTTCAGGCCGATCACCGACTGGTCGGGGATCACGCCCATCTTGGTGGTCTCGGCCGCGCCGACGACCGCAACGGATTTCGACTTCATCTGATCAGGCCTCCGGCGCGAAGAGGGGGAGGCTGATGTCGTCGCTCTGCTTGGAGAACGAGACCTTGAGCGGCATGTCGAGCTGCAGCGCCTCGGGCGTCTGCGGGCAGTCCACGATGTTGGTCATCATGGTCGGCCCCTCGGCCAGCTTCACCACGGCGATGGCGTAGGGCTCGGTCCCCATGTCGGGGCGGGGCCGGTGGTTGATGACGTAGGACCAGAGCACGCCCTTGCCGCTGGCCTTGTAGACCTCGACGTCGCGGCTGCCGCACTTGGGGCAGAACGGACGCGGCGGGAAGTAGCTCTCGGAACAGGCGGTGCAGCGCTGCAGGCGAAGCTCGCCCGCCTTGCAGCCGTCCCAGAAATGGCGGGTCTCCGGAGTCGGCTCCGGCAACATGCGTGGCGGCATCGGTGAAATCCGTCCCTTCGAATAATCGGTGTGCTGTGGCCCGCAAATCGGCGGGCGCGCCAGCAAAGACGAGACGGCGGCGCTTGTCACGTGCAGGATCGCAGGCATGGGCGATCCGTTCGAATTGGACCGGTTCGTGGAGGCGCAGGACGCGGACGGCGCCTATG
>CALMZR010000057.1 GCA_937870845.1 uncultured Chloroflexota bacterium
CGCGTCTTCGTCACCGCCAACAAGACCGTCGTCTTTTCCTGAGACGCGAACCGGCCCCAACAGCGCCCAACTCGTGTCATTCCGACGAAGGAGGAATCTCGGCGCTCGGGGCTGTGCCGTCCCCTGGCGCCACCAACCTTCGTTGCGCTCGAAACGACACCGTAGCGTCAGACTTCGCTACCGATCATTGCCGCGTTCCGCCCCCCGCTCGGCCCGCAGCGCCTCGCGCCGCCGCGCACGCTCCTCTTGCCGCGCCTCCCGAGATTCGGAGATCCGCTCGGGCGACTCGCTGGGTCGCGCTGCGCCAGACCGCGGTTCAATGCGAAGCGCGGTCTCCCCGCGCAACACCTCCACCGCCAGCCCCTGCTTCTCGGCCCGCTTCACCGCCTGCGTCGCGCGCCGCACGAACTCGCGCTCTTTCTGGCACGGGATCTCCACTGCGTGCCCGTTGCCCAGACTCTCCAAAACGACTTTCCAGTTTACGTCGCCCTGCTCGTCGAACACGTCCGTCATCGCCCTTCCCTCACGCCGCGTTCGCGGTCACGCCTCCCCATGTACGACCCGAACGACGCCAGCCAGCGTCTCCGGATCGGTCTGCGGCAGGATGCCATGCCCGAGATTGAAAATGTGACCCGCCCGCCCCTTCGCTCGCCTCAGAACGTCACGCGCGCCGCGCTCGACGGCCGGCCATGGGGCGAGCGCCAGAGCCGGGTCGAGATTCCCTTGAATACCGACGCTCGGCCCAAGCCGCGCCCAGGCCACGTCGAGCGGCTGCCGCCAATCGACGCTCACCGCCGCGCAGCCGCTCCCCGCGATCTTCTCCAGCAGAGCCACGGTCCCCGTGCTGAAATGGATTGTCGGCGCCAGGGGCGCTGCCGCGGCAAAGATGCGCCGCGTGTACGGCAGCGCCATCGTCTCGTACGTCTCGGGGTCGAGCAACCCGAGCCAGGAATCAAAAAGCTGCACCGCGTCCGCGCCAGCGGCAACTTGCTCTCGCAAGTAATCGATCGTGACGCGAGTCAGCGCCTCCATCAGGGCGTGCCACGTCTCCGGTTCGCCGTACATCAACGCCTTGGCCCGGGGAAACTCTCGCGCCGGTTTCCCTTCGATCAGGTAGCACGCCAACGTGAACGGAGCCCCGGCGAACCCCAACAGCGCCGCACGCTCTCCCAGCTCCGTCTTCAGCTGGCGCAGCGCCTCCAGCACATAGGGCGTCGCCCCCGCCGCCGGCGCGAAGCCCAACCTCTCGACGTCCGCCCGGCTACGGATCGGATCGGGAATGACGGGCCCAATTCCCTGCCGAATCTCGAACGGGATCCCGAGGCACGCCAGCGGCAGCATGATGTCGGCGAACAGCACCGCGGCGTCCACCCCGAGGCGTTTGACCGGCATCAGCGTGGCCTCCGCCGCCAGCTCCGGCGTCGTCGCCACCGTCATGAAATCGTGCTGCTCCCGCAACGCCCGGTACTCCGGCAGCGAGCGCCCCGCCTGGCGCATGAACCAGACCGGCGTCGTGTCCACCGGCCGCATCCGCGCCGCGGCCAGAAACCTCTGCCGCCCCGTCATCGGCGGGACGACGCGGCGCTGCTCGTCGCAGATGAGCGTTGTCGCCATCAGCTAGGCGAGCGCCGCGTCCCGGCTGAGCGCCATCGCGTCCAGCATCCCGCGCGCCGTGCTGGCCACGCAGGTGAAGATCGGCACGTCGGTCAGCGTGTAGGCGCTGGAGACCGAACCCCGCAGCTCCTGCACCAGATCGAGAAAATCGCCCGGCTCATCCGTTTCGAAAGCGAGCACGAACTCCTGGTCGTCGAGCCCGAACGAATACGTCGTGTTGATCTTGACCGACGAGTACGTCGCCCCGATGGCGATGTGCTGATTCATGATCTGCTGCCGCTCTTCGGCCGGCAACCCGTACCACTCCCGCATCTTGGTCAGCGGGTAGACGAACAGGTACGTGTGCTCCCCCGGCGCCAGCGCCAGCCGCGTTGCGCGGTCCTCCCCCGGCCCCGCGTACTTCTCCACATACGCCGAGCTTTTCGTCATCGACAGATACGAGTACGGCGTCGCGAGATACCCCCCCAGCGCCGTCCCCAGCAGCTCGCCCGCCATCGCCTGAACGTCTTCCAGCTCGTAGCTGACGTGCCAGACCATGAAATCGACGTCGCCGCGCGTGCCGATGGTCGAATAGCAGCGCACCAGATTGCGCCCGCTCCAGTCCTCGACGACGCCCGCGAACTGCCCGATCTGGCGATCCCGCTCGTCGCCATCCAGCCGCCGCCATTCCGCGGCGGCCTTGAAGAACGTGAACTTCACGAACTGCCGCTTGCCCGGTCTCGGCTGAAACCCTGAATCGGGTAAACCGTTCACCAGCACTCCTCGTCTATCCCGCCGCGCTCAGGCATCCCACTCGCTCATCACGTCGACCGGACGCCGCTGCGCCAGGACGCCCTCCCGCAACCAGCGGCACGCCTCCTTGGCATGGTACGTGATGATCCGGCCCGCGCCCGCGCGCTTGATGGCCGTCAGCGTCTCCAGAGCTACTTTCCGCTCGTCGATCCAGCCCAGTTGCGCTGCCGCCTTGATCATCGCGTACTCGCCGGAGACGTTGTAGGCCACGATCGGGGCGTCAAAGCTGTCGCGTGCCATCCGAATCACGTCGAGATACGCCATCGCCGGCTTGACGATGACGATGTCCGCCCCCTCGTCCAGATCGATCGCAATCTCCGTCAGCGCCTCGCGGGCATTCGCCGGATCCATCTGGTGCGAGCGCCGGTCGCCGAAGGCCGGCATGCTCGCTGCCGCCTCGCGGAAGGGGCCGTAAAACGCGGAGGCGTACTTCGCCGCGTACGACATGATCGGCAGATTCACGTGCCCCGCATCGTCCAGCGCGGCGCGGATCGCCTGCACCCGCCCGTCCATCATGTCCGACGGCGCCACGATATCGGCTCCGGCGTCCGCCTGGCTGACGGCGATCCGGGCCAGCAGCGCCACCGTGCGGTCGTTGTCGACCTCGCAGCCGTCCAGAATGCCACAGTGCCCATGGTCGGTGTACTCGCAGGCGCACACGTCGCCCACGATCAGCATTTCCGGGTTCTCGCGCTTGATGGCGCGCATCGCCCGCTGCACGACCCCATCCGCGGCGAACGCCCCGCTCGCCTCCCGGTCCTTCTCCTCCGGGATGCCGAAGAGCAGCACCGCCTTGACTCCGGCCTCAGCCAGCTCCTCGATCTCGCGCGGCAATTGATCGACCGAGAGTTGAAACTGCCCCGGCATCGACCCGATCTCGTGCCGGACGCCCGAGCCGTGCGTGACGAACAACGGCTGGATGAAGTCCTCGGCCGCGATCGTCGTCTCGCGCACCAGGTCGCGCACCGCGGCGCTACGGCGCAGCCGCCGCGTGCGCCGAATCCCCGGCATCGCCGCGCCTTCGAAGCCGTTGCCCGCCACCCGCATCACCCGCCGCTCCTTCCGATCGCTCCGACGCCCGCGCTGACCCCGGTCAACCGGGAGACGCCGGGCGTCTCGCCAACGTCCGTTCTCGTTCGCCAGAGCCGCGCCACCGCCTCGGCCATCGCCTGCGCGCCCGGATCCCGGGCGCTGACGACGGCCGCGAACCCGGCATCCTTCGCCGCCTCCGCCGTCGCCGGCCCGGAGCACACCACCGGAACGTGCTGCACGGCCGCCGCATCCTTCCCCAGCAGCTCGATCAACCCGCGCACGCTCGACGGAGACGAAAACGTCATCAGGTCGACCTCGCCTCGTCGGACGAGCTCGAGCGCGTCGCCGTCGACGTGGGTCTCGGGCTCCGTGGAATATGCATCAACGGAGACGACCTCGATCCCGGCCCTCTCCAGCTCACGTGGCAGCGTATCCCGGCCAATCGTCGATTTCGGGAAAAGCACCCGCTGTCCCGATGCAACGATCCGAGTCAGCGCCGCGCCCAGCCCCTCAGCCGTCGGAGTTTCGGGGACGAGCCGCACGGAAAAACCCGCGGCGGCGGCCGCCGCCGCGGTCGCGCCCCCGACGACGGCCACATCGATGCTCGCCAGCAGCTGTTTAGCCTCGTCGGCTTCGGTGGCGGCGTCGGTAGTGCCGGGCTGCTTGGTCTCTACCTGCAGCTGCTGTTGCTGCAGCAATGCGGCCTCGCTCTGCGAGATTTCCAGCCGCGCGCTCAGCTCCTCCAGCGAGGGCATGACAGTGGCATCCAGCTGCTGCTGCTTTTGACGCTCCTGCGCTTCCTTCATCTGCCTCAGACGGCGGCGCCGCCTGGCGGTATCAGAGGAGTCATCGGCCGATTGTGAGTCAGAAGTAAATTCGCCCTCC
>CALMZR010000058.1 GCA_937870845.1 uncultured Chloroflexota bacterium
GCGACGTCGAGCGCGAGGAGTCCGACGACTCCTCCCGCGACCGCGCCAACCGTAAACGCGACCGCGATAACGACAATGCCGACGGCGCGGGCTCCGACGTTGACGCGGAGCAAACCACCCCAACCCCAACCCCACGCAGCGGCCAGAACAACAACCGGAACAACAACGAGGCCAACAACAACGACGGCGGCGGCAACAGCAACGCCGGCAGCGGCGCCTTCGACAATCCGCTGGCCACCAAGGCCCGCCGCCGCGCCAAGGACTTCGACAACCGCGACCGGGTTGACGAAGAAGAGGAGGGCATCGTCGTCGACGTCGACCCGGAGGGCGAGTCGATCTACCAGACCGAATCGATCTCCTACGCCACCGGCCCCGACGGCGTCGAGATCCTCACCCGCAACATCACCTTTACCGCCGCCCCGACGCCGACCCCGACCCCCTTCCCCCGCCTGGAATTCCCCGAGCGCGACGGATACCCATTCGGCGAGGATTTCCCCTTCGGCGTGACCCGGCCGACGCCCACGCCAACTACAGGCAGAACCGATCCCGGAGAGCCCGCCCCCGACCCCGGCGACACACCACCCCGCGCCGATCCACTTCCGACCACGCCTCCAACGGACGACGGCACGGACGGCGGCGACAACTCCACGGACTTCGCCAGTTGACCGCCGACGAAACGTCCGCCGCAGTGCTCGACCTCAGCCCCGACGAGCTGCTGACCACGACCCGCTCGGTTCGGCTGCGCCTCGACCTGACGCGCCCGGTCGAGCGCCCGCTCCTCGAAGCGTGCCTCGACATCGCCCAGCAGGCCCCCACCGGCGGCAACCAGCAGGGCTGGTCCTTCGTCATCGTGACCGACGCGGAGAAACGGCGCGCACTCGGGGGCCTGTACAAGCAGAGTTGGGACGTCTATCTGCAGGAGATCGCCGCGCGAAACTCCGCCGAGACGCAAGCGATGCCCAGCCGGAACGTGCTGCGCGTCTACCGCTCCGCGCAATACCTGGCCGACCACATGGGCGAAGTCCCGGTCCTCGTCGTCCCCTGCATCGCCGGGCGCACCGAGGGCGCCGGCGTCGGCGAGCAGGCCTCGCACTGGGGCTCGATCCTCCCCGCCGTCTGGAGCTTCATGCTCGCCGCCCGCGCGCGGGGCCTCGGAACCTGCTGGACCACGCTCCACCTCCGCCACGAGCGCGAAGCGGCCGACCTCCTCGGCATCCCCTACGACGATGTCACGCAAGCCGCCCTCATCCCGGTCGCCCACACCATCGGCCACGACTTCCGCTCCGGGCCGCGTAAACCACTGGAATCGATGGTCCACTGGGAGCAATGGTGAGACCACAGCAGCATGCCGAAGGCGTGTTCCCTAAGCGAAGGAGCGTGCCAAGGGCGTGTCATTCCGACGAAGGAGGTATCTCGGCGTCCGCAAGACGGCGCTTCGCTGGCGCCAGGATCCTTCGCTCTCGCCCGGAATGACGCAAGACACGCACGCTGCTCGAAAGCAGCTTTCGCCATGAGGATGTGGTGATCCATGCCTGACGTCCAAGCACCGGTCCTGCACGAACTCGCCTGCGAGCTGCTGCAAGCCGCCGGTACGCCGCCGGAGAACGCCCGCATCGTCGCCGACTCCCTCATCGACGCCAATCTCGCCGGCCACGACTCCCACGGCATCCTCCGCCTGACGATGTATCTCGGCGCCGTGCAGAGTGGGCAGGTTCAGCCAGCCGCCGTCGCCCACCTCGTCTCGACGTCCGACGCCACCGCCATCATCGATGGGGCTTTCGGCTGGGGTCAACCGGCCATGTGGCTCGCCGCTCACGCCGCCATCGACCGCGCCCGAGCGCACGGTTTGGGAGCCGCCGTCGTCCACAACTGCTATCACATCGGCCGGGTGGCGCCCTACGTCGAGGCCATCGCCAACGCGGGGATGATCGGCCAGGCCATGGCCAACGCCGGCCCCGCGGTCGCCCCATTCGGCGGCCGCGCCCGCGTCATGGGCACCAACCCCTTCGCCTGGGCCGTCCCCCGCGCCCCCGGCACGCCGCCCATCTGCCTCGACGTAGCCACCGCCGGCATCGCCGAGGGCAAGCTCCGGGTGGCCCGCGCCAAGGGCTTCCCTATCCCGGCCGGAAACGTCGTTGACCGCGAAGGCCGGACCACCACCGACCCGGCCGACTTCTACGCCGGCGGCGCCCTCCTCCCCTTCGGCGGCCACAAGGGGAGCGGCATCAGCCTCTTCGCCCAGTTCGTCGGCCGCGGCCTCGCCGGCCTCGATTCCTCGGTCCACGACGGGCCGCGCGGCGTCAACGGCCCCTTCATCCTGGCCATCGACATCGCCCGCTTCACCGACCTCGGCGCCTTCATCGCCCAGACCGAAGCCCAGTGCGACGCCGTCACCGGCTGCCTCCCCGCCGAAGGCGTCGACGCCGTCCTCCTCCCCGGCCAACCCGAGCTGGCGAACCGCGCCTTCCGCGAACGCGACGGCGTCCCCATCCCCGACTCCACCTGGAGCGAACTGCAAATCCTGGCCCAGGAGTGGAACGTCGCCTTCCCGTCATGATGGCGGCTCTGCGCCCGCGCTCTCAAGCGTGACGGCCACGAACGATGCCCTCGAATGGATTGCGGGGACCCTGACCGGTGACCGCAATGTCTTCTCGGTGGAAAAGGCTTCCAGCGTGGAAAAGGCTTCCAGCGGGGATCTCAGCGACGCGCCAGACGCCGCGCGCCCCATTGCCTTCCCGAGAGTCGAGGAGATCGAGAAGGCGTGCGCGTACACGCGGTCCGGCCGCTTGCGTTCGAGCGCGGCGTCCAGGCCGTGCTCCACACACCGGCGGCGGATGCGGGCGAGCGTGGTGGGATGGACCTCCAGCGCCCCGGCGATCGCCGCATCGGCCCACGCCGCCCCGCCCTCGCCTTGGTCGGCCTTGAGCAGGATGCGGGCACGAGTCAGCATCTGGGCCGGGGCCACACCCGAGCCGACCAGCGCGCGCAACCGGGCGCGTTCGGCTTCCGTCAGATACGCCGCGCACCTGGTTTGGCGCATGCGGGACCTCCAGGGCCCATCGTCGGCGCGATCGGCCGACGCTGCCACTTCGCCAACGACCCCACAAATCATCGATGACGGAGCACTAGGGCGTGCCAGCCCGACGCCGGCAGTCGGGGCTTACCGAGCCGCCCATGTGCGCAACCTTGGGCCAACGACCTTCGCCAACCAGCGACGAGCGGGGATCCTGTTCTCCGCGGCGGCGGCCGGATCAACCGGCCGCCCGCGGTCAGGGCGCCTCGCACACGCTGCCGACGCACCGGGTGCAGCAGCAGGTGCGGTCGTGCTCCCCGCAGTGGTAAGGCCATTCCCCCGCCCGCGGGGTCCCCGCCGGGCAGATCGAGCAGCACATGCAGTAGGGGGCGGTGGTGTCCGTCCAGCAGTAGCACTGGTCCCCGATTGGGCAGAACGGGCCAGAGTTTACGCCCGCGTAAGGGGCGGTGCAGACGCGGCCGCACACGCCGCCCTCGCACACGTAACCGGACGGGCACGCGACCCCGCACCCGCCGCAGTGCCGCTGGTTCGTCTCCGTGTTGACGCAGACGCCGCAGCAGGCGCCGGTGCAGCACTCCCCGTCCGAGGTGCAGGCGTTGCCGACCTGGAGGCACGCCTCCTCCCCCTCGCACGCGCATGTGCCCGGGTTGCGGGTCTGGCCCGGCGCGCACGGGGCGTGGCACGTCCCGTTGCAGCAGACCTTGCCGCCGGCGCAGCAGCCGCTGGCGGCGCACGGCGCGTCGACCCGATCGAAGCCGCAGCAGAGCCCCTCCCCGTCCTCCGCCTCCGCCCACTCCGGTACTTTGTTGACGCCACGAATTGGCGGGCGAGACCGGCGGGAGGGATGGGCGGCCCCCCCGGATCAGTGCCGAT
>CALMZR010000059.1 GCA_937870845.1 uncultured Chloroflexota bacterium
CTTCTTCCTTTTATGGAGGTGACCGGGACGGCGGTGACCTACAACCGGGAGGCGACGTTGCCGGCGGCCAGCTTCTACGACGTGGGCGACACGTGGACGGAGGCGACGCCGACGTTCACCACGGTGACGGCGGCGCTGAAGATCATGGGCGGCGACGCCGATGTCGACAATTTCCTCCAGGCGACCTACGCCGACCCGAGCGACCTCGAGGCCGAGGTCATCGCCAGCCGCTCCCGCGCGGTGGCGCACAAGTTCCTCGACGCCTTCTACAACGGCGATACAGCGGTGGACGCCAAGTCGTTCGATGGGTTGACCAAGGCGATCCCGGCGGGGCAGACACTGGCGGCCGGGGCGAACGGTGGGGCGCTGACGCTGGATCTGATGGACCAGGCGATCGACCTGGTGAAGCCCGGCAAGCCGGACGCGCTCTTCATCAGCAAGCGGACGCGGCGCAAGCTCAGCTCGCTGCGGCGGGCGTCGGGGAATCTGCTGGAGGTCGACGTCGACCAGTTCGGGCAGCGGGCGCTCTTCTACGACGGGATTCCGCTGGTGGTGGACGAGTTCGTCTCCGACACCCAGGTCAAGGGGACCAGCGGGGCGGTCTGCTCCTCGGTCTATTGCGTGAAGCTGGGGCAGGGCGTCGGCGTGATGGGGCTGGAGCACGGCGGGATTCAGGTGGAGCGCGTCGGGGAGCTGGAGACGAAGGACGCGACGCGGCATCGGATCAAGTGGTATGCCGGGTTGGCGGTGTTTCGCGATCAGGGCGCAGCGCGGCTGGAGGGGGTGTTGCCGTAGGACGGGCTGCTGGCTATTGGCCGTTGGCCGTTGGCTTCTTGCTGACGTCTGGAGGGCTCGTCGGGGTTGTCGCGATGAGCAGCCAGGAGCCAACAGCCGATAGCCAGCAGCCGGTAGCCCCATGTGGCCTTACGGCACGGAACTTGCGGGCTATCTTCCAGCGATTGAGAGGGGCAAGCGCGGGTGAAGCGTATCCGGAGGCGGCAATAAGACGCTTGGGCGCCGATCGGATCGGGCCATGAGGGCGCGTGGCGGCGCGGGAACTGGCGACAGCGCCGGGGATTCGGGGTATAGTGCTGCGGGGCAGGGGGTTTCCCTCTGTCGACATGTCCAACATCAGCAGGGGGCTTCCGGCCGCAGGCCAGCCGGGGGCGCTGCGGACGACTGGACGCCAGCCCGCGCCCGCGGCGGCATCCGACGCGCCGCAACACGACCTTTGAGGGAGGGTCGAGTGCGATCGGAGGTCAAGGTCCTGGCGTCGGCTGCCCGCCAGCCGAGTGCGGCGCGCTCCCTCTTCTTTGTCGAATACGGCATGGGGCACAAGACGCACCTCCGCTTTCTGGAGGAGCATCTCGACCGCGACCCCCGCTTCGACGCGACGCTGATCCGCCTCTACTGGATGGACGACCTGGCCGAACTGCTGGGCCGGCTCCATCTCCTCCCCCTCTGGGAAGGCGGGCTCGATTTCTGGACCTGGTGGATTTTTCAGTTCAAGCGGCAGCAGGTCCGCTTTCTGCTGCGCCGCTACGACCCCGACGAGCTGGACCTGGTCTACATCCACACCCAGACGGCGGCCACCAGCATCCTCGACCTGCCGCCCTCGATCCCGGCCGTCGTCTCGATCGACCTGACGTGGAAGCTGGCCTTTCAGGAGTCGCGCTACCACGTCTCGCCGCTGCTGAAGCCGGTGCTGGAGCTGGAGCGGCGCATCTTCGAGCGGGCCGATCTGGTCGTTTCGTTTTCGGATTGGGCGGCGGCCTCGGTCATTGACGACTATGGCATCCCGGCTTCGAAGGTGAAGGTGGTTCGGAACGGGGTGACGTTGCCGCCGCCGTTGACTGGGTTGCGCAACGGCCACTCCCCGAACGGCCACGGACACGAGAGCAACGGCCACTCGCCCAATGGCCATCACGCCCTCGGCCACGGCTCCAACGGGCACTCGCCGAACGGCCACTATGGCGCGAATGGGAATGGGCATCATGTGGGTGAGGAGCTGTTGAAGCTCGGGTTTATCGGGAATGGGTTCATTCGCAAGGGGGGCGACCTGCTGCTGAAGGTGCACCAGGAGCAGTTTGCCGATCTGGCGCACTTGACGCTGGTCACCGGCGATCCGCCGAAGGGGGCGACGGGGTTGCGCAATGTCGATGTGCGCACCGAGGTGCCGTGGGTGGAGCTGATGACGTCGGTGTTGCCTGGCTTCGATCTGTTCGTGTTTCCGACGCGGTTCGACTATTCGCCGTACGCGGTGATCGAGGCGATGCGGGCGGGGGTGCCGGTGATCTCCACCCGCGTCGGGGCGATCCCGGAGATGGTGGAGGACGGGGTCGGCGGCTTCCTGATCGAGTCGGGGAACGAGGGGCGCCTGGCGGAGCGGGTGAGCTGGGCGCTGGCTAACCGCGCGGCGCTGCCGGCGATGGGGGAGCGGGGGCGGGAGCGGGCGGTGGAGCTGTACGCGGCGGAGCGGAATTATCCGCAGTTGTTGGATACGTTGGCGGAGGTGGTGGGGAAGCGGGTGGTGTAGGGTTTTGCCCCTCTTCCCATGAACCCCTCACCCCAACCGCCACCCAGAGGGTCCCCGGCCCCGTGCGCGGGGAGAGGGGCTTTTTGACGCCGTCACCAGCCGGCGGTGCGGGAGATTGGGAGGGTGGGGCGTGATGGTTCGGTTTCTGCGGTAGCGCGGATGGTTTCAAGGACTTCCGAGAGATTGTGGCGGATGGCGTCGTTGGGGAAGCGGAGGATGCGGTAGCCCTCCGCCTTCAGCAGGGCGTCCCGCTCCGCGTCGTGCTCCTGCGTGGTGGCGTGGACGGCGCCGTCGAGCTCGACGATGAGGCGGCGGTCGGGGCAGCAGAAGTCGGCGACGAAGGGCCCGATTGGGTGTTGGCGGCGGAACTTCAGGCCGTGCAGGCGGCGGGTTCGCAGCGCGTCCCAGAGGATGATTTCAACTGGCGTTTGGCGGGCGCAGCTCGCGGGCGGCCGGGACGTTGTCGCGGTGTTTGCGGCAGTTCGTGGACATAGTTGCAGTTTTGCAGAACCGTCGATGCCTGGGAATGGTGTGAGGATAGGTTAGGCCGTCTCCCCGAGCGCCCCTCACCCCCAACCGCCACCCAGAGGGTCCCCGGCCCCGTGCGCGGGGCGAGGGGAGCCTTGCCGCGAGACGTTGTTTCCACCCCGAACACCGTGTCCCAGTACCGGCGCCGGCGGAACGAGGACTTTTCTGATCCCAGCAGCCCCTCTCCCCGCGCACGGGGAGAGGGGTTGGGGTGAGGGGAACCAGGGAAGACGGCATTCCGAACCTACCACGAAAGGACGATACGCCATGCTCCAAACCCCAACCACCACCCTCCCCTTCCCCCCCTCCACCCTCTCCCCCGACGACCGCCTCCGCTTCGCCCGCTACGCCGAGGCCCGAGATTTCTTCGAGGGCGCCCAGTGGCTCGGCCGCCCCCGCCGCGGCGAAACCCGGCTCACCTTCAACTACGCCCGCGCGGTGGTGCGCAAGACGGCGGCGTACGTCTTTCCGGCGGCGGTGACGTTCACCGTGGCGGCGGAGGGGGACGAGGTGGTCGCCAATGCGGCGGAGCAGGCGTTGGCGGCGCGTGAAGCGTTGCAACAGCGTTTTTTGCCAGGCCTGTTGCATTTGCCCCTGCCGCAGACCTTTGCCAAAGTCAATCGCAAAACCGTCAAACCCACGCCCTGTCTGCGCCTGTTCATGCAAACACTGAAGGTGCGCCGTCAGTTTTATTGGCAGGTGGAGGCTGATCAACTCATCGTAGAGTCGGCGCGGTTGTCATTCGATTATGCGGGAGAGGCCATTTCTCTGGGCGATAAACGTGCCGCCATTACCCGCGTCGAGGACGGCGTGTTGCTGCGCTTGGTGCGTGATGAAAAGGCTGAAAAGAAAGCGCTGCGGCGGTTGGAAGAATACGGCTTCGCGCCGCTCGGGTCCGTGCCGATTTTTGACGTCCCGCCCAGCAGCACCTTTGATTTGACCCTGTCAGATGAGAATCGGCAGGACGTCCTGTTGGATTTCAGCCTCAATGGCGTACCCGCGCTGCGCAAGCTGGGGTGGCTGGTCGACATTGCGGAAGATTATAGCTACCGCCCGGTGGACGATGTGGGCGACTGGTATGCGGATGTTGAGGAAGGCGCCGGTAATGACTGGTTCGGGCTGGAGCTGGGCGTCATGGTGGATGGCAAGCCACTCAATCTGTTGCCGGTGTTGATCAACATGCTACAGAAATTTCCCGATGCAATGGATCTCAACGCGCTCAAGGACACGCCCCCGAATCAATCTTTTATTGCGCGCCTGGACGATGGCCGCTTGCTACCGCTGCCCATCGAGCGCGTAAGAAATGTACTGAGCACGTTGATCGAACTCTACAACAAAGACCTGGATAAAAACGGCCGCCTGCAACTGCCTGCAATACAGGCCGGACAACTGGCCGAACTGGAATCGTTAGCCGGAAAAAATATGGAATGGCAGGGCGGCGCACGGCTGCTTGAACTGGGGCGGCGCTTGCGTGACTTCAAAGGCATTGCCGAAGCCGCGCTGCCCACGGGCCTCGACGCGCAACTGCGGCCTTATCAGCATCAAGGCCTCAGTTGGCTACAATTTCTGCGCGATTACGGGCTGGCGGGCATTCTGGCGGACGACATGGGGCTGGGAAAAACCGTGCAGACGCTCGCCCATCTGTTGCTTGAAAAACAGGGCGGACGCATGGATCGCCCCAGCCTGGTGATCGCACCCACCAGCTTGATGGTCAACTGGCGCATCGAGGCTGCGCGTTTTGCGCCGTCACTGAAAGTGCTGGTGCAGCAAGGCACGCAACGCAAACAGCACTTCGAACGCATGGCGGATTATGATGTGGTGCTCACCACCTAT
>CALMZR010000060.1 GCA_937870845.1 uncultured Chloroflexota bacterium
TGACCCAGATGTTCCGCGAAGTGCCGGTCGAGCTGGAAGAGGCGGCGCAGGTCGACGGCGCGTCGCGGTGGGAGATGTTCTTTCGCATTTCGCTGCCCCTCGTGGCGCCTGGGCTGGTGGTGGCCTGGATGCTGGCGCTCGCTTTTTCCTGGAACGAGTTTTTGTTCGCGTTCTCCAGCACGGTGCAGAACCGGCCCCTCTCGGTCGCCATCGTGGGTGCGGAGCAGACGCGCGGCGTCGATTACCAGTTCGTGGGGACGCGCACGCTGTGGGCGATGATCGTGCCGCTCATCGCGGCCTTGCTGGCGCAGCGCTACATCGTGCGCGGGCTCTCGCTGGGCGCGGTCAAGGGCTAGCCGCGGGGTGACGTTTCTCCTCGGATTGGACGTCGGCACGACGAGCGTCAAGGCGGTCGTGTACGGGACCGACGGGATCGCCGTGGGGGGCGCGTCGCTGCCGACGCCGACGCACGTGCCTCGGCCGGGGTGGGCGTACTTCGAGCCGGACGAGTTGTGGGAGACGTGCGTCGGCGCGATACGCGGGGCCATCGCCGGGGTTCCTGAGCCGGCGGCGATCGCGGCGGTGGCCGTCGCCTCCATGGGCGAGTCGGGCGTGCTGCTCGACGCCGAGGGGAAGGCGACGGCCGAGAGCATCGCCTGGTACGACAATCGGACGCGGCCGCAGGCGCGGTGGCTGGCCGAGCGGATCGGCAAGGACGAGCTGTTCGCCCGCTCCGGGCTGTCGTTGCAGCCGATCTTTTCGCTCAATAAGTTGCTGTGGCACCGGGAGCATCAGCCGGAGGCGTGGCGGCGCTCCGTGCGCTGGCTGATGATGGCGGATTACATCGCCTTTCGCCTGAGTGGCGAGCAGGCGACCGATCTGTCGTTGGCGTCGCGGACCCTCATGCTCGATCTGCGGGGCAAGCGGTGGGACGGGCGGACACTGGCCCAGGCCGAGATCGATCCCGATCTGTTGGCCCCGGCCGTGCCCGGCGGGACGCCGCTTGGGAGCGTGACAGCGGATGCGGCGGCGGAGACCGGGCTGCCGACGACGGCGCTCGTCTCCTCCGGGGGGCACGACCACGTCTGCGGCGCGCTGGCGGCGGGGGTGACGCGGCCAGGGCAGATGCTGAACTCGCTGGGAACGGCGGAGGCGCTCTTCCTGCCGACTGATGAGCCGCTGACCGATCCCCAGGCGGGGAGGCAGGGGTACACCCAAGGGGCGCACGTGGTCGGCGGCGGGTACTACGCCTTCGCCGGCCAATACACCTCGGGGGCGAGCATCGACTGGCTGCGGAAGTTGCTCGGGACCGGTGACGATGTGGTGCTGTACGACGAGCTCATCGCGGGGGCGGAGCGCGTGCCGGCTGGCAGCCTGGGCGCGGTCTTCCTGCCGCATCTGCGGCTGGCGAATCCGCCGTACGACGATCCGCGGTCGCGCGGGGCGCTGATCGGGCTGACCGCCGACGCGGGGCGCGACGTGGCAGTGCGGGCGGTGATCGAGGGGTTGGCGATGGAGAGCCGGAGCACGTTCGAGCCGTTGCTGGCGTACCCGCAGGTGGCAGCGCCGGAATCGGTCGTGGCGATCGGCGGCGGCGCGCGCAATGGGCTGTTGATGCGGATCAAGGCGGCGGTGTTCGACCTGGAACACGAGGTCATCGCGGCAGAGGAGGCGACGGCGCTGGGCGCGGCGCTGCTAGGCGGGCTTGGGGTCGGGGTCTATCGGGATGTCGACGATGCCGTTGGTTCGATGCGGTATGGGCGGCAGATCGTCTTGCCCGAGCCGGACGAGGTCGCCGTCTACGAGACCATCTTCAGGTCGGTCTACCAGCGCTTGTATCCGGCGGTCGCTCCGCTGAGTCAGACGATCAGCGATTTGCAGATGAGGTCTGTCGGTGGCGCCGATTCCCCTGCGTAGAGCGCCGACCGCGCGTCGTGCCATGCTGAGCGGAGTGAAGCATCTCGGCTCCCGGCACGATCGGTTCTTGGCGCGGAGATTCTTCGCCCTTCGGGCTCAGAATGACACAGCTTTCGGCTGGGAGCTGTGGTGAGCGACGTGTTCCTCGGCATCGATCTCGGGACATCGTCGGTGAAGGCGCTGGCCGTCGACGCCGATGGGCATGTGCGCGGGATGGGGAGCGCGGAGTATCCGACGCTGCGGCCGCATCCAGG
Source organism: uncultured Chloroflexota bacterium (assembly GCA_937870845.1). Taxonomy (GTDB): domain Bacteria; phylum Chloroflexota; class Chloroflexia; order Thermomicrobiales; family UBA6265; genus JACCXM01. Next base: position 2,172 of record CALMZR010000060.1, read on the forward strand.
GTGGGCCGAGCAGGATCCCGACGCGTGGTGGGAGGCGACGGTCTCGGCGGCGCCACAGGCGGCCGGCTGGCTGGGGGCGGGGGGCGCCGTCGGCGGGATCGGCGTGGCGGGGCAGATGCACGGGGCGGTCTTTCTGGGGGAGAACGACGCGCCGCTGACGCCGGCGGTGATCTGGGAGGACCAGCGGTCGCCGCGGCAGGCGGCGGAGATCACGGCCAAGCTGGGGGAGAGGCTGATCGGGATCGCGGGGAGCCCGCTGGCGACCGGGTTCATGGCGGCGACGGCGGCGTGGATGCAGGAGGAGCGGTCGTCGGTCTGGTGGCGGACGAAGCGGCTGCTGTTGCCGAAGGACGAGTTGCGAAGACGCATCACGGGGACGTTGGCGACCGATCCGGGCGACGGTTCAGGGAGCCTGCTGCTCGATGCCCGGTGGCGAAACTGGTCGCCCGATCTGCTCGATGCGGCCGAGGTGTCGAGCATCTTGCTGCCGCCGGTGAAGGCGTCGGATGCGGTGGTGGGCGAGGTGAGCGAGGCCGCGGCGGAGGCGTTGGGGATCGCCGCCGGCATCCCGGTCGTGACCGGGACTGGGGATGCGCCGAGCACGCTGCTGGGGGCGGGGATCGTCGAGCCGGAGACGATGCTGCTTTCGATCAGCACCGGGGCGCAGGTGATGGTCCCGGATCGTTCCTTTCATCCGGATGCGGCCGGGCGGACGCATGCGTACTGCTCGGCGCTCGATCCGAGTCCGGAGCACCCGGGGTGGTATCAGATGGGGGCCACGCTGGTGGCCGGGATGGCGCTGCGCTGGCTGCGGGACGAGATGCTGCAGCTCCCGGCCGCGGGGGCCTACGAGCGGATGACGGGCTGGGCCGAGAAGGCGCCGGTTGGGGCGCGGGGGTTGCTCTTCCTGCCGTATCTGGTTGGCGAGCGGTCGCCGCACATGGACCCGCGGGCGCGGGGGGCGTTTCTGGGGCTTGCGGCGCACCACGACCATGGCGATATCGTGCGGGCGGTGATGGAAGGGGTGACGTTCGCCTGCCGGGACGCGTTCGCGGCGCTGCAGGAGGCTGGGGCGAGGCCGGAGCGGATCGTGATGGCTGGGGGCGGCGGGAAAAGCCCGTTCTGGCGCCAGATGGTCGCCGACGTGTTCGGGCTGCCGGTGTATGGGCTGGCGACGACGGAGCAGTCGGCGATGGGGGCGGCGCTGCTGGCACTGTGCGGGATTCGGGGGTTGGATCCGGTCGAGACGGCGCAGCGGTGGGCGCGGTACGGGGCGCCGGCGGAGCCGAATCCGAGCCGGCATCTGGTGTACGGCGAGGTCTATGGGCTGTTTCGGGAGGCGTATGCGCCGGTGGTCGGGGTGAGTCATCGGTTGGGGGATTGGTACGCGGCGAGTATGGGGCCGCGGGTCGTGCCGCGGCCGATTCGGAAGCGGGAGTGAGCAGCGGGCGTTGCCGACCCGAACCGGGTCATCCTGACGGAGGAATGTCGGTTCTCAGGGTATTGGCGTTCCACTGAGCCGAGGTTCCTCGCTTCGCTCGGAATGACACCGAACTTGGAATGACACGGTCGTGACTCGCAGTTAGCGGCAGTGCGACTGTGTCTGATCGGTTGCCTTCATCTCCGCGATGATCTGGCGGCGTTCGTCAAACCGGAATGCAACGCGGCGCTCGGGTCTCGGCTCGGTGTGCGCGATGATCTCCGGGCGGTGGCGTTGGATCACGGCGGCGATCGGTTCGGCGCGGGCGACGGCGAGGGCTTGCAGGGCGGCGCCGCGGGCGGCGTGCTCGCCGCCGGCGCGGACGACGACGGGGAGGCCGGTGGCGTCGGCGATGGCCTGGCGCCAGGCGGGGTGTTGGCTGCCGCCGCCAACGAGGGTGACTTCCGAGGCGGCAATGCCGAATTGGGCGAGGGCGTCGACCGCGTAGGCGAGGCCGGCGGCAACGCCGTCGAGCGCGGCGCGGACGATGAGGTCGGGTTGGGCGTTGGCGGCGGTGAGGCCGGTGAGGGAGCCGGTGGCCTGGGGGAGGTTCGGGGTGCGCTCTCCCGCGAGGTAGGGCATGAAAAAGAGCCCGTTGGCGCCTGGCGGCGATTGTGCGGCGCGGGCGAGGGCGTCGTCGCGGGTGAGGCCGACCATGGCGGCGGCGATGTCGAGGACGCGGGTGCAGTTGAGCATGCAGACGAGGGGGAGGAAGCGGCCGGTGGCGTCGGCGAAGCCGGCGACCTCGCCGGAGGGATCGGCGGTGGGGTGGTCGGAGACGGCGAAGGCCGTGCCGCTGGTGCCGAGGCTGATGACGACCTCGCCGGGCGCGGCGCCGATGCCGAGGGCGGCGGCCATGTTGTCGCCCGTGCCGGGACCGACGGGGATGCCGGCGTCGAGGCCGAGGGCTTCCGCGGCTTCAGGTTGGACCCTTCCGGCCGGTTCCTCGGGGCCGCGAACTTCGGGTAGGCGCAACCGTTGGGCCGCGTCTTGCCCGATCGCAAGGGCGAGCAGATCGCGGCGGTCGCGGCCTTCGCGGGGGGACCACCAGCCTGAGCCGGAGGCGTCGCCGCGGTCGGTGGCGAGGTTGCCGGTGAGCCGGTAGTTCAGCCAGTCGTGGGGGAGGCAGACGGCCGCGGTTCGGGCCAGGTCTTCGGGGGCGGTTCGGGCGAGGTGAGCCAGCTTGGCGATGGTGAAGGAGGCGACCAGCCGGGAGCCGACCTCGGCGGCGAAGTCGGCTGCGGCGTTGAGGCGCTCGGCGTCGGGGGCAGCGGCGATGTTGTTCCAGAGGGGAGCGGGGCGGACGATCTGACCGGCGGCGTCGAGTGTGACCATGCCGTGCTGCTGGGCGCCGACGCTGATGGCCTGGACGCGCATGTCGGGGGTGACGGCTTGCCAGGTGGCCGCGACGAGGGCGTTCCACCATTCATCGGGGTGCTGGGTGTCGTGGCCGCTGTGGGGGGCGCGGCCTTCGGCGGCGACCTCGCCGGTTTCGAGGTCGATGGCGAGAACTTTCGTCGATTGGGTGCTGGAGTCGACCCCGAGAACGACCGGGCGCGGCATGGATCCCTCCGCTCGCACACGTTCCTGGCTCGGGTGCATTGTACGTTTGGGGTCCAGGGTCGTGCCGTGGGGCAGTGTGGTTGCGAGAGATGTCGGCTGGGCGAACCGTCGTGCCTGGCAGCGCCGAGATTCCTCCTTCGTCGGAATGACACGGGGTAGGGGACGCCGCTCTTGCGTCGGAATGGCACGGGGGTGGCGTGCCGCATGAGTGGGCGGGAGTCAGGGGTTGGATACGTCGCTGCGGGCGGGGAAGGCGGCGAGGGGAATGAGGCCGAGGAGGGCGATGAGGCCGGCGAGGAGGAACGTTTCGCGGACGACTTGCAGGCTGATGGGGAGGACGGTCTCGTAGAGAAGGAGGGTCTGACGGGCGAGGAACTCGGCGGTGGTTTCGTTGGGGAGCTGGACGATGGCTTCGAGGTTGCCGACGAGGCCTTGCAGGCGGCGCACGGCGATGGCGGTGAGGGCGGAGATGCCGATGGTCATGCCGAGGAGGCGGAAGACGAGGGTCATGGCGGCGGCGACGCCGCGATCGGCGTCGGGGGCGGCGTCGATGGCGGTGGCGCCGATGGGGGCGAAAACGAGGCCGAAGCCGGCGCCGGCGACGATGAGGCCGGGGACCATGCCGGGGAGCGTCTCGCCGCGTAGTCGGACCCAGAGGGCGGCGTAGCCTGCGGCGACCAGGAGGAGGCCGAGCGTGGCGGTGAGGCGAAACCCGAGCCGATGCGATATGCGGCCGCCAGCGACCGACAGAAGCGCGATGAGGGCGGTAAAGGGGGCGAGCATGAGGGCAGAGACGCGGCTGACGTCGTCGATCTCGACGAGGAGCGAGGTGACGACGGGGACGTCGACCATGGCGACGATGAGGGAGGCGCCAACGAGGAAGTTGGCCGCGATCGCCGCGGCGAAGCGGCGATCGTGGAAGAGGCGCACGGGGAGCAGGGGCCACGGAGCTTGGATCTGGCGCCAGACGGTGAATGCGGCGAGGACGGCGGCGGCGATGAGCAGCGGCGCGACGTAGTCGGCGAGCGGGTTGCGCGATCCACCCAGCGCACGCGTGCCGCCTGAAGGTGCGCCGAGCTCTCCGCCGGCCGAAAGCCCGAGGTTGAGGGCAATGAGGGTTGCCGCCAGGAGGAGGGCGCCGGGGATGTCGAGGCGGCGCAACCAGTCGGACGACCGGCGCGGGCTCGTGCCGCCGGAGCGGCCGATGGCGATGGCCGCGACGAGGGCCAGGGGCAGATTGACGACGAAGACCCAGCGCCAGGATTCCTGCCCCGGCCCGATTCCGACGAGGAGGGCGCCCCAGAGGGGACCCATGACCCAGCCGAGCGTGTCGATGGCGCCGACGAGGCCGAGGGCGGCGGCGCGGCGGCCCGGCGGGAGGAGGTCGCCGACCAACGCCATGGTGACGGGCAAGAGGGCGCCGCCGCCGGCGCCCTGGATGGCGCGGCCGAGGACCATGACCGTCAGGTCGTTGGCCGAGGCGCAGATGACCGAGCCGAGGACGAAGAGGGCGAGCGATCCCTGGAAGGCGAGGGTGCGCCCCAGCAGGTCCGAGATGCGGCCGACGACGGGGATGGCGACGACGTAGGCGAGGAGGTAGCTGTTGACGATCCAGACATAGCGGTCGACGTCGGCGGCGTTGATGCGCAGGTCGGTGACCATGCCGGGCAGGATGGTGGCGATGACGGTGAGGTCGAGGGCCCCGAGGAAGACGGCGAGGAGGGCGGCGCTCAGGGCGCGGCGGGTGGAGGCCGTCACGGAAGCCGCGGTTCAGTCCGCTGCCGGCGGTGGCTCGATGGTGATGTCTTCGCCGTGGTGGGAGAGATCGAGGGTCCAGACGGCGGGGTTAGGGCGTTCGGCGCCGGGCGGCTCCGAGAGTTGCGCGCGGAGGAGGTCATTTGTCTCCTGGTCGATCCAGAGGTCGACGGTGACGGGGGAGCCGGTGATGGTGTAGTAGGTGAGGGGACCGACGGTTTCCTCATCGACGGTGGCGCGCAGATGGTAGGCCGGGCGTCCGGCGATCTCTTGGTCCTCGAGGCGCTGGGCGTTCTGGACGCGGTTCATGATCGGGCCGATGCCGTCTTCGGTGGAAAAGAGGACATCGGGCTGGTAGGCGAATTCGAGAGGCGCTGGGCCCCAGTCGCCGGTGAGGACGTTGGTGGTCCACGAGTCTTCGCCGATGGTGATCAACTGCAGCGTGACGGCGCGGTCCATGATCTCGGCCTGGAAGGTGGTTCGCACACGATCGGGGCGGCGCAGGTCTCCCTCGGCGCCAAGGAGACGGATGGCGCGGGAGGTGTCGATGAAGGTTTCACCTTGGACATCGAGGAGGAAATGGACGGATTGCGTTTCCGCCAGCCGCCGGCTCGCCAGTTCCAGCAGTTCGTCGGCCGAGAGCGTGGGCGCCGGGGTGGGCGCTTGCTGAGCCAGGCCGCAGCCGGTCAATGCGATGGCGCAGGCGGCAGCGAGGGTGAGGAACCGGCGACGAGGCAACGGCAACGGGTCTCCTTCGTAGTCGGCCGGAGCGAGTCGCCCAAGCGTGAGGCGACCGTTCACCGAGTTTAGCATCGGGAATTGGCGGCTCGATTCAGGGGCGAAAGCGGTGAGGGAATCGCGTGCTACTATCGGGTGGATGACCGTGAGATGGAGGAGATCGTGACATCGTGAGCGTGGCGCCGAGGGCCGGCGATGCGCCGGCCGAAACGTTGCGGCTCGCCGTTGGGGCGGCGACGGACGCCGCGGGCCGAGAGGAGAACCAGGACGCGGCGGCGGCGCTGGCCCTGGGCGCTTCAGGCGGTGACACAGACGATTTCCTGCTGCTGGTGGCGGATGGGATGGGCGGGCACGCAGCCGGGGATGTGGCCAGCCGTATCGCCCTTGAGACATTGACGGCGGCGTTCTTGTCGCTGCCGGCCGGCGATCTGGGACAGGCGCTGAAGCAGGCGTACCGGCAGGCGAACGACGCCATCTATGCCGCGGCAGAGGCGGAGCCGACGCACGCCGGGATGGGCACGACGTTGACCGCGGCGCTGCTGCGTGGCAAGTACGCGACGGTGGCCCACGTCGGCGACAGCCGCGCCTACCTGCTGCGGGGAGAAGGCGTCACCCAGGTGACGCGCGACCACACGGTGGTGGCCGACGACGTCGCGCAGGGACGCATCAACGCCGATGCGGCGAAGTCCGACCCACGGCGCAACCGGCTGACTCATGCGGTCGGAACTCATCCACGACTCGACAGAGATCTGCCAAGCATCTTCGAGCTGACGCTGCTTCCGGGCGACCGGCTGATGCTTTGCAGTGACGGATTGTACGAGGCGCTCGACGATGCCGATTTGCGGAGCGTGCTGCGCCAGGCCGATCCGGGGGATGCGGCGCGGGCGCTGGTGGCGCTCGCCAAAGAGCGCGGAACCAAAGACAATGCGACCGCCGTCGTCGCCGCGGCGATCCCGACGCGCGTGCCGGCGGCCGGCGCCGTGCCGCGGGAGGTCGGGCGCACCGGCGGTGTCCCCGGCATGGCGATCGCCGCGGTGATTGCCGTGATTCTTGTCGTGCTGCTGCTGGTTGCGCTCCTCATTCTAGGGGCGCCGCGGTAAGGGGATGTCGGAGCCCGCGCCACTGGCGATCGTCGACGCGCACACGCACGCGTTTCCGCCGGGGTGGGTGGCCGACCGCGTCAACCATTGCCGGCGAGACCGCTGGTTCGGGGTGCTGTACGAGGCGCCCTCCGCGCGCATGATCGACGCAGCCGAGCTGCTGCGGGCGATGGACGAGGCTCGGGTGGCGCAGGCGGTGGCCTGTGGGTGGCCCTGGGCCGATCCGGTCCTCTGCCGGGAGCACAACGACTATCTGGCCGCTGTTAGTCTGCAGAGTCAGGGCCGGCTGGCGTGGTTGGGCAGCGTGGCGCCGGCGTTTCCAGGGGCCGGGGCGGAGGCGGAGCGGTGCCTGGCGTTGGGAGCGTCGGGGATTGGCGAATTGAACGCCGACGCTCAAGGGTTCGATGTTGCCGACAGGGGCGCGCTCGCCGAGGTGGCCGAGGTTCTCATAGGGTCGGGATTGCCACTGCTCCTGCACGCCTCGGAGCCGGTGGGTCATCGCTATCCGGGCAAGGGGACGGCGACGCCGGACAGGCTGGTCGCGTTCCTGGAGATGCAGCCGGATCTCTCGGTTGTGCTGGCGCATTGGGGCGGCGGGCTGCCGTTCTACGAGCTGATGCCCGAGGTGGGGGCGTTGTGCCGCAACGTGTGCTACGACACGGCGGCCTCCACGTACCTGTACGGGCCGGGGATTTTCCGGACGGTGCTCGACATCGTTGGGGCGGAGCGGGTGCTGTGGGGGAGCGATCATCCGGTGCTGGGCATGGGGGCGTTTCTGCGGCGCACGCGGCGATTGGCGGGGCTGCGACGTGAGGAAGTCGAGTTGGTCATGGGGGGGAACGCGCGGCGGGTCTATCGGTTGGGTGATACTGCGTCTGGGATGACGATGATGGAGACGGTTTGATGATTGCCGGGCTCAAAGGGCGGATCGAGCGCACGTTGGGCGATGCCGTGCTGGTGGACGTGGGCGGGGTGATCTACCGCGTCAACACCTCGGCGGCGACGCTGGAGGACATCGGCCAGGCGGGCGAGGATGTCCGGCTGTTCACGCACCTCTACGTCCGCGAAGACCAATTGACGATGTTTGGCTTCGCGTCTGCCGACGAATTGCGGTTGTTCGAAACGCTGATTGGCGTGTCGGGGGTGGGACCGAGGCTGGCGTTGTCGATCTTGTCGCGCGTGCGGCCGGAGGCGCTGGAGCTGGCGATCAATGGGGAGAACGCGGAGCTGCTGGCGACGGTGCCGGGGGTGGGGAGAAAGACGGCGGGGCGGCTGATTCTGGAGCTGCGAGGGAAGATCGTCCCGTCCAGCGGCGGGGCGCCGAGTGTGCCGTCGCGGGAGGATGCGGAGGTGGTGGAGGCGCTGCGGTCGCTGGGGTACACGACGGCGGAGGCGCACGGGGCGCTGGTGCGCGTGCCGCGCGATCCGGAGCTGACGGTGGAGGATCGGGTGGTGGCGGCGCTGCGGGAGCTGGCGGAGGCGTAGGCTGTCCCTCTCCCCCCAACCTCCCTCTCCCGTGGGACACGGGAGAGGGGGGCTTTCCAGTCGGAAATCCATGTACGAATAGTTCAAGCAGAGTCTGGACTATTCAGGCGCTCCAGGCGGCGCTCGATGGCGCGGGCGTGGGCGGTGAGGCCTTCGGCGCGGGCCAGGGTGGAAGTAGCGGGGCCGAGGCGGCGAATAGCTTTGCGGTTGGCGGCGACGACGCTGATGACCTTGGTGAAGTCGGCGACGTGGATGGGGGAGGAGAAGCGGGCCGTGCCGCCGGTGGGCATGACGTGGCTGGGGCCGGCGGTGTAGTCGCCGAGGGCTTCGGGGCTGTCTTCGCCGACGAAGATGCCGCCGGCGTGGCGCACTAACGGCAGGCAGGACCAGGGGTCGCGCAGCAATAGGCAGAGGTGCTCGGGAGCGTAGCGGTTCGCCAGGTCGATGGCCGTCTCCACGTCGGGGGCGAGGACGATGAGACCGTTGGCGGCGAGGGACTGGGCGGCGATGTCGGCGCGCTCTAGGGGGGCGAGCTGGCGGGGCAGCTCTTCGATCACCGCGTCGGCGAGTGTTTGGCTGACGGTGATGAGGATGGCGCTGGCCATCGGGTCGTGCTCGGCCTGGGCGAGGAGGTCGGCGGCGACGATCTCGGGGTCGGCGGAGTCGTCGGCGACGAGGAGGGTCTCGGTGGGGCCGGGGAGTTGGTCGATGGCGACGATGCCGAAGACGCGCTGCTTGGCGAGGACGACGAAGATGTTGCCGGGGCCGTAAATCTTGTCGACGTGGGGGACGGTCTGGGCGCCGAAGGCCATGGCGGCGATGGCTTGCGCGCCGCCGATGCGAAAGACGCGATCGACGCCCGCGACTTCGGCGGCGGCAAGCATGAGGGGAGAAATCTGTCCGCCTTGGCTCGCCGGCGAGCAGACGACGATCTCCCCGACGCCGGCGACCCGGGCCGGGATGGCGGTCATGAGCAGGGAGGAGGGGTAGATGGCCGTGCCGCCTGGGGCGTAGACGCCGACGCGGTCGAGTGGTCGGATGATCTGACCGAGCGCGCCTTCGTCGCCGTAATCGAGCCAGGAGGTGCGAAGTTGCTTTTGGTGGAAGGCGGCGATCTGCTCGGCGGCAAGGCGGAGGGCGTCTTGAACGGCGGGATCGAGGCTGGCGAGCGCCGCTTTCCACGCGGATCGGGGCGCTTCGATTTCTGGATTGGTGTCGCCGTCGAGGGCGGCGGAGTAGCGGCGGATGGCGGCGTCGCCTTCGTTGCGGACTTCTGAAAGAATGCGGTCGACGACCTGCTCGGCGGTGAGGTCGGCGCCGAAGACGCGGCGGATGCCCTCGCGCATACGGGGGGAGAGCGCGGTCTCCTCGAAGCCGCGACGGCGGGTCAGCTCGCGGCGGGCGTCGTTCAGGTCGCGGATGAGGCGGGGGAGGGATGTGGTTTCGGTTTGCGTCGTCATGATCCGATGTCCGTTCCTACGTGCGGAGTTCGCCGGCGACGCGTTGGCGGAGGGTACGGGCGATGCGGTCGCGGACCTTGCCCAGCTCGGCGTCGGTGAGGGCGCGGTCGGGGGCAGTGAAGGTGACGCGGAAGGCGAGGCTCTTGCGGTTGTCGCCGATCTGGGGGCCGCGGTAGATGTCGAAGAGGGTGATGCCGGTGGCGAGGGGGCCGGCGCCGGCGAGCAGGGCGGCTTCGACATCGCCGCCTGGGGTTTCTTCGGCGACGACGATGGCGAAGTCCTGCTCGACGGGGAGGAAGCGGGGGGCCGAGACGTCGCGGGGGATCGGGTTGGCGACGGATTGCAGCGCGTCGAGGTCGATCTCGGCGACGGCGACGCGCGGGGTCTCGATGGCGAATGCTTCGGCGCGGTCGGGACGCAGCTCGCCGATGATGCCGATGAGCTCGTCTTTCACGAAGAGTCCGACGGCGCGGCCCGGATGAAGCGCCGGGGACTCGATGCGCTCGAATTGCGTCCCGGAGACGCCGAGGCGTGGCAAGAGCGCCTCGACCATGCCTTTCACGTCGAAGACGTCGAGGGGGCTGCTTGCGCCGGCCTCGAAGCGGTCGAGCGGGGCTCGCTCACCGGCCAGGACGAGGGCGAGGGTGTTCACCTCTCGCGGGAGCTCTTCGTCGGATGGGAGGTAGATGCGCGCGGTCTCGAAGAGGCGGACGCCGCGCTCGTGCTTGAGGTTGTCGCTGGCGATGGCGAGGAGGCTGGGCAGGAGGGTGGGGCGGAGGATGTCGCGGTCGGCGTGGAGGGGGTTGCGGAGGCGGATGAGCGCATCCCACGAAACGGGATGGACGCCGGCCGTCTGCTCGCCGTTGGGGTCGAGGCGGCGGAGGTCGTCGTCGGAGACGGTGACGTAGGTGACGGTTTCCCAGGCGCCGGAGCCGGCGAGGACGGAGCGGACGGCGCGGCGCATGGCGTAGGCCGAGTCGCGCTGGACGGGGGCGGTTTCGCCGGAGGGGAGACGCTCGGGGAGCGCAGCGTAGCCGATGACGCGGGCGACCTCTTCGACCATATCGGCGGCCTGGGTGACGTCGCCGCGCCAGGTGGGGATGGTGACGCGCAAGGTTGCGTCGTTCCCTTCCCCGTCGAGCTCGGGGGAGAAGCCGAGGCGGCGCAGCACGTCGAGGACCTGGGCCGGTTCGTAGCGGACGCCGAGCAGGCGCTCGATCTCGCTGAAGGGCATTGACATGGGTCTGGGTTCGAGCGGGTTGGGGTAGACGTCGATGAAGCCGGAGACCGTGGCGCCGGGGCAGAGATCGAGGATGAGGCGCGTAGCGCGGGCGGCGGCGTCGCGGGAGAGGTTGGGGTCGAGGCCGCGCTCGAAGCGGGCGGAGGCTTCGGTGCGGAGCTTCAGTTCGCGGGCCGTGCGGCGGGTGACTTTCATGTCGAAGTTGGCCGATTCGAGGATGATGCGGGTCGTGCCGTCGTGGATTTCGCTGTCGAGGCCGCCGATGACGCCGGCGAGGCCGACCGGGTTTTCGGCGTCGGCGATGACGAGCATCTGGCCGTCGAGTTGGCGGATCTGGTGGTCGAGGGTTTCCAACGTTTCGCCGGGGCGGGCGCGACGGACGACGATGCGGCCGTCGGTGAGCTTGTCGGCGTCGAAGGCGTGGAGGGGTTGGCCGTATTCGAGCATGACGTAGTTGGTGATGTCGACGATGCTGCTGATGGGGCGGACGCCGGCGGCGAGAAGGCGGCGCTGCATCCAGGCGGGAGAGGGCGCGATGGCGATGTGCTCGATGCGCACGCCGATGTAGCGGGGGCAGATGTCGGCTGCCTCAACGGTGACGAGGTCACTTGGGCCGGATGGGGCTGCGGCGAAGTCGAAGATCAGCGGGTGCGAGACCGGGCGGTCGGTGAGGGCGCCGGCCTCGCGGGCGATGCCGAGGATGGAGAAGTTGTGGACGAGGTTCGGGGTGATCTCGAACTCGATGACGGTGTCGCCGAGCCAGTCGGCGAGCGGGGCGCCTTTGGGGGCGTCCGCTTCGAGGACCATGATGCCCTCGTGCTCCTCGGAGATGCCGAGCTCCTTCTCGGAGCAGACCATGCCTTCGGAGCGGATCCCGCGGATGGCGCTCGGCTTGAGGGTGCGGTAGACCTGGCCGTCGGCGTGGCCATCGATGAGGCGGGCGCCGGCGAGGGCGAGGGCGACCATCTGGTCCTGGGCGATGTTCGGGGCGCCGGTGACGACGCGGAGACGGTGCTCGCCGGCGTCGACGGTGGCGAGGACGAGGCGGTCGGCGTCGGGGTGGGGTTCGACGGCTTCGACGTGTCCGACGTAGATGTTGTCCCATTCGTCGCCGATGGCGGTGATTTTCTCGGCTTCGAGGCCGGCCATGGTGAGGCGGTGGGTGAGGTCTTTGAGTGGGAGGCCGGTGTCGACGAATTCGTTGAGCCAGCGGAGGGGGACTTTCATGGGGTTTGTCCTCGGAATGCCCGATTCTCGGCGGATCGGCTGGCTCTGGTTCGGCGAAAACGCGGTTGCGTCTCCAACCCGGATGAAGGGGCGCTGCTTGCTGCGCCCGTGGCGCGAAGCGCCACAACGGGGTTGCCGAACGACGGTTGTCGGCCCGCGGCCGACCGGGCGCGGCAAGCAGCGCCCCTACGCGCGGAGTGGTGATTTGGCCTCGAACCCGTCATGACGATCCTCTCAGGCGGCGCGGGCGAATTGGCGGAGGAAGCGGAGGTCGTTGGCGGCGAAGGCGCGGATGTCGTCGACCCCGGAGCGCATCATGATGAGGCGCTCGATGCCGAGGCCGAAGGCGAAGCCGCTGTAGACGTCCGGGTCGTAGCCGACGTTGCGCAGGACGTTGGGGTGGACCATGCCGGCGCCGCCCATCTCGAGCCAGCCGGTCCCCTTGCAGACGCGGCAGCCGGCGCCGCCGCAAATGGCGCAGTCGACGGCGAAATCGACGCCGGGCTCGACGAAGGGGAAGAAGTCGCAGCGGAAGCGGGTGCGCCGGTCCGGGCCGAAGAGCTGGCGGGCCATTTCGGAGAGGACGCCCTTGAGGTCGGCCAGGGTGATGTTGCGGTCGACGGCGAGGCCTTCGAGCTGGTGGAGCATCCACTCGTGGGAGGCGTCCTGGGCTTCGTAGCGGTAGACGCGGCCGGGGACGACGACGCGGACGGGGGGGTCCTGCCGCTCCATGACGCGGCCCTGCATGGGGGAGGTGTGGGTGCGCAGGACGATCTCGCCGGGGAGGTCGACATAGAAGGTGTCCCAGACGTCGCGGGCGGGGTGGTCTTTGGGGATGTTGAGGACGTCGAAGTTGTAGTGGGCGGTCTCGACCTCCGGGCCGAAGACGGTCTGGAAGCCCATCAGGGCGAAGATCTCGCTCAGCTCGTCGATCATCCGGGAGACCGGGTGGGAGGCGCCGAGGATGGGTTGGCGGCCGGGGAGGGTGACGTCGACGGCGTCGTTGGCGAGGCGCTGCTGGAGGTCGGCGGCGGAGAGGACGACGCGGCGCGCTTCCCAGGCGGCGGTCAGCTCGTTTTTCAGCGCGTTGCCGCCGCGGCCGGCGATGGGGCGCTGATTGGCGGGGAGCGAGGCGAGGCCGCGCAGGAAGAGGGTCACTTCCCCCTGGGCGCCGAGGTAGGCGCGCTCCCAGGCGGTGAGGTCGTCCATCGTGCCGGCGGCTCCGAGCTCGGTTTCGGCGCGGGCTCGCATGTCGTCGATGGTTGCTTGGGCGTCTGTCATCATCCTTTGCTCTCGTGCGTGTTCGCCCGTGCGCGGGCACCAAAAAACCCCTCGGCAGGGACGAGGGGTCGCCACGCGGTACCACCCTGCTTCGCCGGACGCGCCGGCGCGCTCGAAATGCCCGGTATCCCTGGGCTGGGGGGGCGACTACGCGGCGCGCGTGGCGCGTTCACCGTCCGGCTCGGGAGGGAACTTCCCCGCTTCGCTGCCCCGGCGGCTTGCAGTCTGGACCGCCGTCCCTGGATGGCGCGGCAGCGGGTACTCGTCTCCGTCGGCGCCGAGTCTTGCGCTGTTGGGGGGAGTATAGACGGGATTTGGGTGATGGGGCGATGGGGTGACGGGGTGTTAGGGTGTTAGGGTGACAGGAAACGGGTTCGTTTGCAGGGAGGGGTGGACGGGTGTACTCGACGATCGAGGCGGTGCGGGGGCGGGAGATTCTCGATTCGCGGGGGAATCCGACGCTGGAGGTGGAGGTCCGGCTGGTCGGTGGCGAGGCGGGGGTGGCCGGCGTGCCCTCGGGCGCCTCGACGGGGGCGCATGAGGCGGCCGAACTTCGGGATGGCGATGCCGCGCGGTACGGCGGAAAGGGGGTCCAGACGGCGGTCGGGCACGTCAACGAGGAGTTGGCGGAGGCGGTTGTCGGGCTGGATGCGTTCGACCAGATCGCGGTCGACGCGGTGATGCGGGAGCTGGACGGGACCGAGAACAAGGGGCGGTTGGGGGCGAACGCGATCCTGGGGGTGTCGCTGGCGACGGCCAGGGCGGCGGCGGAGGCGGCGGGGTTGCCGCTCTATCGCTACCTCGGTGGGCCGGGGGCGCGGACGCTGCCGGTGCCGATGATGAACATCCTCAATGGCGGGAAGCACGCCTCCGGGTCGAATGTGGACATGCAGGAGTTCATGGTGATGCCGGTCGGGGCGCCGTCGTTCGGCGAGGGGTTGCGCTGGGGGACGGAGGTGTTCCACGCGCTGAAGGGGGTGTTGAAGGAGCAGGGGGCGACGACGACGGTTGGCGATGAGGGGGGGTATGGGCCGAGCCTGCCGTCCAACGAGGCGGCGCTGGAGGCGGTGTTGGAGGGGATCCGGCGGGCGGGTTATGAGCCGGGGCGCGATCTGGTGATCGCGCTCGATCCGGCGGCGACGGAGTTTTTTGCGGATGGCGAGTATGTGCTGAAGGGGGAAGGGCGCACGCTCTCGGGCGAGAAGATGGTCGGGTTCTGGGTGGATTGGACGGAGCGGTACCCGATCGCCTCGATCGAGGACGGGTTGGCGGAAGACGATTGGGCGACGTGGAGCGAGGTGACGCGGCGGATCGGGGAGCGGGTGCAGCTCGTGGGGGACGATCTGTTCGTGACGAATCCAAGTCGGCTGGCGAGGGGGATTCGGGAGGCGGCGGGCAACGCGATCCTGGTGAAGCCGAATCAGATCGGGACGCTGACGGAGACGTTGGAGGCGATCGTGTTGGCGCAGCGCAACGGGATGAACGCGGTGGTTTCGCATCGGAGCGGAGAGACGGGGGATACGTTCATCGCGGATCTGGCGGTGGCGACGAATGCGGGGCAGATCAAGACGGGGGCGCCGTCACGGGTGGACCGGGTGGCGAAGTACAACCGGCTGCTGGCGATCGAGGAGGAATTGGGGGAGGCCGGGGTGTATCCGGGGAGGGCGGTGTTCGGGGTGGTGTAGCCTGCCACTTTCCCCGAGCGCCCCTCACCCCAAGCCCCTCTCCCCGCTCCGAGCGGAGAGGGGAGTACGGAGGGGGCGGTGTGAGGGGCGCCGCCCCTTGGGGCCGAGATTCCTCGCTTCGCTCGGAATGACACCTGTGTGGGGTTGGCGCCCTTGGAATGGCGCCCTTGTGACCGCGGGTTCACGGGCTGACACCCTTGTGGACGCGCGGCCTATGCGTCCGCTTTGGCGCGGCCGTTGGAGCTCGGGCGGTCCAGGGCTCCGGAGGCGACGATGTCTTCCATTTCGGAGACGATGGTTTCGAACTCGGCGAGGCCGGCGGCGATGGGTTCGGGGGAGGTGAGGTCGACGCCGGCTTGCTCGAGGAGGGCGAGGGGGTAGTCGCTGCCGCCGGAGGCGAGGAGGCGGAGGTAGCGCTGGCGGGCAGGCTCGCCTTCGTCGCGGATGGCGCGGGCGAGAGCGATGGCGGCGGACATGCCGGTGGCGTACTGGTAGACGTAGAAGGCGCGGTAAAAGTGGGGGACGCGACCCCAGTTGATGCGCACGGCGTCGTCGATCTGCACGGTGGGAAGGTAGGTCGCGTAAAGCTCGGCGTAGATGTCGCTAAGGACATCGAGAGTGAGGGGTTGGCCGGCTTCGGCGAGGGCATGCACGCGCTGCTCGTACTCGGCGAACATGGTTTGACGGACGACGGTGCCGAAGTAGGTCTCGGCGAAGCGGTCGAGGATGGCGAAGCGGGTGACCGCGTCGTGATCCGGGGTTTGGGCCAGGAGGCTCCAGGTGAGGAGCACCTCGTTGACGGTGGAAGCGATCTCGGCGAGGAAGATCGGATAGCCGGCGAGGTGGAAGGGGAGGTTGGCGTCGGAGTAGAAGCTGTGCATGGCGTGGCCGGCTTCGTGAGCGAGCGTGAAGACGTCGTTCATCGTGCCGTTCCAGTTCATGAGGATGACGGGGGGCGCGGAATAGGCGCCCCAGGAGTAGGCGCCGGAGCGCTTGCCTTTGGTCTCGTGGACGTCGACCCAGCGGCCGTGGAAGCCGGCGCGGAGGTCGTTGACGTACTCCTCGCCGAGGAGGTCGAGGCCGCCGAGGACGAGATCGGCGCCGGCGCGGTACTCGTGCTGGGCCTCGGGCTCGGGGGAGAGGGGGACGAGGAGGTCGTACGGCGCGAGTTGATCGAGGCCGAGGAGCTTGCGGCGCAGCTCCATGTAGCGCTCGAAGACAGGGCGCGCGGCGCGGACGGAGTCGACGAGGGTGTCGTAGACGGCGGTGGGCACGTTGTCGTCGAAGAGGGCGGCTTCGCGGGCCGTCGGATAGTCGCGGACGCGCGCCTGGAAGACATCGCCGCGGACGGAGGCGCCGTGCAGGGCGGCCAGGGTGTGCTTGTGGTCGAGGTACGCCTTCGAGAAGGCCTCGTAGGCGCGCTGGCGGGTGGCGCGGTCTTTCGAGCGCAAGAGGAGGGCCTGGCGGGCTTTGGTCAGCTCGATCTCGTTGCCGGACTCGTCGGTGACGCGGCCGTAGCTCATGTCGGCGTTGTCGAGGGCGGTGAAGACGTCGGACGGGGCGCGGGCGACGTCGGCGCCCTGGGCGAGGATTTCTTCGATCTCCAGAGAGCGGACGTGCGGGCGGCGGCGGGCCAGGTCGCCGAGCATGTGCGCGTAGGGTTCGAGCGCGGGATCGGAGCGTAGCGCGTCAAATTGCTCGGCATCGAGCGCCAGCAGTTCCGGTTCGACGAACGCAAGCGACTCGGCGGCTTCGATGGCCAAGGCGACGGAGCGCTCGTAGCGCGAGAGCGAGTTGGAGTCGGCGGTGTTCTCGTCGCGGCGGAGCATGGCGTAGACGCGCAGGCGCTCGAGCGTTTGGCGCAGCGCCATGATGTCGTCGAGCGCCTGGCGCAGCCGCTGGGGCGACTCGCCGAGGGCGCCCCGGTGGGCGACGGCGGTGGCGATGAGGTCGGGCATCTTCGTGGCGTCGGCGTTCCAGGCGGTTTCGTCGGGATAGATGCCGGAGAGGTCCCAGGTGTCTGCAAGGGCGATCTGGTCGCGGGTAGGGATGTCGCCGCTCGGAGTCTTCATCGCGGTTTCGGTGGTCATGCGTTCCTCGGCGCCTCGCGCTGATGGCGTTACCAGGAGGTCATGCTCCTGGAGCGAAATCTATGCACGAATGATGCCCCAGGATGGGCTTCGCATGCCCGCGGCTAGACTTGTTGGCGTCGAGTCCGTTCGCTACGCCGCATGACCAGGACACAAGCGTGCATCCAGAATTGATCGATACGCGAAGCGGCGAGAGCCGCCCGCTCTGCGTCGAATGCGGCGAGTCGTTCGAGCGCGATCTGATGGAGATCGCGGCGAGGCGAGGGACGGGGATGCCGGTATCGCCGCGCTGCCCGGCGTGCCGCGCGGCGCGGCGGGACGAGCACAACGCGCGCGTGCTGGAGACGCTGCGCACAGGCCAGTTGCAGAGGACGCGGCCTATTTCGGTGGGGCCGGATGAGGGGGCCAGGAGCCTCTATTCCGCCGTCTGCTCCGATTGCCAGCGGCCGATCCGGCTGCCGTTCAAGCCGCGGCTGGATCGGCCGCTGTATTGTCGGTTTTGCCGGGATGCGCGAAGCGGGCGGTAGGGCCCGCCTCGTCCTCGGCCAGTATCGCCGTTGGCAATACGTGTCGTTCCGACGCAGGAGGAATCTCTGCTTTCAGGCGACGTGGTTTCGCTTGAGCCGAGATTCCACGCGTCGCTCGGAATGACACCGAACAGGCGTGGCGATTCAGCCAGTGATCTCAGCTGCAAATTCCTTTTCGGCGATCGTGAGGCACGTGTCGGCGATCTCGACCATGCGGTCGATTTCGCGCTCTTCGATGACGAGGGGTGGGGCGAAGTGCATGGTGTCCCAGACGCGGGTGACGAGGCCATGCTCCAGGGTGAGTTCGCCGAGGCGGGCGGTGAACTTGTCGCCTTTGCCCCAGGCTTCGCGGGTCTCCTTGTTCTTGACGAGGTCGAGGCCGTACATCATGCCGAGGCCGCGCAGGTCGCCGACGGTGGGGTGGGCCTTGAGGTCTTCGAGGCGGCGGTAGAGATAGGCGCCGCGCTCGGCGCCCTGCTTGACGAGGTCTTCGTCCGCGAAGACTTCGAGGTTTTTCAGGGCGGCGGCGCAGGCGGCGGGATGGCCGCCGAAGGTGAGGAGGTGACCCATGATCGCCTCCTTGTTCTCCTTGAAGACGTCGTAGACCTGGTCGCGGACGATGGCGGCGGCGATGGGGGCGTAACCGGAGGAGAGGCCCTTGGCCATGGTCATGATGTCGGGGACGAAGCCGAACTGCTCGGTGGCGAACATCGTGCCGGTGCGGCCGAAGCCGTTGATGACCTCGTCGGCGATGAGGAGGATGCCGTGGCGGTCGCAGATCTCGCGCAACATCTGCCAGTACTTCGGCGAGGGGACGTGGACGCCGGCGGCGGTGGAGATCGGCTCGCCGATGACAGCGGCGACGGTCTCCGGGCCCTGGTTGACGATCTCCTGCTCGACGAATCTGGCGGCCATGATGTCGGCGTCTTCGCCTTCGAGGCCGAAGTCGGAGCGGTAGCGGTCCGGGTGCGGGACGTGGTAGACGCCGTACATGAAGGGGCCGAACCAGTTCTCGTTGCGGGAGGCGGTGAGGCTCATGGCGCCGTAGGTCATGCCGTGGTAGGAGCGGCGGCGGGCGATGATCTTGTAGCGGCGGGGGAAGCCGCGCATGGCCTGGACCTGCTTGGCGATTTTCACCGCGGTTTCGACGGCTTCGGAGCCGCCGGAGGCGAAGAAGACGCGGGAGAGGTCGCCAGGGGCGAGTTCGGCCAGCTTCTCGGCGAGTTTCACGGCCGGGGTGGTGGTGTAGGTCATGGAGGAGGCGTAGCCGAGGCGGGCGGCCTGGTCGGCGTAGGCCTGGGCGATCTCGCGGCGGCCGTGGCCGGCGTTGACGACCCAGAGACCGGCGATGCCGTCGATGTACTCACGGCCGCGCACGTCGTAGAGCCGGGCGCCGTCGCCACGGTCGAAGACGCGGAGGTTGTCGCTCTCGAACTCGCCCCACGGCAGCATGTGGATCCAGACGTGCTCGCGGGCTTCGCGCTCCATGGCGGCGGCGGCGCCGGGGTGGCCGTTGGCCTCGGCCGGGGGTTGCACCCCGCGCTCGCTGACGACGACCTGCTCCGCTGCCTTGGCACTGACCATGAACAACGCCTCCCGACCGTGGGTCTTTCGGCGCCCGGCCATTGATGCCCTGGACGCCCGTGCAAGCGCGGCGCGAACGCTTTGGTGATTCTGCGCCTGATCGGGGCGAACTCTAGCATAGGCGAGGGGGTTGGCAGCCCCGTGCGGGGACGTTGACGGCGGGCTGGCGACGGCCGATGATCCGGTTCGGCGTCAGTGGAGCCGCACACGAATTGGAGGTTTCTTGCACGATCGCGACGAATCGGTGGGGCATGGGGCGGCGCGGATCATCGACCACGCGGTGCTGGGCGAGTTGCCGACGGTGGCGATGGCCCAGTTCACGTTTGACGGGATGATGGTCAGAGGGCGGGCGGGCGAGCCGATCGCGGCGGCGCTTCTCGCGGCGGGATATCGGGTGCTTCGCACGATGCCGCGGTATGGCGATGCGCGCGGCGGTTACTGCATGGCCGGGCGCTGCGCCGACTGTCTGGTGGTCGTCGTGCGCGTGTTCCGGAAGCGCGCTTCCGGCCGGGCACGAACAGAAAGTCTAACACGCAGGTTCCGCCGCGCGCAATGGCGGGAAGGGCGGGGACTGGTCAGAATACGGGGATCCGGGGATAATGCGCGCATCCCTGCATGCGCATCCGCCGCACGGCGCGGCCTCCTGCTGGAGCGGACGTTGCAGGCCACGCGGGACACGAGTGAGCGATGGCCGAGACTTCAGACTCCACAGCCCCCTCGCTGTCGTCCTCCGGGTACGAGGACGGTCTGGGCCGCCGCACGCTTGCCTTCGACCGTGAAACCGGGGGGATCCAGGAGCGCCTCCACCTCCGCCCCGAGTTCTGGGCGTTCGAGAGGGCGATTGCGGCGCGCGTCCGGGCGGCCGCGGAGCGGGCGGACGCCGCCCTGGCCCGGGCTCGCGCTGCCATCGAGCGCGCCGAGGTCGGGATGCGATTGTCTCCGGTCGATACGCAATCCCATTTCTATCTTCTCTTTCTCGCGCTCGCGCACTACGTCAACGGCACATACGACGAGTCGATTATTTGGGGACGCAAGGGCGCCGCGTTGAATCCGAGCCGCTGTTCCAATTTGCGATGGCTGATCGCGAGTTTGGTGGCAACCAACCAGATCGATGAGGCGCGCCATTTTGCTCAGGCCCTGCTTGAGGTTAATCCTGGCTTTACCCTGTCCGCATACGGCAGGTGGTGCCCGCTGAAGGCGGACCTTCGCACAGAGCTCATCGAGCGACTGCGAATTGCCGGGTTGCCGGAATGAGAG
>CALMZR010000061.1 GCA_937870845.1 uncultured Chloroflexota bacterium
CAAGAGCAGCCAATCCCGGCAAGCTTGCCAGACTTCTAGCGCGAATTCGGCTCGGCTGTGAGAACTGCCTCGTAATCGTCCAACACCGTCGCCTTGCGGGAACCGATCGTCCAGATCCAGACCGTCTTGCCTCCGGCCGCCTGCTTCCTCGCTATGCGCAGGTTTGCTTCGACAAGCCAGCGATGACCGCGATCTTCGGGCGGCAGGAAGACGACACTCACGCCTTCCGGAAAAAGCACGGCGTCATTCGGAAAGTCGAGGAACTCCCGAACGAACTCGGAGAGAAGATCAAGATTCGCGTTTGTGAGCGCGATTATCTTCTTCGGTCAAATGCACCGCGGAGGAACGGCGTCAGGCTTCGCTGGCCGTCGTGAGCACAGGGACCCCAGCAGGAGAGTCGAACGGCTCCTCTTTCCCGATCGTCCAGAGGATAACGTTGCGGCCCTCCGCGGCAAACTCTTCAGCCATCCGCAAGTTTGCTGCGGCCAGTTCCGGGTTCGGCTCGTCGTCGGGTGGTAAAAACACGATCGTCCCGCTCTCTGGGATTGGCTTGTCTGCCTCGATCCGGGCGATCAACTCGCTGATCCAGCGACTGGCCAGATGCAAATTGCCACGCTCTTGTGTCGAAAGGAGTGCTCCGTATTCGGATACTTCGTCAGTCATGTTCAAGGTCGCCTCTTCACAAACTCGACCATGTACTGTTCGGCGTTCGTGACGAGATCGTAGATGGCGTCGGTCAGCGCCTGACTGTTTGTCATCCCTCCCGGTGACCATCGCTTCTCGATCGTCTCGCCGTCCCAATCGAGCAAGTCGCGGTGCGGATGGCCGTGGCTCCCATCATACCTCACGACCGGTCGAAATTGGCCGTCGAGATGCGTCTCGAGTTGAACGACGAAATCTCCAATGGTTTTCGCCGTCCTGACGAACCGCACCCGGACGACTCGACCCTCGCCTTGCAAGTTGATGTCGTACTCAACCCGCACGTTCCGGGTCACGGGCAATTCCTCCGGTGAATCGTCCTGGACGGGTAATTCCATCGAACGGCATTATCTCGAACCATGTCCGCCACTGATCCAGATCGTTCAACGCAAGCGGCCAACATGCGATAATCGCCCGCGTTTCAACCAAGTTCGGCGGTTTACTGGCTTCTGCCGAACCGGGATCGTGTCACACGCTATCAGGAGACTGCTACGTCATGGGTGCTTCGCCGATGCTGGAATACGCCTTCTTCGAGGGGCGCATCGTCCCCTTTGCCGATGCCAAAATCAGCGTCGGGACGCACGCCGTGCAGTACGGCACCGGCGCCTTCGCCGGCATCCGCGGCTATCTCGACGCCGACGGGGAGACGATCAATATCTTCCGCCTGCCGGAGCACGCGGCGCGGCTGCTCAACTCCGCCAAGCTGCTGCGCGCCACGCTCCCCTTCACGCGGGAGACGCTGGCCCGGACCATCGTCGATCTGGTCGAAAAGAACGCCCCCACGGGAGATGTCTACATCCGCCCCTTCGTCTACAAGTCGTCCGTGCAACTCACGCCGCGCCTGACCGGGCTCGACAACGAGCTGGCGGTCTACATGCTTCAACTTGGGGACTACCTGGACACCGCCGCCGGGGTGAAGGCCGCCGTATCCTCCTGGCAGCGGGTGGCGGACAACGCGATCCCCGGCCGGGGCAAGCTCTCCGGGGCCTACATCAACTCGGCCCTGGCCAAGGATGAGGCCGAGGAGAAGGGCGCCGACGAGGCGATCCTGCTCGACCAGCACGGCCACGTCGCCGAAGGGAGCGGCTGCAACCTCTTCCTGGTCCGCGACGGCGCCCTCGTCACCGCCCCCATCACCGGCGACATCCTGGAAGGGATCACCCGCCGCACCATGATCCAGTTCGCCCGCGACGAAGGCATCCCCGTCGAGGAGCGCGACATCGACCGCTCCGAGCTCTACATCGTCGACGAGGCGTTCTTCTGCGGCACCGGGGTGCAGATCGCCCCCATCACCAGCATCGACGGCCGTCCGGTCGGCGACGGCATCCCCGGCCCGATCACGCTGAAGATTCGTGAGATCTTCTTCGATACGGTGCGCGGCCGGAACCCGGATTACGCGCACTTCCTGACGAAGGTGCGGGCGAAGGTGGCGTCGGCGGCCGACTGAGCTCCGATCCCCCTTCCACGCACCTGGTCCTGCGATCGCTCATGAGCGATCATGCAGCATCTTCTGTGCGCAGCCGCCTCCCCGGAAGTGCGGGAAGTTCGGGCAGTTCGGGCGAGTTCGGGCGAGTTCGGGCGAGTTTGGCCAGCGCCGATCAGGCCCTCGCCGAATCGGCCGCCGGCTCGAAGCCGTGGAACCGGTCGAACTCGGCGTGGTGGTGCGCCTGGTCGACCGGCACGACCACCACGAAGGGCCGGCCATCCTCATTCGCCTGTCTGGCGGCCTCTAGCGCGGGACGCAAGCCCGATGCCGATTCGACGCGAATGGCCTCGATGCCGGCCGCCCGCGCCGCGGCGGCCAGGTCGGTTCCCGGCGCGAACTGCGTGGCTACGATCGGCCCTTCGGTGCGCTTCTGGATCCACTGCACCCAGCCGAAGGCGCTGTCGTCCAGCACCACCCAGGTCACGGGCAAGCCTTCCTGCACGGCGGTCCCCAGCTCGTGCAGCTGCATCTGGAAGGCGCCGTCACCGGTGGCGCAGACCACCTTGCGGTCGGGCCGCGCCAGCTTGGCGGCCATCGCGCCGACGATGCCGTAGCCCATTGCCGTCTGCTCCGCGGGCGGCACGCAGCAACCGGGGTCGAGCACCTGGTAGTAGGGCCAATAGTAGGCCCACAGATCCTGCCCGCCGTTCTCCTTGACCAGGATCGTGTTGTCGCCGAAGACGCGGTTGATTTCGTGGACGATCGACTTGCCTTTGATGGGCATGGCGCCCGTGTCGAGGGCGTTCTCGGCGTCGCTGGCGGCCGCCGCGATGGCGTTCTCGCGGCCCGAGGTGATCTCGGTGACGAAGTCCTCGTTTAGGCGAGCCCCTCGCTCCGCGAGCGCGCCGAAGATCGCCTCGACCGCCAGGCGGGCGTCCGCCTGGATGGCGACGTCCGGCTCCCAGTTGCGGCCCAGCTCGAAGGGGTCGATGTCGATCTGGATCAGCTTCGCCCCCTCCGGGCGCGGCAGGAATCCGCCCTGAAACTCCTCCATGCGCGAGCCGACGGTGATGAGCAGGTCCGCCGTTTCGTAAACGCGGCGGGGGAAGGTGGTGCGGTAGAGCCCGGTCAGTCCGCAGAAGTACGGGTGCGTCTCCGCCACCGAGCCGCGGCCGGCAGGGGTCGTCTGCAGGGCGATGCCATAGTGCCGGGAGAGCCGGTCCACGGCGCTGCCGGCTCCGGAGAGGATGACGCCGCCTCCGGTGATGAGCAGGGGCCGCTTGGCGGCGACGATGAGGTCGGCGGCGGCGGCGATGGAGGAGGGATCAGGCGCGGGCCGCGGCGTCGGAAACGTCGGCATGTAGGCCGGGATGTCCCAGACGCCCAGGCCGATGTCGCCCGGCAGCTCGACGTAGACCGGCCCCGGTTGTCCGCTCGTGGCGAGCTGGACGGCGCGGCGCATCGCCCAGGGGATGTTCTCGGCCAGCTCGGCGGTCGTGGCCCACTTGGTGACCGAGGAGAGCATGGCGACGTGGTCGGTCTCCTGGAACGCGCCCTTCCCGTAGGTCTGACGCGGGGCGCGCACCCCGAGCACCAGCATCGGGGTGCAACCGGAGTACGCCTCCAGGATGCCGGGGACGAGATTAGCGATGCCGGGGCCGGGGCAGCCGAAGCAGGCGGCGAGCTGGTTCGTGACGCGGGCGTAAGCCATGGCCATGAACGCGCCGGAGGTCTCGAAGCGGACCCCGACCGGACGCGGGCCGCCGTCCGGCTCGGCGGCGACGAGGGCGTCGTAGAGGTGGCGCGGGTCGCCAGGCAGCCCGAAAACATACGGCACGCCCTCCGCTTTCATCGCGAGCACGACGGCTTCCCACCCGGTCATCTCTGGCATGGCTGTCTCTCCCGCTCTCTACTCGAGCTCATGAGTGTGCTTCGATGCATCGACGCCCGGCAGGCTACGGGCGAACGACGCAGGCGTCAATGGCGTTCAGATCGCTTGTCGTTGGCTTCACGAGCGCGCACGGCGAGCGTCGAGGCGTAGCCGGACAGCAGGGCGACCAGCCCGATCATGACGTTCAGGATCGAAACCCTGGGGTCGTCTTCCGAAATCGGGACGGGGGCGCCGCCGACGCGCTCGAGCATGCCCAGGGCAGCTTCCAGAACGAGGAATCCAGCGGTCAGCACGACCGGCCAGACCATGGTGGCGAACGCCACGCCAAAGCCCATGGCCAGGAACAGCACAAGCGCGGCCGTGGGCCAGACGATCCAGAGTCCGGTCTGCCGGGAAAGGGACAGGATCAAGCCGAACCCGCAAACCAGCGCCGCGGCCATGACGAACGAACCCACGATCGGATCGCGACTCGGCGTAAGAGCCAGAAACCAGCGGATGGGCAGGTGCATGACGACGTGCTCGAGCGCGTCGAGAAGGATACCTGGCGCGTACCGCGTGAAGAGAACCGACCCAATGGCGACGAGGAGCACTGCGGCAAGGATCAAGGTGAGGTTCATCGTCGGCCCCCTGCCCTCGGTCTCCCGACTTCCTGAGCCCGGGCGGCCGACGCGGAGGTCCCGCCCGCGAACGTGGCGAGCATCCGGGGAATCGGCCCGCAATGCTCGCGCAAGCCCTAGCGGCGTTGAAGCTGTTTCGGGGCGGCGCGAGCAGCTACCGGCATCCGCTCCAGAAAACGCTCGATCCGCTCCAGCGCCTCCTCGATCTGCGGCAGGCCGGTAGCGTAGGCGCAGCGCACGTGCCCCGCGCCGCCCGGCCCGAAAGCATCGCCGGGGACGACCGCGACCCGCGCCTCGTGCAGCAGGCCGGTGGCGAAGTCGTAGGCGGAGAGGCCGGTCGCGGCGATGGAGGGGAACGCGTAGAACGCCCCGGCCGGCAGGTGGCAGTCCAGCCCGAGCCGGTTCAGCCCGGAGACGATGGCCTGGCGGCGCAGGGCGTAGTCGTCGATCGTCGCCTGCACGTCGCGCTCAGGCACGCGCAGCGCCTCGATGGCCGCCTCCTGCGCCTGGCGCGAGGCGCAGAGCGCGGTGTACTGATGGATGCGGGTCATGGCCGCGATGAGCGGCGCGGGGCCGGCCGCGTACCCGACGCGCCAGCCGGTCATGCCGTAGGTCTTGGAGAAGCCGTTGAGCAGCAGCGTCCGCTCCAGCATCCCCGGCAGCGTGGCGAAGGGTACGTGCGGGGCGTCGTAGCAGAGGCGGTCGTAGATCTCGTCGCTGACGACGGCCAGGCCATGCCGGCGCACCACGCCCGCGATGCCTTCCAGCGCGGCGCGATCCGGGACCGCGCCGGTCGGGTTTCCCGGATAGTTGAGGAGCAGGGCTCGCGTCCGCGGCGTGATCGCCCGCTCCAGCGCGTCGGCGCGGGTGACGAACCCGTCCGCGGCGGTTGCCGGAACCCAGACCGGCACGCCGCCGGCCAGCGACACGCAGGGCGGATAGGCGACGTAGGCCGGGTCCGGGATGAGGACTTCGTCGCCGGGATCGAGCAACGCCCGCAGCGCCAGATCGAGCCCCTCACTGACGCCGACGGTGATCAGCAGCTCGCGCTCCGGGTCGTATTCCAACCCGTAGCGGGCCGCCAGCGACGCCGAGATCGCGCTGCGCAGCTCCAGGAGGCCGCTGTTCGAGGTGTAGGTCGTGCGCCCGCGCTCCAGACCGTAGATGGCCGCCTCGCGCACGCGCCAGGCGGTCCCGAAGTCGGGCTCCCCTACCCCCAACGAGATCACGTCCTCCATGCGCGAGACCACGTCGAAGAATTGCCGAATCCCCGACGGCGGCACCGCCTCCACCACCCGCGACAGCCGCACCCCCCCGCCATCCGCCTCCCGCCTCCGGCCTCCCGCCTCGCCGATCATGGCGTCACCGGCAGCCGGTCATCCGTGGGCGCGTCCTCGACCAGGATGTCGCCATCCTCCTTGTAGGCCTTGAGCAGGAAATGGGTGTTCGTCGCCGTGACGTGGTCGATCGGGGCGAGCTTCTCGGAGACGAACTGGGCGATCTCGCGCATGGAGGGCGCCTCCACGATGATGCGCAGGTCGTGGCCGCCGGAGACGAGGTGGACCGAGCGCACTTCTGGATGCCGGTAGATGCGCGCCGCGACCTGATCGAACCCGACGTCGCGCTGCGGCGACACGCTGACATCGATGAAGGCGACCACCCGCTCGCCGCCGAGACGCTCCCAATCGACGACCGTCTTGTACCCGCGGATGACCCGGGCCCGCTCGAGCCGGCCGATGATGTCGGCGACCTGGTCCTCGGGCAACCCCGTCAAGGCGGCCAATCGGGCCGGATTGCGGCGGGCGTCGGCCGCGAGCGCCATCAGCAGGCGGCGCACGGCGGGATCGCGCGCGTCGAAACCCGCGTCGCGCTCCTCGCCATTCGGATTGATGCTGGACACGTGGTGTTCCTTCCCTCAACGGCGCTCCCGTGTGCTGAGATCGAAAGTGTACGCCGAGGCGCATCACCCGCCGTTCCTGTCGGGGGTCACGGACAACCATGAAGCGGACCCGGGAGCCAGAGCTCCGTAAGAAATTCCGTGATCCCTACGGAGGCCAGGCGACGGCCGACACGTCATCGTCGCGGCATGAGTTCGCGAGGTCGGCAGTTGGCTGGCCGCGAGCGTCCATAGGCCGGATCACCGGCCAGGATAGGGCTCCATGCCGGATCGGTCGATCTCATTCGCTGGGATTCGCGACTTGCTGCTCGTCCTCGCCACCGCGGTCGTCGCCTTCGGATTCGGCGCCGCATCGGCGGGGATCGATGTCGACTCCTCGGCGGCTCCGACCGCGAGCGCCGTGTCGCTCGCCTCTGCGGCAGGCGAGAACACGGCGCAACCCCAGGGAAGACGCGTGTCGGCGGCATCGAGCTTGTGGGCCGCGCCCGACCGCGTCGCGGCCGTCGTCTCAGCCGCGCCTGCATCCCGAACCCAGGCCGGAGGGAGCACGCCGCGCGGCCGGTTCTCCGGCGAAGGAGCCGGGCGCAAGGGGGCCAGCGCTGCCCGCGATCCATACAACCGGCGGTCGTACATTCTGGACACGCCTCGTTGATGCACCGCCGAAGCTGGATTGGGATATCCGCCGCCGTCACAACGGACGCCGCCAATCTCAGCACCTATCCCCAGCCGTCCGCGGCCTTTCGTGAGTCTGGGTAGCGCCTCCGGATCGGCAGGCGTTTGCGATCCCGGTACAAACTCCCGTATCTCTCCCGATGGCGGCGGCAATCCCAAGAGCCATCCTCCAGGCACGGCGCTGCGCGCGGCGAACCGGCAGCGCCGACCGGCCCGCCACAGCGGCCTGGAGCGATCGCCGTGCTGCTCTCGATGCCTGGTCTGCGCGAGTTTCGCGATCTGCTGCTGGTGCTGGTCTTCGCCGCGGCGGCGACGGTCTCCGGCGCGGTCGCCGCGGAGCTGGCTCTGCCAACGTTCGACACGCCTCCGATGCGCATGCCGCCTGTCCTGATGCTGCATGCGACTCGCTCCGGTCTCGAGCAATCGCCGTGCGATTGCGCGGCTATGGAGCCCGCGCCTCGTCCATTGCCGAGGACGAGCGGGCGTCTGGTCAGCCCGCAGTCGGCGGCGCTGTCGGCGCAGGCGCAAGGGAGGGGACGGGCCCCGGAGGCGGGATCGTTCGGCGGCTGGACGCGCGCCGAGACGGACCCGCGGACGATCCTGGCCAGACTCGCCGTGCTCTCCCGCAACGCCCCGCGGTCATATGCCGACGATCCGGGACCGCGATTCGCCTCGCCGAATCCAAAATGACGGCGACCGGGAAACGACGGGCGCTCGGCCACAGGTTGATAACCAGTAGCGCATGGCCGCCAGGAACAGCTCGCGCAGGTCCGACTCGCTGGCGGGGCGGGGGGAGAGCTTGGTCACCCGGTGCTGGGGCAGCGTGCCGGCCACGAGGGCGTCGACGTCGTCCGGCCCCAGCCCGACGCCGGAAAGGCCGTTTGGCATGCCGACGCGGCGCATGATCGCTTCGATCCGTGCGGCCAGCGCCTCTCCGGCGTCCGCGGCTCCCGCGCCCGCGACATCGGCGCCAAGGAGCCGCGCCGCTTCGAGGTGGCGCTCCGGGTTCGCCTGGGCCGTCCAGCGGAAGACGGCCGGGGCGTTGAGGATCACCGACATGCCGTGCGGCACGATCGGGTGGTCGTCGGGGTAGCCCGGCGGGATGTAGTCGCGGACCATGCTGGAGACGGGGTAGCTCATCCCGTGCGGGAGATGGACGGCGGCGTTGGCG
>CALMZR010000062.1 GCA_937870845.1 uncultured Chloroflexota bacterium
CCCCCGGGCCTGGCCAGCAACGACTACCGCAAGGCGCTGCGGCAGGTGCGGGAAAAAGGGATCGCCCCGGAGCTGCTGGGCACGTTGGCGCCGAACGACAAGCCGCGCACCGAAGACGAAACAGTCGTTGGGATCTACTGGGGGTACGACGGCGCGCTCGAGCTGGGTACGCCGCCGCGCCTCTACAACGCAATCATCCGCGACGTGGCGACCAAAATCCCGAACCCCAAGTTCGGCAACCAGATCAACAAGGTCGCCCAGAACGCGCGCCTCTTCGCCCTGGTCAACGCCGCCATGGCCGACGCGGCAATCCTGGCCTGGGAGCAGAAGTACGTCCACGACTTCTGGCGGCCGGTGCTCGGCATCCGCGAGCACGGCCCCTCGCTCGGCCCGGAGGACGCCCCGGACAGCGCCATCGGCAAGGACGCCGACACCGGCTGGCTGCCCCTGGGCGCCCCCAACACCAATCGCCTGACCAAGAACTTCACCCCGCCCTTTCCCGCCTACCCCTCCGGGCACGCCACCTTCGGCGCGGCGGCGTTCCACATCGCGCGGCTCTTCTACGGCCGCCCGGCCGGCGACCGCAAGCGCGACGACCTGTTCAAGAACCTGTCGTTCGTTTCGGAGGAGCTGAACGGCGTCAACACCGACAACAAGGGCGCCGTGCGCCCCCGCCACGTCCGCGATTTCGACGACGGCTTGTGGACCATGATCGTCGAGAACGGCCTGAGCCGCGTCTACCTCGGCGTCCACTGGATCTTCGACGCCTTCGCCGCCGGTAACAACGAGAAGCCCGACCTGGCCCAGGGCGTCGACCTGGCGAACGGCATCGCCGGCATCGGCGGCGTGCCGCTCGGGCTGGCCATCGCCGAGGACATCTTTGCCAACGGCATGGAGGCTGCCGACGGGGCCGCGCCGGGCGCCGCAATGCAGGCGCTGAGCGTCGCCGAGGCGATGAGCCCCGAGGTGGTGGTCAACCTGAGCGCGGTCGCGCCAGCGTTGCCCTGGCCGCTGGGATAGCGCCCTCCACCCCGCCTCTGAACCCCTCCCGCCCTACCCCTCTCCCCGCGCGGGGAGAGGGGTTCTTGATAGCCGATAGCCGATAGCCGATAGCCGGTAGCCCGTCTAGCACGAATCCTGGCAGACGCCGTCGGAGGGATCGCCGCCGTAGGTCGGGCAGCAGGTGAGGCCGGGGGCGCAGGCGGTGGGGTCGGCGAGGCTGCAGGCCCCGCCGGCCTGGCTGTAATAGATGGTGGTGCACCCGCCGTAGGCGGCGCAGAAGCCGCCGCAGCAATCCGCGCACGGCTCCCCCTGCGAGCAGGAGGCCGGGCAGGCGTCGCCGGTCCCGGTGCAGTTCAGCCCGCAGTTGCCGGAGGTGTTGCAGCTATTGCCGCAGCAGACGAGGCCGTCGACGCACGTCGAGTCGTCGCTGCACGGGCAGCCGAACCCCGCGCACCCCGAGGCCGCCGCCGGCTCGGGCATGGCCAAACGCTGGCCGGCGACGGCTGCCGCGCCGAGCGCGAGCATGCCGCGCAGCGTCGCCCGCCGCGACTGATTGCCGGCGATACGTCGGGTCCACCGATCGAAGCGAGTCGGATCCATTCTCACTCCCCCTCAACGTCGCCAGAGGGACTCGCGCGCCCTCCGGCCGGCGGATGCATGGCCATGGACCGGGCTCCCGGCGTTCGACGGCACGACGGCGCGGGTCGTGCGGAATCCGGGCGGCGGCTCGCTTCTCGCCGCGACGGGAAGATTGCCAAGATTGCCAACCCTGGCGGGGTGGCCGCGTTGGCGCCCTTCCGCGGCGGGGACGCCCGCGAACGCCCCCAAAAGCGTCCACCCGGATTCCGGATCAGGCGTCGTTTCGCGCCGAACGCGGGGTTGTCCAAGGCATTCGCATCATAGGGCGTCCGACAGCGTTGTCAATCGGTCAAGGCGGCGCCGCAGTCAATGACCCGCTGCCACGCCGGCCCCAAACGGATCGGCCCCGCCATACCGAATACCCGTCGCCGGATCGACCGCGACGCCAGTGGGACTGGCGAACCCGCGCGGCGAGAACGAGACCTCGACGTCGACCACGTCGTGCCCCATCGCCCGTAGCCGCTCGCGGGTCGCCGCCGGGATGCGGTCGTCCACCAATAGCTCGGGACCGGCGCAATCGATCAGCGGCGCGGCGCAGGCGGCGGCGATGTCCATCCCGAAGTCGATCGCGTCGATCGTCATCTGCAAACAGGTGTCCATGATGCGCCGGCCACCGGGCGCGCCGACGGCGAGGACCGGGACTCCGTCGCGAACGGCGATGACGTGGGCCATGCTCGACGCCGGCCGCTTGCCGGGCTGGATCTCGTTGGCCGAGCCCGGCTTCGGGTCGAACAGGTTCATGCTGTCGTTGAGCAGCACCCCCGTGCCGGGCACGGTCACCGCCGAGCCGAAGATGAGCGTCAGCGTCTGCGTCACCGAGACCATCGTTCCCTCGGCGTCCACGACCGACAAGTGGGTGGTGCAGCCCTCATTCGCCCCGACCGCGGCCAGGTTCGCCTTCGTGGCGGCGATGCCTGAACCCGCCGTGGGAGAGGAGGCCCGCTCGGGGTCGATCTCCGCCCGCCGCTCCGCCGCGTACTCCGCCGAGGTCAGCCGCTCCCAATCCGTGTCGACGAAGGCCGGGTCGCCTACGTAGGCGAAGCGGTCGGCAAAGCCGCGCCGGCTCGCCTCGGCGATCAGGTGCAGCGTGGCGGCGGTGTTGAACCCCGTGGCGAACAGATCGAACCCGTTGAGGATGGTCAATGCCGCGCCGATGGTGACGCCGCCCGCCTGGTACGGCAGCAGCGTCAACTCCACGTCCCGGTAGGGGAGAACGAGCGGCGCGACCACCTTCGCTTCGTAGCCCGCGAGGTCGTCTTCGGTGATCAGCCCGCCGATCTGGCGCATGTGCGCGGCGATCCGCTTCGCCACCGGGCCCTGGTAAAACCCGTCCGCGCCCCGCTCGCCGATGGCGCGCAGCGTGTCGGCCAGGTCGCGCTGCACGATGCGCGGCGGCGGCTGGCCGAAAAGGGGCGCCGGGGGCTTGCCATCCTTCAGGAAGATGCGCTCCGTCTCCGCGTCGCGGCGAATGACATCCTGCTGCGACGCCAGCAGCATCCCCCGATACCAATCGACCGGGAATCCTTCTTCCGCGAAACTCACCGCTGGGGCGACGGCTTCCGCCAGCGTCTTCGTCCCAAACCGCTCCAGCGCCAGCTCCATGCCGCGCACCATGCCCGGCACGGCCACGGAGAGCGGCCCGAAGGCGTTCGCCTCGTCCTTGACCCCGCCGAACCCGACGGTCGAGTGGCCGAACTCCGCGGTCAGCTCGTACATGTCCGGGGTCGCGGCCGCCGGAGCCTGCCCGAAGTAGTCGATGACGTGCCGCTCGCCGTCCGCGCGCTGGATCGTCATGAACCCGACGCCGCCGAGCCCGCTCATCCACGGCTCGACGACACTGATGGCGAAGGCCGTCGCCACCGCGGCGTCGACCGCGTTGCCCCCCTTATCGAGAACGTCGTTCCCCGCCTTGACCGCCCAGGGATGCTTGGCCGCCACCATCTGCCGGCTCCCCGTCGCCAAGTCGCGCGAGATGCGCAGCGTCGTTTCGGTGTTCATGCCCACTCCCTCGCACGTCAAACGCTCACCCCAACCAATCGCCGCGCCGGCGGCTGCGTCGCCCATTCCGCGTCCCGCGTCAGCCGGTCGTACTGTTCGATGAAGGCCACGGCGAACCCGACCACCCGCTCGATCCAGACCTGGCCGCGCTCCGCCGTGGCCACGCTGCCGTCGCCGGTGACGCCGTTCGTCGTCAGCTCGTCGGTGTCGAGATAAACCGTCCCCGGCGCGGCCTGCCCCGGCACCTCGACTTTCGAGTAGCCCGAGGCGGACCACCCCGCGAACGGCTGCAACTGGCCCGACTCCCGCCGCGCCTCCACCACGTCCTCCGGAAACATCCCCATCATGGCCGATGTCTCCGGCTCCGCCCCGTGCCCGTAGGCGGCGGTTGCATCGTCGTACGTGTCCCGCATCAACTGATAGCCGAGTCCCCAGGGGTAGATGTTGCCGATGACGACGCCGTGCTCCTCCTTCAGCTCGCGGGCGACCTGCTCGCACACCGCCTCGTTGCCGCCGTGGTTGTCGACGAAGACGATGCGCCGGAATCCCTGCGTGATCAGCGACTGGCAAACGTCGCGCACCACGTTGGCCAGCGTCTCCGGCCGCACGTGAATCGTGCCCGGAAAGGCGGCGAACACCGCCGAATTCCCGTAGTTGATGTTCGGCGCCACCAGGGCGTCCGTCCGCTCG
>CALMZR010000063.1 GCA_937870845.1 uncultured Chloroflexota bacterium
GCACCCCTACACCGCCGCCCTCCTCTCCGCCGTGCCAAAACCGGACCCGCGTCTGCGCTCCCAGCGCGTGCCATTGAAGGGCGAGGTCGCCAACCCCGCCGCGCCGCCCAGCGGCTGCTACTTCCACCCCCGCTGCCCCTATGCGATCGACAGGTGCGTCACCGAGACGCCGGTCTTCGAGGAGATCACACCGGGACAGTGGGCGGCGTGCCACCGGGCGCGGGAGCTGGAGCTGCCGGGGATTGGGTAACGGGTTACGGGAGTCGAGTGTCGGGTGTCGGGTGTCGGTTAGTCTGGGCAATTTCACACGCCACCCGTCAGCCGTCATCCTCGTTCAACACCCTCTCAAGCGCGGACCCGGACGCCGCGGCCAGCCGCAGCCGCTCCGCCCACATCCGCGGCGTATCGAACTGGGCGCGGGTCCAGGCTTCCAGGCCGCCTGCCGCCGCGATGGCGTCGGCGTGGAAATCGGGCGTCTCCCATTCGAGGCCTTCGCAGCGTAGGCCGTGAACTCGCGCCGGGTCGTGGCGAAGGATGATGGCGGGCCATTCCAGGTCGGTCGCCGCCGTGGGTTCGGAGGACTCGGCGAGGATGAGCGGGACGGCTTCGGGCATGAGCCAGGCCGCGCCGGCCACGGCATCCAAGGGTTGGCCCGCTGCGGCGGAGAGGGCCCGGTTGGTGGCCGTTTCGGGGTAGCGTTGGGCGGCAGGATGCGTGCGGAAGGCGCGCGCGGTGCGGCCCAGGCAGACATACCAGGGCGGGATTCGGGATGCCGCCAGCCGCGCCACGCGCGCGGGAAGCGCGGCCAGCTCATCAGGCCAGCAGCGCGCCCAATGCAGCCAGCGGTCGAAATCGCAGGAGAAGTAGGCAGCATGGTCCGATCCTGCCGCCGCCAGCGCCGCCCGCCGCCCCTCTCCGGCCAGCCCACCGGGCACGACGAGCGCGCCCAGTTCGCCCAGGCGCGCGGCCACCGCCCGATCGGTCGCGGCGGTCGCCGCCACCGTCACGAGCGGGAAACGCGCCAGCATCGGCGCGGTTTCGTCGATGAAGGGCAGGGAGACGCCGCGCGGATCGTGCAGCGTGGCCACGAGCGCGGGAGCCGATGCGGCGGGGGTCAGGAACCGACGTCCTTCCCGGAAACGGCCTCGGACTCGTCGGTCTGCCCTCTGCGGCGCAGCCAGCGCGGCCGCCGCCCCTCCTCGGGGCGATGCTGAACGGCGGCGGGTTCGTCGTCGCGGCGGCGGCCCCGGCGGCGCAGGATGCGCGGCAGCTCGATCTCGTCCTCCTGCTCGATGGTGAAGACGACGTACGGCGCGCGGATGACCGGCTGGGCGACGTTGCGCACCGGGACGCCGCCGGGGGTGGCGCCGGCCAGGGAGCCGTGATGGGCGTGACCGTGCAGCACCAGATCGGCGCCGGAGCGATCGATGGCCTCGCCGAGGAGCGAGTTGCCCAGGAACGGGTAGAGGTCGATGCGTTCGCCGTCGAGGGTATCGGGCACGGGCGAGTAGTGGAGAAGCACGACGCGGACGTCCCCGAAGAGGGCGGTGATCACGTCCTCGAGCGTCTCCGCCTCGGTCTCGGCGTGGCGGATCCACGCCTTCATCTCCGGCTCGCCGAAATCGGAGGCGAGCGCGGCTCCGTATCCGCCGCCAAACCCCTTGGTCCCCGCGATGGCGACCCGCTGCCCCGCCACGTCGAGCACGACGCTGCTCCGGTCGAGGACGTGGATGCCGGCGTCCTTGAGAATGGCGGCGATCCGCGGCGCCTGGTCGGAGTGGTAATCGTGGTTGCCGAGCACGGCGACGATGGGGACGCCGACGTCCGTCAATTCCTCGACCAGGGTCTCGGCCTCGAGCGGCTTGCCGGAGCGCGTGAGATCGCCGGCCAGCAGGAGGAGGTCGGCCTCGTTTTTCAAGCCGGCCAGCAGCGGCTTGAGCGTGCCGGCGGACTCCGGCCCGGCGTGGATGTCGGCGGCGGCGGCGATGCGGATCACGGGGGCATTGTGCCACGGGTGACCGATCGCGGGTGCATAGGCAAGCTCGTTAGCGGGGAGATGTCACCGTGCCCCCATCCCGGCTC
The DNA here is from genome assembly GCA_937870845.1 of uncultured Chloroflexota bacterium. GTDB lineage: Bacteria > Chloroflexota > Chloroflexia > Thermomicrobiales > UBA6265 > JACCXM01. The sequence continues at coordinate 2,083 of CALMZR010000063.1, forward strand.
AGAACCAGCGGCGGCCGGAGCGCGCGGTGACGCGCCGTTGCGGCCCCTACCGCGCGTCGCCCACCGCCCCATCCAGCTACGCCGCCGCCCCGCGCTTGAGGAGCCCGCGGGCGATGATCGAGCGCTGGATTTCGCTGGTTCCTTCCCGGATGCGGTCGACGCGCAATTCGCGGTAGTAGCGCTCGGCCGGGTTCTCGGTCATGTAGCCGCAGCCGCCAAAGATCTGCACGGCGCGGTCAGCGACGCGGTTGGCCATCTCGGAGGCGTAGAGCTTGGCCGTGGCCACCTTGCCGTGGACGATTTTCGGGTCGTCGCCGCGGTCCCAGCTCGTCGCCGCGTGCCAGGTCAGGAGCCGGGCGGCGGCCAGCTCCGTCAGCGAGTCGGCCAGCATGAACTGGGTCGCCTGGTAGTCGGCGATGGGGTGGCCGGATGCTTCCCGCTCCCACGCCCAGGCGCGGGCCAGGTCGAGCAGCCGCTCCGCCGCGCCGCAGCAGCGGGCGGCGATCATGATCCGCTCCAGGGAGAACCAGCGCTTGGCGTCGTCCCCGCCGGCGCCGGGGACGCGGTTCGCCTCCGACACGCGGCAGCCGGTCAGGCGCAATTCCTGGTGCTTGGAGGTGTAGGGGTCGTGCATGAAGCGCGGCTCGCGCACGACCTCCAGCCCAGGCGTGCCCTTGTCGACGAGGAAGAGGGTTTGCTCTCCCTCGGCGTTGGCGAGGACGATGTAAAAGCTGGCCAGATCGCCGCCGGTGACGAACCACTTGTCGCCATCCAGCACCCACTCATCGCCGTCGCGAACGG
>CALMZR010000064.1 GCA_937870845.1 uncultured Chloroflexota bacterium
TCGGGCCGGAGGCGTCCATCGCCGACTCCGCGGCGACGCCGGTTGTCGCGGCCACTCCCGCGGCCGGATCATCAGCCGTCGCCGAGTTGGTCTGGGAGACCCGCGGCGGCCCGGGTATGCCCCTGAGCTACCCCGGATACCTCGCGCTCGATCCGGCGGGGAACCTCTGGATCCCAGATTCGGGCAACGACCGGTATCAAATCGTCTCGTCGAATGGTCAGTTCGTCGAGGCGTGGGGCGAGACGGGGAGCGGAGAGGGCCAGTTCGAGTTCGAGCGCGAGCTTTTCCATAGTTCGTCTATCGCCTTCGCGGCCGATGGCTCGTTCTACGTGACCGACGGTGGGAACTTTCGGGTGCAGAAGTTTGGGCCGGATCGGGCGTTCGTGACGGCCTGGGGCGAGCAAGGGGCGGGCCCCGGGCAGTTCGACCTGATGAACGGCATCGCCGTCGACGCCCAGGGACGGGTGTACGTCACGGACGATGGCCGCAGCGACGTGCAGGTCTTCGACGCCGACGGCGCCTACTTGATGACGATCGGGGAGCGCGGGTTCAACGCCGGTCAGTTCTTGTTCACGACGGGCAGCGCCGTGGCCATCGATGCCGCGGGAAACGTCTGGGTGTCCGACAGCAGCAATCAGCGCATCCAGACCTTCTCGCGCGATGGGGATTTCCTCTCAATGCTGGCCGGCGGACCGCGCGATGACGAGCTCCAGCAGCCCAATCAACTCGCGATCGACGGCGAGGGCCGCATCTTCGTGGCATCGCCGGATCTGCGGCAGGTGCAAGTCTTCGCCAGCGACGGGACGTACCTGGGCGCCATCGGTACGGCGAACCCGACGGCCTGGGCCGAAGGGGAAATCCCGAGCGGGGAGTTCCTCGTGCCGACCGGGGTGGCGCTGGACGGAGACGGGAATATCTACGTCGCCGACTACGAGGATTACCGGGTGCAGAAGTTCCGGCTGCTGCCGCCGCTGGCGCCGGCAGGCAGCTCAACTGAGGCGGCGCCGGCCGCGTCCCCTGCACAGGCAGCCGAGTTGGTATGGCAAACGAACGGTGGTCCCGATCTGCCCCTCGCTGACCCGTCCAAGCCGGCGATCGATCCCGAGGGCAACCTCTGGATCGCGGACGGCCGCAACCACCGCTTTCAGATCTTCTCGCCAGACGGGGAGTTCCTGGAGTCGTGGGGAACCGCCGGCAGCGGCGAGGGGCAGTTCGACTTCCTGTTGGGGCAGTGCGCCTGCGCGGCCACCGTTTGGGACGCGGACGGCTATCTCTACGTCGCCGACCCCGGTAACCACCGTATCCAGAAGTTCGCTCCCGACCGCGCGTTCGTCGCGACCTGGGGGGGCGAGGGGATGGGCGACGGTCAGTTCATGGCCTTGGAAGATCTGGCCCTTGACGCGTCGGGGCGGCTCTTTGCCTCCGATGGCGGGCGCGACGATATCCAGGTGTTCGACCGCGATGGCCGCTTCCTCGATGTTTGGGGCGAATCCGGAACGGAGCCGGGGCAGTTCAGGGATCCGGTCGGGATCACCGTGGATCGCGACGGCAACCTCTTCGTTAGCGAATACACCCAGAATCGCGTTCAAAAGCTGTCGCCGCAGGGCTCCCCGCTCGCCGACTGGGGAGGGTTCGGCCGAGAGGAAGGCCAGTTCATCAATCCGGAGGACGTGGTTGTCGATGCGGAGGGCCGCGTCTTCATTGTCGACCGAAGCAATCGACGGGTGCAGGTTTTCGACGGCGCTGGTCAATTTCTGGCGAACTGGGGAGGCATGGTCGAGAGAGGAGCCGCGATTTTCGATGCTCCGAACGGCGCCACCCTGGATGGCGAGGGCAACATCTACGTCAGCGACGACGGGAGCGATAGTGTGATGAAGTTCCGTCTGCTGCCGCCGGTCGTTTACTAGTGCTGTCTCAAGCGGCCCGACTCGCGGCAGGCGAGCGGGACCACGGCTCCACGTACCGAGCGTCCACCTCAAGGAGGATCGCATGAACGCTTCGCAATTCGATATTCTGGCGCGGACCATCGCGCGTTCGGGCGCCCAACGTCGCGGGTTCCTGAAAATGGCGGGAGCGGCGATGGGACTGGCAAGCGGCGCCCTCGTGAGAGGGGCCGGCGCCGCCCAGGATACGGCCTGTCTCGCCAATGTCAGCGACGCCGCGAGCGCGGACGCCGACTCGCTGCTGCACTTCACCGACGAGCAGTGGGAGCAGGCGACCGCGGAATGGAAATCGGTCGCGGTCGTCGACGGCCCGGATCTCGGTGGCGCGCTGGAAGCCGTGCCGATGCCGGGGCAAGCGGGCGGCATGCTCGTTGGCGTTGGCCTGTGCCCTCCCGGCTGCGAGCCAGGTTGGCGATTCGAAGAGGTGCTGCTTCCGGACGGGATCGATGGAAACGAGTTGGGGTCCGGGGTCGTTCCGCAATGCTCGTGCGGCGGCGGGGAACTCGAAGCCCCAGAGGACGAGGGCAATCTGATGTTTCCCGGAGCCTGCACGGCCACGAACGAGGAATGCCGGCTCGTCGTCCAACTCGACCCTCCTCAACTCGCCTGCGTCAACTCGGGGTGTGCCGCCTGCGATCTGAATGCGGCGCGCAGCGCCCGGGACGGTCGCATCCACATCTGCTGCGATTGTTTCTGAACACTTCGGACCGACCAAGACTCTACAGAGGTTTCACCCCTCTCCCGCACGGGAGAGGGGTGAAGCAAGGCCGCTACCGGTCCTCGCCGCCGACTTCGCGGAACTCGGCGTCGACGGTCTCCTCGTCCTCCGGCGCCGAAGCGCCATCGGGGCCGGCGCCGTCGCCGCCCATGTCGGCTCCGGCGGCGCCAGCGGCCTCGTACATGGCGGAGCCGGCCTGCGTCAGGGTCTGCACCATCTCTTCGTAGGCGGGGCGGAGGCGGTCGGCGTTCTGGGGATCGTTTTCGAGGATCTCCTTGACCGCCTGCACCTTACCGTCCAACTCGCCGCGCGTCTCGGCCGGGATGCGGTCGCCGTGCTCGCGCAGCAGATTCTCGGCCTGCAGGGTCATGGCTTCGGCGTCGTTGCGCAGGGAGATGGCCTCGCGGCGCTTGCGGTCCTCCTCGGCGTTGGCCTCGGCCTCCTGGACCATGCGCTGCACCTCGGCCTCGGAGAGGCCGGAGGAGCCGGTGATGGTGATCTTCTGCTCCTTGCCGGTCGCCTGGTCCTTGGCGGTGACGTTGAGGATGCCGTTGGCGTCGATGTCGAAGGTGACTTCGATCTGCGGCATGCCGCGCGGGGCGGGCGGGATGCCGTCGAGGATGAACTTGCCCAGGCTCTTGTTGTCGGCGGCCATCGGGCGCTCGCCCTGCAGCACGTTGATCTCGACCTGCGGCTGGCTGTCCGACGCCGTGGTGAACGTCTGGCTCTTGCGGGTCGGGATGGTGGTGTTGCGCTCGATGAGCGGGGTGGCCACGCCGCCCAGCGTCTCGATGGAGAGGGTCAGCGGGGTGACGTCGAGGAGCAGGATGTCCTTGACGTCGCCGCCGAGGACGCCGCCCTGGATGGCCGCGCCGAGGGCCACGACCTCATCAGGGTTGATGCCGCGGTTCGGCTCCTTGCCGAAGAAGCTCTGCACCTTGCGCTGCACCGCCGGCATGCGGGTCTGGCCGCCGACGAGGATCACCTCGTCGATGTCGCCCTTGCTCTGCCCAGCGTCCTTGAGGGCCGCCTCCATCGGCGGCACGGTGCGGTCGATCAGCGGCTGGGTGAGCTGCTCCAGCTTGGCGCGGGTCAGGGTGATGTTGAGGTGCTTGGGGCCGCTGGCGTCGGCGGTGATGAAGGGGAGGTTGACGTCGGTCTGCTCCACGGAGGAGAGCTCGATCTTGGCCTTCTCGGCCGCCTCCTTGAGGCGCTGCAGCGCCATGCGGTCGCTGCGCAGGTCGATCCCTTCCTGCTTCTTGAACTCGTCGGCCAGGGAGTCGATGACGGCCTGGTCGAAGTCGTCGCCGCCGAGGTGGGTGTCGCCGTTGGTGGCCTGCACCTGGAAAACGCCCTCGGAGAGGTTGAGGACCGAGATGTCGTAGGTGCCGCCGCCGAGGTCGTAGACGGAAATTTGCTCGTCGCCCTTGTTCTCCAAGCCGTAGGCGAGGGCGGAGGCGGTCGGCTCGTTGATGATGCGCTGCACCTCGAGGCCGGCGATGCGGCCGGCGTCCTTGGTGGCGTCGCGCTGGGCATTGTCGAAGTAGGCGGGGACGGTGACGACCGCCTGGGTGACCTTCTCGCCCAGGTACGCCTCGGCGTCGGTCTT
>CALMZR010000065.1 GCA_937870845.1 uncultured Chloroflexota bacterium
GTCTCCACGGCGAATCGATCCGCGAGCTGATGAGCTTCAAGCGGCCGTTGGACGAGGAGTAGCGAGCTATCAGCTATCAGCTATCAGCTCTGACGACTAGCGATCAGCAAATCCCTGACGTTCGCGAAACGGCGTCAAACGACTGATAGCCGATAGCTGATAGCTGAGAGCTGATAGCCGCCGGCCCGTTACGCCATGGCCGGCAGCACCGGCGAAAAGCGCATCTCGCCGGCCGGGCCGGTGAGGACCAGGCCGCCCATGCTCGCGTCGAGGACGTAGCCGGTGGCCCCATCCAGCGCCTGCACGAACGGCTGCTCCAGCGAATCGGCCGGGCAGGCGGCGACGGTGGTCTGGGTGACGGTGATGTCGACGACGCCGGCGGCGCCGGTCCAGGTGCCCAGCACCCAATTGCAGTCGGCGCGGATGGCCACCGTGCCGTCCGGCACGAACTGCACCGTGTAGCGCCCCGGCTCGATCGGGCCGGCGCCGGGGAAGGCGGTCAACTGCCAGACCAGCGGCGGGATGGCCTGCGCGGCAGCCGGCGGCGGCGCCTCCTGGGCGCTGGCCGACGGCGCGGGGAGGAGGCTGCTCAGCGCCAGCAGCAGGGCGCACAGGGGGATCGTCAGCGCTCGCATCGGGGAAACCTCCACCACCACCTCGGTTCCGCATGTCGGGTCCGGCTGTCTCTTGAGACGTTTGGCGAGGGTATCAGGTTTCAGCGGGTCAGAGCTATGAGCTATCAGCTATCAGCTATCAGCTATCAGCTTTCGGTCCCGATCGCATTGCGTACGCTCGTTCTTCCCGTCGCGTCGACGAACGACTGATAGCTGATAGCTGATAGCTGATAGCTGATAGCTCATAGCTCATAGCTCAAGCCGGGCGATGATCTCCCCCGCCTCCAGCTCCCCCGTCGGCACGAAGCCGAACCGCGCGTAGAGGCGCTCGGCGATGGCGTTCTCCGGCTCGTAGCCGAGGAGAATCTCGCGGGGGGCGTGGCGCTCGGTCATGAGGGCGATCAGTTTGGGCAGCGCCGCCGTGCCGTACCCCTGGCCCTGGCGCCCAGCGCCGATCATGAAGCGGATGATCCACCAGCGCCCGGCGCCCTCCTCCAGGCCGAACATGGCGAAGCCAACGACCTCCTCCCCGGCGCAGAGCGCCAGCGGCGTCCAGTCCGGCTCGACGGCGGCTTCGGCCAGGGAATAGAGGTTCGGGGCGACGAAGCGCTCTTGCTCGGGGGTGGTCTTCAGGGCGATGACGCGCTCGAAGTTCTGCCGCGTCACCGGCTGCAGCGTGATGTCCATGGCCCCGCCGATGCGCTCCTCGCCTCGTTCGGCGCCACAGCGTACCGTGTCGGAGCGCCCCGGGTGCGGGCTGGGGCGAGCGGCGAGCCGGGGCATGGTGGAAATCAGGTGAGGCTCGCCGCTCGTCGCCTCCCAATCATGCGCCGTCGCGCGGCGCGGCGCATCCGTACAAATTACGGACTTTTCGCTGGCTCATGAACGTTTAGGCGAAACGAATGGCGATGCCGTCGAGGCCCACGCCCGACGGCACGGTGCGCCAGCTCTGCCCCGCGGCGACCCGGAAGGCGCGCGTCAGCGTGCCCGTGGTGACGATTTCGCCGGCGGCGACGGGCGGATTGGACCGGTCGGCGGCCAGCACGGCCACGAGGTGCTTCAAGGCCGAAAGCGGGCCGCCCAGCACGTTCGCCGACCGCCCGCGATCGACGACCTCGCCATCCCGGCTCAGCGCGATCTCGAACGCGGCCAGGGATTTCAACCACCGCTCCCGATCCGGGGCGACGGCATGGCGCGGGCCGATCAGCAGCGCACCGTGCAGCCCGTAGGCGGCGACGGTGTCGGGCAGTTGGGACTTCCAGCCGGGAAAGATCGACTGCACCAGCTCGAAGCCGTGGGCGAGCCACTCGACGCAGCTCAGGATGGCCGCCTCGTCCATATCCGGGTCGGGCGCGGCGGCGAAGCCGAAGACGATCTCCGGCTCGATCTGCGGCTCGGCCAGCCCCGCCAGCGGAAAGCCGTCTCCGGCCGCGGCCAGGTCGTGGACGGTGGCGTCGTAGACGTAGCCCCACATCGGCGCCGAGACGTCGTACTCCTCCCAGATCGTGCGGTTAGTAAACCCAATCTTGCGCCCGATCGGCGTTTCGCCGCGCGCCTCGCGCATCGCGCGCACGGCGGCGGCGACCTCATAGGCGTCGTCCAATGCGAAGCCGCGGAAGCGGGAGGAGAAAGGGGTGATCTGCCGCCCCGTGCCGAGCACGGCGAAGGCCTCGTCGGCGATGGCTCGCGTGTCGACGGCCGCTTCGGTTGTGCTCTCGGTCATGCGCTCCCCCATCCGGTTCTGGCCGCGGCGCGGCTCCTCGTCTCCTGTCCGGAGTGATAGAATCGCCCCCTGTCACCAGTGCAGCACCGCGGAATCCTCGCCATGCAGCCTCGTCGTCGCTGCCGCGGACCACCGTCGCCCACCCCCACGCTGGGTTCAGCAGCATGCCGGCCGAAACGCGGCCTAGCGACGGAGTTTGCACCATGCCACTGTACATGACCCAGTTCTCGTACACCCCGGAAGCCTGGGCGGCGCTGCTGCGCAACCCCGAGGACCGCTCCACGGCGGTCAAACGGCTGTCGGATCAGCTCGGCGGCAAGCTGGTCGCGCTCTACTACGCCTTCGGCGACTACGACGGGGTGATCATCAACGAGGCTCCGGACGACGTCACCGCGGCGGCGGTGGTGCTGGCTGCGGTCAGCCCTGGCCACGTCAAAGCGGTCAAGACAACGCGCCTACTGACGGTCGAGGAGGCAATGGAGGCGATGCGCAAGGCCGGCGGCGCCACGTATCACGCGCCGGGATAGGCGGTCACCCCGCCCACGCCGCGCGCCGTCTCGCCGCGGCGTGCGGCTCCCCGTCGACCACTCCCTGCTATGCCGGGGGCCGCGGCGCGTTCGCCATCACGCGGCGGGAGCGAATCTATGGTCGTCACCAGCACCGAACGCAGGTCCGAAGCGGAGTACCGGCAATTCGCGCTCGGCGACACGGCCGGGCAGTGGGAGTTGGTTCGTGGGCGCCTGCGGGAGAAACCTGGGATGAGCGTCGAGCATCGTGTCGCCATCATGCGCGTGCTCGGACAACTGCTCGCGCAAGCGGCGACCTGGAGATGTGGTGCGTCCATCCGTACGAACGCACGTTGACCGCCTGGCGCAGACAGCCCGATGGCGCGTACGAGGAAACCCTCTACCGCGGCGGGATCGTGCGCCCGGAGTCATTGCCGGGCGTGGCAATCGACCTGGATGGGCTCTTGGCTTTGTAGACCGTGGCCACGTATCGGGCTACGGATAGGTTTCCCGCTTGCCCGTGTTGGGATCGCTCCAACTCAATCGGTCCGGCGATTGCAGCTTGTGCGTGAACACCACGAGGCAACACGTCGTCGGCACTTGGGCTGAAATGCTGATGATCCCCTTGACCGCCGTGTGGTGAAAGAGCTCCCACGCCAGGTTCCGAGTCGGAGCACGGCCGGTCGGCGCCTTCAGGACGATATCCGGCTCTCCCGACCCCCGGTGAAGGTATCCCTGCCAATCGCCGGTAAGTTCCTGCGCGTTTGAGTCGAGCTTGGCATGCACGTCGACATCGCTCAGGTCCAGGATGGAATCGAGGTGTACAGTGACAGGCACAAGCTCTGTCTTTCGTATCTTCTCCGTCACGAGCCACGCGCTTGAATCGCCGAAGGGATCGCCATACTGCACGCCTTTTTCAAAGAGTGCTGTATCGCCGTCGAGCGCCAGATAGAGCGTTTCGATGCTCGGTTCGGCGCGGTGCATGTTGCCGGGGTTGAACCGAGTCGGCGCATAGCCTGAGCCCAACGCCAATGTGATCCCACGGGGCGTCAGGCGCAAGATCCGCCCAGGATGCCCTCTCGCCGCGTGATACCAGGTCCTCTTGACACTCATCAGGGGCAGGTCCAAGCCAATGGCGGATCTCATGCGGCCGGCAGATTGAACTTTGCTCGGGTGATGGCATCGCGAAGTTGGCGGTCGAGGGGGTCAGCGAGAAGTTCGGCCGGCTTGCGGCCGAGGAAGTGCATGTTGGGGGTCTCCAGCCAGTGGGGAATCGACTCCGGGTCCATCATCGTCCGCAGTTCCGCTTCGAGGTCATCGACGAATACTCCGACATAGTCGAGGCCATGGCTGGCAGTGTATTTCCGCAGCACAAGCTCGAGCGCCGCTGGCCTTGGCAACGCGCGATGCGCGAACCCTCCCTGACTGGTCGGAAACGCTTGGAGATGGAGACTGACAACGCCGGCAAGGGGAGCGACGAAATCGCGCGAAAAGACCTCCTGCACCACCCGGAATCGCTCATGGGTGGGGTCCGGATCGGGCGACTCCTCGGGTGACCAAAAGGTCAGGTAGAAGAAGACGGAAGGCAGGCTGTCGGGCGGTCTGGTTGCGATTCCCATCGGAAACCGCTCGCGCAGCTCAGGCAAGGCCACGTAGGAGTAGAACAACCACGTCTGTTCAACAGTGAGGGCGGCCTGTTCCTCCTCCATCCCGTATGACACAAGGCGACGTCCCAGCTCCTGCAAAGCACGATCGCCCCATGCCTCACTCCAAGCGTCGTGCTCCGGCTCACTTCGAGGCTCGATCTGTGCCTGCCGCGCCATTACCGCGTCTCCGCACGCTCATTGCTTCACTGACGCACCTGCGACAAGCATACTCCCATGTCCCCCCTCCTCCTGATGCCACAGACCCAGCCCCTGAACGCGGCGTTTGTCGCTGTATCAGAACGCGATCACGCTGCGCGCCACCTCCCCCCGCCGCATCGCCTCGAACCCCTCGTTGATCTCCTCCAGCGCGATGCGGCGCGACACCAGCTCGTCGAGCTTCAAGCGGCCGCCAAGATACAGATCGACGTAGCGCGGCATGTCGACGCGGAAGCGGTTCGAGCCCATGTTCGAGCCCTGGATCCGCTTCTCGTCCAGAAACTCCGAGCCGGGCAGCTCGATCTTCTGCCCCTCCGGGATCATGCCGATGATCGTGGCCGTGCCGCCCCGTTGCAGCATGGCGAACGCCTGCTCGGCGGTAACCTTCAGCCCGATCGCCTCGAAGGAGAACTCCACCCCGCCGTCGGTCATGTCGATGATCTGTTCCACCGGATCGCCCGCGCTGGCGTCGACCAGGTCGGTGGCCCCGAACTCGCGCGCCAGCTCCAGCTTCCAGGGGTTGGTGTCGACGGCGATGACGCGCCCCGCCCCGGCGATGACGGCCCCCTGCACGCTGTTGAGCCCCACTCCGCCGCAGCCGATCACCGCCACGGTGCTCCCCGGCGGGACCTTGGCGGTGTTGAAGACGGCGCCCAGCCCGGTGGTGACGGCGCAGCCGATCAGGGCGGCGCGATCGAGCGGCATGTCGTCGCGGATTTTGACGAGGGTATTCTCGTGGACGAGCATCATCTCGGCGAAGGCGGAGAGGCGCAGGAACTGGTGCAGCGGCTCGCCACCGCGCCAGGAGAGGCGCGACATCTCCTCCGGGTCGCGCTCCAGGCCCTGGCGGGTGCAGAGGACCGGCCGCCCCGAGAGGCAGAACTGGCAATGCCCGCAGAAGATGGAGAGGCAGCCGATGACGTGGTCCCCCGGCCGCACGTGCGCCACGTCCGATCCGACCGCCTCCACGACCCCGGCCGCCTCGTGCCCCGGCACGGTGGGCGTGGCGCAGAGGTACTTGCCTTCCATGAAATGCAGATCGCTGTGGCAGAGACCGGCGGCGACGGTGCGCACCAGCACCTCGCGCGGCCCAGGCGTATCGACCTGCACCTCGGTCACTTCCAGCATGGAGGGGATCGTCGGCAACACGGCGGCGCGCATGGGTGGCGACTCCATCTCTGACACGGCGAACGAACGGCCGGCGCCCACCAGCTACGGTGGGCGCCGGCTATTGTCGCCTACACCAGGCAAGCGCGGAGCGGTCGCATGGGCTCACGGATTCCCGACCGCATCCCGTGCCGCCTACGCGGGGCAGCCGGTTCCGCTGCCAGAGTTGACGCGGTTGCCGCCCGTCGGGTTCCCCGAGCTGCTGCTCGTCACCACGACGACCGTGCCGAGGTCGAGCACGCCGCCGGCAGCAGCCTGGTTCTCGGTGATCCGGGAAGTGTCCTGCGCCGTCAGAGGGCCTCCGTTCAGAACACCGCGCCCTCCACGTTCGCCTGCACGCTGCTCCGCGGCAGGGTCAGAACCGGCGGTCGATTCGGTTCGATCTGACGGAGCTGACCTCTTCGTACGCCCCGCCGTCGGAGGCCCAGATGACGACCTGCGCGTAGATCTCGTCTTGGAAATTCCGGGTCCAGTCGTTGTCGTCCTTGTTCAGGACGCTGGCGGAGATGCGCGTGCTGAACGAGAAGTCCTCCCACTCGTCCGCTTCGACGTCGCCGTCGGTGAAGGACCAGGTGTCGGCGCCGCCATCGCTCTCGAACCAGAAGCAATGGTCGTCCGAGTCGCCGGGAGGATCGTCCTCCTCCCAGACGCCGCACGTCAGCGCGAAGCGCAGTCCCTGCTCCATCTGGTTGACCTCGAAATCGCTGAACCGGATCCAGCCGTTGACGGTGACAGTGGCGATATTGGAGCCGGCATCGACCGAGATGATCAGTTCTGGCCGCGGAATGTCGGGCACGCCGATCTGCGCCCGCGCTCGGGAGGACGGCAGCGCCGTCGCGGCGACGGCGCTGCCGTCCGAGAGCGCCGATTCCCGAGACCACCGAACGTCGCGGGGCGCGGGCGGCGAGCAATCGTTTCACGAAACGGCCGGGGTCGTGCGATGCGGGAGGGAACATGTGGCAACTCCGGGGGACGCGCATGCGGTTCAGCGAACCGGAGCCAAACCTCTGGCACGGCGTCATCTTCGCCTCAAGCCACGGAGAAATCATCCGTACAACGTACGGAAATTGATGCGGAACGACGTGGTAGGGGCGTGGCAGGCCGCGAATCGGGCGCGGGTGAAGGGGAGGGATGGTGGTCCACGGCCCGCCACGAGAACGCCATCATGCGGCTTGGCCGCGGCGGGCGCATCCGTAGGTGTACGGGGATATGGTACGGATTCCAGCGCTTCACAGCCCGAAACGCATAGCTGCTATCATCCGGCGGCTTGCACGGTTCTGTAAAGCGACGAGGGGGCGCCCCGTGAGCGATGCCGTCTGCCCACCGAAGCACATCCTGGTCATCAACGACACGGTGGCCATCCTCGAGCTGTTCCGGACACTGCTCGAGGAAGAGGGCTTCCGGGTCAGCACCGACGACTTCTCCGTCGACATGTTGCAGATGCTGGGCCGCGTGAAAACGGATAATCCCGACCTCATCGTGCTCGATTTCATCATCATGGACGAGGGGAAGGGCTGGCAGTTCCTGCAACTGCTCAAGATGGACCGCGAGACGCGCGCCATCCCCGTCATCGCCTGCACCGCCGCCGCCAGGCTGGCCGAGGAGCTGCACACGCACCTCGACGTCATGGGGGTCGCCGTCGTCCTCAAGCCGTTCGACATCGATGTCGTATTGGCCGAAATCGGCCGCAAGCTGACCCCGCCCTCGGCCTGAGCGACGATCGCTACGGCCGGTGTTCGGCTCCGTCGCTGCCTGAAGGAAGCTGGTTGTATTTCTCTGCAGCGCGCCGGCCGAGGACCGTCGCCCCCTCCAGCAGCGGCGAATCGATCTCCTCCGCCACGACCGCGCCCGCCAGCATGTCCGTCGCAGCGGGTGCGGGGGCCGGCAGCAGCCGGTCGACCAGCGCCAACGCCTGGACCGTGACCCCGGGCAGCGCCCCGGCGGCGCGCGCCGCCAGCGTGGCCGTGAAAGGAAAGCTGCATTCCGCCTCGCCGCGCCGCATCGCGCGCACCACCATCCGGGCGGCGCGCTCCGCCCCGGCAGCCACCGGCCAGGGGGCGCTGGCGCCGAGGGCGAACCAGCGGTACTCCGCCTCCCGGTCCCCGCCGAACTCGGCGTGCAGGTGCGAGCCGGTGCGCATCAGCCCAGGCGCCACGGTGGTCACGCTGATCCCGGAGCCGGCCAGCTCCGCCCGCAACCCCCTGGAAAAACCGACGGCGGCGAACTTGGCGCTGTCGTACGGCAGCAAGTGGGGCATCGCCACCTTGCCGCCGATCGAGGTGATATTGACGATGCGGCCGGCGCCGCGCGCCCGCATCCCCGGCAGCACCGCCAATGTCGGGTTGAGCGTGCCCCAGAAGTTGACCGCCATCACCCGCGCGAAATCGTCGTGCGTCAGGTTCTGCACCGGGGCCACGACGATGATGCCGGCGTTGTTGACCAGGATGTCGATCCGCCCGTACTGATGCTCGACCGCCGCTGCCATCGCCTCGACCTGGTCGCGATCGCCGACGTCGCAGGCAACGGCCAGCGCCTCCGCCCCCCGCCCTTCCAGATCGGCCCGCGCCCGCTCCAGCTCCCCCTCCTCCCGGGCGCAGATGGCCAGCCGGCAGCCCTGCGCGGCCAGCTCCCGGCCAAGAGCCAGTCCCAACCCCCGCGAGCCGCCCGTGACGAGGGCGACCTCTCCCGTCAGGTCGGCTTCCGGCGGCCGCTCCAGCGCCGCCCGCGCCACGCCCAGCCCGACCGCCATTCCCGCCGCCAGCTTCGCGGCGCCCGCCACCCCTCCGCCCATCGCCGATTCCTCTCCTGGCACGGCCAGCCTGTCGAGACGTTCTCGGCACATGATGCCGCAGGGGCCGTGCCAGCGGGCGCCGATCGGCTCAGTCGCCGCCGCACTGCCCGCGGGACGCCGTCCATGAGCCAACGCCCAATCGGGGTGTCGCCAACCGAGTTGGTGTCTTGCTATGGGACTGAGGTCGGATAGCGCGGCCCGACCATGGTCCGTGTCGCTCGGCTGGGCATTGCCGTACGCTGAGGCGAGCCATGCCGCCGCCCCGGCCATCGCTGCCGCGAAGCCATCGGGCGCCGACCGACGCCGTGGCGCGGCCGGCGATCCGCCACACGCGATCGAGGCGCCCGGGAAGGAGCGACGCGACCATGCCCCGGTTGTTCTGCGTGCTGATGCTCACGCTCGGAATCGCGCCAGTCCTAGCGGCGCCGCGCGCGGCGCAAGCCGACGCGTTCCTCACCATCGCCGAAGCCCCCGGCCTCGGCGCCTTCCTCGCCGACGCGGACGGGATGACGCTCTACCTCTTCACCCCCGACACCGAGCCGAACGCCAGCGCCTGCGACGGCGGCTGCGCCCAGGCCTGGCCGCCGCTGGCCCCGTCCGACGACCTGTCGCTGCCGGCGGGCGTGCCGGGCGAGCTGACCACCTTCGACCGCGAGGATGGCGCGCAACAGGTCGCCTACAACGGCATCCCCCTCTACTCCTACGCCGACGACGCCGCGCCGGGCGACGTCAACGGCGAGGGCGCCGGCGGGCGCTGGTTCGTCGTGCCGCCGGGCGCGATGCACGGGCCGTACGCCGCGGCCCCCGGCGAAGGGACGCCGCCGCCGAAGGCCAGCGTGCGCATCGGGTTCACGGAGGCGCTGGGCCCGTTCCTGATCGACCCCGAGGGAATGACGCTCTACCTCTTCACCGAGGACACGACCGCCGGCGAAAGCGCTTGCTACGACGACTGCGCCACCGCCTGGCCGCCGGTCCCCGCGACCGGCTCGCCGGTGCTGCCGCCCGGCATCCCCGGCACGCTGGCCGAGACGGAGCGGACCGACGGCACGACGCAATTGATGTACAACGACATCCCGCTCTACCTCTACGCCGCCGACACCGCCCCGGGGGATACGAACGGGCAGGACGTGGGCGAGGTCTGGTACATCGTGCCGCCGGGCATGCAGTTTGGCGACGAGCCGCACCACGGCGAGGAGGAGGAGCACGAGGAGACCGAGGACGCGGCGGGAGCCACGCCGGCATCCGGCTAGGGTCGTGCTCGCGGCGAACTGGGTGGCCACGGCCGCCCGGGCCGCCGTTTCTCGCCATATGGCGCGCGGGCCAGCGAGGTTGGCGGCAATCCGTATCGTCACCACTGTATGGGTATTTTCGTGCTGGCATGAATGTTGCATAATTTCGTAGTGAGGGATCGGATTTTTGACACGAGTTCGTCCCTCCACCCGAAAGAACGGCGCCGCCCTATCCCAAGCGGCGCCGTTCGCACGTCTCGTACTTCCCGCCGCGCCTTCCGCAGATGAGCGTTTACCGCCGCGGCTGTCCAACACCGGCGGCGATGCCGCAGCCGCTCAAATTGCAGCGAATCACAAGAACCGAGCTGTTCACCCCGCTGGATGCTCCGAAGATATCCTAGCCTCGCGACACCCGCAGGAATCACAGATACTCGGCGATAAACTCGTCGGCAGACTTATTCAATTCGCTCTCAGTGAACAAACGGAGCCGGCCCCCGGTGAAGGGGGCCGGCTGAGCCACTTGGTCTCGAAGAAATCCCTATGGCAGAGCCACTTGCATGCCGCCATCAGTAGCGCCTGGGCGAACAATCTGTTCGATCAATTGACCGATGGCAACATTTCTTCGCTTTGCGGGGTCGAGTTGCCGGCGGACTTGCCTCACTCGGCGTTGTGGCATTCCCGGCAGGTCGAGCAATGGCTCAAGGCTGGGATGGGCGATGACTGCCTCGGCGAGGAAGTGATCGATCTCGAATCCCAAGAGCTTATCCGTCTCTGGATCAACCATCACGGTGAGGTTGCTGTCCATGACTAAGCCGACGGCTGGCCGGTCAGCGCCGTATAAATAGACGAATACCGAGTCGATCACCGAGGCGTAGCGGATGTCCGGCGATATCCGCGCCAGTTCCTCGGGGTCGGGTGGGGCGATCGTCCACGGCCTCACATCGGCTCCTGACCGGGCACTGGTCGTGGCCATATGCGGCGCTCCTCCTTTGGTTGCCGGCTAACTAGGGCAACGTCGATGACTTGCAGCGATCCAGCACGAAATCGCCCCGAGACGGATCCGAGAAGTCGCATCAACGGCCGCGGCTCAACCGTGACCTTCAGGTACCCGCGCTCGTATGGATGATCGAGGGTAGATCGCTGATAGAAGTGGCGCCGAAGGCTCTCAGCCCTGTCTTCGGTCACCATATCCGGGCGAGCAAGCACTGCGGAGATCGCATCGGCCATAGCCGCGGCGGCCGGACGAAACTCCACAATTTGCTGCCACTGCGAATCGGTAAGCGTTACCGTCTCGCCGAAGCGGTTCTGCCAACGCACCTACCATCCTCGCGCTCCTTCGGCCCTTGCCCCAGGGCGCAGGTTAGCGGGCCGCCGACAATACAGCGCGTAGACCTTGACACGTTGGTACCGGTCTGTCAAGAGATGGTACGATTTACTCCTTGTTCATTCAAGTTGTCGACGAGTCGCACGCGACCGGCACATTCGGCGCCTGTACTGCCCCTTTAGCACGATCCCGGCCACGCAGCTCAGTTGACATGGGAACAGACCGTCGACGCTCGCGATGTCCACAGCGCACCGGAGAATGGTGTCCGAGCGATTCCCGCAACGGCCTGAGGACTATCGCCGCGGCTGCCCCACGTCCGCCGGCGTCGGTCCCCGGTTCGAGTCGATCAGCCCCTCGGCGATGCCGCGGCTGACCATGTAGGCGCAAAACCCCGCCGCCGCGGCGATGGCCGATTCCTCCAGCCGCGCCGAGCGGTCGCCGCTCGCCATCTGCAAGGTGACGAAGAAGATCGATCCCGCCGTCCACAGCGCCCCGTAGAGCCCGCGGATCGTGGCGGCTTTCATCTGCTCGGTCATGTCAGGGTATCTCCTTCCCCCCACACGCGGGGGCCGTCGTTGAAGAGCGTGACGAGGTCGAAACGCCACACGTTGCGGCCGCCGCCCAGGTCGCGCTTCTCCAGGAAGTACGGCAGGCGGCCGTGCTCGGCGATCCAGGCGATCAGCGCGCCCGTCACCGCGCCCCGTGGGTCGGCCAGCGGAAACGCCGCGCGCAGCCCGTCGACGGGGAGCCACGGCGGCAACCCCGGGAACTCGGGTTCCGGTTCCGATACCGGCGCCGGGGATGGCCCTCCCGCCAGCAGCTCGCGCACGATCGCGTCGCGGTAGCGACCGCAGCGGGCGCGGTCGACGCTGTTGATCTCGTAGTGGCCCAGGATGCGCTCCGGGTCGGCCAACGCCGGCCACGACCGCTGCCACTCCCGGATCTGCCAGAGGATCGTCCGCGTCTGGGTCTCGGTGATCTGCTCGGTGCGCTCGTCCTCGGCCTCGATCGTCAGGGAGTAGACGTTCGGGTCGGCCCCGAAGCGGTCCAGCAGCGCCCGGGCGCGGGGGCCGGGATTCTTGACGTCGCCTTGCGTCCAGGGGCCGTCCCCCTCGGGGATGACCCTCAGGATCGAGCCGTCGCGCTGCACCATGACCGTGGCCGATGCCTCCACCCCAAGCCAGTGGCGCAGCGAGCCGGAGGTGTGGCCCCACTGCACGTGCAGCCCGATCGCCTCCGGCCGCCTGCCATCCCGGCCCGCGATCTTCTTGGCGACGATACGGTCGCGCTCGGCGGGGGTGAGGCCGAAGCGGGCGGCGTGAGCGTCGTTGCGCAGGTCGTAGACGGTGGGTGACGGGTGACGGGCAGCGAGTGTCGGGGGTGGGAGATCCTGGTCGGGTGGGGGCATGGGATCCTCCTCTTGTAATGGAAGGGCGTTGATTTCGCGGGCGGCTTTCTCCCCGTAGTGGGTCGGGTTGTTGCCGTCGCTCCAGGGCGCGTAGCGGGCCACGAGCTCGCCGAGGGTGACCAGATCGGCGTAGACCGGACCCAGCACGTGCTCCGCCCAATCGCGGGCCGCCGCGGCGTAGGACGGGTACGACCGCCAGCCGCCGTCGGGGCGCTTCACGGCCCACAGGTTGTGCAGATCGCGGCCGTAATACACGAGGTCGGCGTCGTTCGTTTCGTTGCGCCGCTCGATCCAGGCCATCGCCGCGCCAAGGCGGGTCAGACCGCGCGGGGCGAGGACGTCGTAGATGGCGTCGGCCTCGGCGGCGACGGGCGATCCGCGGCGGGAGGCGGAGCGGGAGAGCGCCCGCCGGAAACGCTCGCGGCCGGTGTTGCCGAGAGCGCGAAAGGGCGTGCCGGGCGTGACGAGGGAGAGGGTTCCGGGGGACGGTGCGGGTTCGATCCGCGGGGTGTCTGCCGGGGGCATGCTCGACATGGGCGCCTTTCTCCTTTGCTCGTGAGCGCGGCGGGTGTGCCGGCCGTGGCCTCGGCCTTGTGCGTGGCCGTCACCTGTGCCATGCTGTGCCGAGTCTTCTTGAAAATTGCGACAGTTCACTCCATCGCGATCTGCCCAGGAGGAACCCATGGGCCACGAGCGCTTCGACGCGTTGACTCGTCTGCTCGCGGCCAGGGGGTCCCGGCGCGGAGCCTTCGGGGCGCTCCTGGGCATGCTCGTCGCGGGCCACGACCTGGGCCACGGGGCGGCCACGGGCCGCGGCAAGGGCAAGGGCCGCGGCAAGGCCAAGAGCCAGGGCCGCGGCAAGAAGTCCGGCGCCGGCGGAGCCCGCATCGAGGCCACGGCCACCCGCTGCTGCGGAACGAAGTCCTGCGCCAAGCCCACCGCCGGCAGCAATCGCTACGAATGCAATTTCGCCGGGATGAACCTCTCCGGCCGCGCCATGACCGGCGTCAACTTCGGCCGCATCGATGGCCGCAAGACGAACTTCAGCAACGCCAACGTCAAGGGCTCCAACTTCGGCTCCGCCTGCCTGCACGGCGCCATCTTCACGGGCGCCAACGTCTCCAGCGCCAACTTCGACCGGGCCTGCCTCTTCGGCGCGGACTTCACCGGAGCCAGGAACCTCAACGTCTCGGTCAATGTCGCCACGGCGCTGCTGTGCAAGACCCGGCTGGCCGACGGCAGTCTCAGCGACCGCGACTGCGCCAGGGCCTCGACGTGCTGCGGCGAGTGCTCGGCCGACGGCGACTGTGACGAGAACCAGGTCTGCTGCAACGGCACGTGCCGCGACGGCGACTGCTGCCAGACCAGGGACTGCGGCGCCGCCGGCGACGTCTGCGCCGACTTCGTCTGCCGCTGCGGCGCCGCGGCGGCATGCTCCGCGCCGGACGTCTGCTGCGGCTCCGGGGCGAGCGCGACGTGCGAAAACACCCGCAACGACCCGGACCACTGCGGCAGATGCGGCGTCATCTGCGACGGCAAACTGTGCAACGACCGCACGTGCGCGAACGGCGCATGTGGGCTCGATCCGATCGAAGATGGGCCGGCCCCCGGCTGCAACGAGCCGGGCCAGACCTGCTGCGACGGGGAGTGCAAGCTCACGTACAAGGACAATCAGCACTGCGGCGGCTGCGGCATCGCCTGTCCCGCCAACGCGACCTGCGTCGATGGCACGTGCCAATGCGACCGCGACTACAAACCGTGCGGCGACAGCTGCATCCTGTTCAAGGATTGCTGCACCGACGACGTGCCGAATGTCTGCCCAACGGACGAACAGTGCTGCATCGGAACCTGCATTCCGGAGGCGCAGTGCTGCACGGACGCTGATTGCGAAAAAGACCAGGCGTGCGACGGCGGAACCTGCGTCCCCGTCATCTGCGACGCCCAGACGTGCGGGCCTGCCTGCACCCACTGCTACAACCTCGCCGGCAGCAGGACGCTGTGCGGCGGCGCCTTGAGCGGAACGTCCTGCTTCGCCTGCTCGTCGGCGGCCGGCTGTTTCTCCGGGGCGCCCGTCTGCGCCGTCAGCGTCCTCACCGGCGGGGTCACGACCCCGTTTGGCCCCGGATGCGGCTTTGCCGCCACCCAGGCGGTGTGCGTCGACCCTTCGCCTTGCACCTGACCGGGCGGGCGGCCTGGCGACGATCCCGCGAGCCCGCCTGGTGGCGGACGCGGGTGTAGGACACCCATCGTTGGTCGCGTTCGTGACCGACTGGCGCGGGGGCTCTGCTATCCTCGCCGCGGAGTCGAGGGCGCCCAGGCGCCTCCACACGATCAGGGGGAGAAGCGATGCCGGTGTCGATGTCGGATGGATTGTTGAAGCTGCTGAACGAGCCCGTCTATGCCCAGGTCGCGACCCTGATGCCGGACGGCTCGCCGCAGATCACCCAGGTCTGGATCGGGACCGACGGCCAGCACGTGCTGGTCAACACCGCCGAGGGGCGGCAGAAGACGCGCAACGTGCGCCGCGACCCGCGGGTGGCCGTCAACGTCGTCGACCCGGCCAACGCCTGGCGCCTGGCCATGATCCGCGGCCGCGTCGTCGACATCACCACCGACGGCGCCGACGACCTCATCGACCAGCTCGCGCACAAGTACCTCGGCGTGGACAGCTACCCCTTCCGCAACCCCGCCGAGACGCGGGTCACCCTCAAGATCGCCCCCGAGCACATCAGCGAGATCGGCCTGGAGCAGACCGTCGGTTAAGGCCCGGTGTCTGGCGGCAGGGGCAGCGTTCTCCGGCGCCTGATGCCTCACAACCCGAAGTGGCGCGTGGAGTCGGCCCGTTCGTGCAGGGATGCGGACTACCTCGACGACATCGTCGAGGGTCCGGTACTACAGCACGTGGCTCCCGGCGCGGCGAGCGCGGCATCCCGGAAAGAAGCGCGGGCAGCCGACGCCGGTCGCGGGAAAGTCGGCCAGGGAGGCGATCCGCCCCAGGGAGGCGATCCGCCCCAGAAGGGCGGCCTCGTACCGATCGCGCTGGGTTTCGCCCCAGTGCTCCAGGGGGTAGTCCCGAATGTCGGTAAGGTCGGCTTGAGCTTGGGGCGAGAGGATGACCGTCCGTTTACGGAACGACATCGGGCTTGGGGCGCTCACCGCGCCGGAAGCGGTCCTCGGCTATGCGTCGCATCTGCTCGACGAGCTCTGGGGTATAGGGGGCGCTTTCGCCCCGCTCGAGCTGGTCGAGCCCGATCTGCAGCTTGGCGCGAAACTCGTCGAGCCGGCGCTCCTGCTCGTCCAGCAGGCGCATCGCCTCACGGACCACTTCGCCCGCGTCGGGAAAATCGCCGCGCTCGACCTTCTCGCGAATGCGGTCTTCCACGTCGGCAGGGAGGTGGATCGTCATGGCCTCGCTCCTTCGGCGCCAATCGTAGCAACTCCTGGCGCCAGCACGCCCGCCTCACACCTCCGCCAGCGTCAGCGCCACCCGGCTCTCCCCCCACCGCCCCGCATCGTTCGGCTTGGCCGCGCTCTCCTCGATCTCCTCGATGCGCACGCCGTACTCGACCGGCTCCGCGTCGTGGTCGATGTCCTTGAACGCCAGCGTCGAGCGCGCCTCCCAGGCGTCCCACAACGCCGCGATCTTCTGCCGGCCGGTCTGCGCATCGAGCTGGCCGTCGCGACGCACCCGGCCATCCCCGGCGGCGATCACCAGCTCCCAGCGCCGCCGGTTCGGCGCGTTGTCGAGCGTCTCGAACTCCGCCCACACATCCACCAGCACTGGCGCCCAATCGCTGACGCTGCTCCAGCTCACCCGCAGTTGCAGATGCCGGGAAACCGGAACCGCCGCGAAGCCGCTCTGCAGCGCGAAGGTCCGCGTCCCCGCCGCCGTCGTGCTCTGGCTGGCGGCTGTCGTCCAGGTCGCCCCGCCGTCGAGGCTGTACTCCAGGGCGATGGTGACGCTGTCGCCGCTGTCGGCCTTGCCCCGGTGCGCCGGCTGGGCGAACGACGCCCCGACCGCGCGCCACGCCTTGTCCCGCGTCGGGTCGCCGGCATCCAGCAGGCTGGAGGTCCAGGCCCCGCTCGCGGCGTAGGTCGCTGCCGTCTCCCCGCGCCACGTCACCCGGTAGAGATCGTAGAGCGTGCTCTGGTCCCGAAACACCAGCAGATCCCGATTCCCCGCGCCCCCGATGGGACACGGCCAGATCGCGGGCGGCGAGGAGCGCCGCCCCAGCAGCCACCACCCCTGCCCGTCGAAGCCCCACAGCTCCGCCTGCTCCTGATAGCGGCTGGTGATGGCCACGATCAGCCAGTCCCCGGCCACCGTCGCGCCCCGGCAGGCGACCCCCTCCGGCCCCATGCGCAGCCAGCGCCCTTGCTCCTGGCTGTCGTCGTACTCCGCCACCCGTCCCGCCAGCCAGGTGTAGAGGCGGCCGCGATACGAGCACAGGAAAACGAAGTCGTCGTCCGCGGCGAAGGCCCCATGCGTCATGATCGGCTCCGGGTCGCCGCGCCACTCCGGGGCCTTGCTGGTGTCGGCGCTGACCGTGGCGTCGTCCGGTTCGCCGGGGTACGGCTCGCCGCCCATCAGGTAGAGACTCGTGCGCGTGGCGATCGCCACGCGGCCGTTGAACAGCGCCATGGTCAGGATCGGGCTGTCGAGGTAGCGCAGGTGCGTCACCGCGTTGCCGTTCCAGCGCGTGCCGGAGAGGCGCAGCTCCTCCTGGGCGTTGGCCAGCCGCGGCGCATAGACGAGCTGCCCCTTGTACCCGACGCCGACCTGCCCTCGCTCTCCCGACCGCCACACGGTGAGCGAGTTGGTCGCCGTGTTGAACTTGCGGATGTCCTGCCCGCTCGAGAGCAGCACGAGCAGATCGTCCTGGTAGTACGCCAGCCCGGAGATGGCGAACCCCGTGCCCAGGTCGGCCGCGGCCGTCAGGTTCGCCCACGTCGCGTTGCTCAGGGGCACGCTCTTGTAGATGCGCCGCCCGATGCCGATGAAGGCGTTGCTGCCGGCGATCGCGCCGTACGCCCGGTTCGTTGCGCTCGGCGTGTCCAGCATGAGGTCGCCGAAGGGGGCGACGCTCGGGAACGGCTCGATCCCCTGCCCATCGAAGCAGGGCCCCACGCCGACCGAGTCCCAGCCCGCGGTCACGAGTCGGGAGTCGGAGGTCGGAAGTCGGAAGTCGAAGGCCTGCCGTTGGCCCCGCCCAAACGGGCCGAGAGTCAGACGGCGCACATCGCGCGGGTTCGTCGCCGCCGTTGCCGGCGCATTGCGCTTGCGATATCCGCCGGGCACGAGCGCGTAGTCGACCCCGTTGAGGGTGACGTCGTTGGGAAGTGGCATCGGTGCTCCTTGTGGGTGACAGGTGTCACCCGCGAACCATCCTCGCCCGCCGTCCCCGCCGCCCCAGCACCCGCTCCGCCTCCTCGCGGGCGGCTTCGGCGCGGGCGGCGGCGTCCGTGCGCAGGCCGCGTTTGGCATCCTCGACGGCGCGGCGGGCCAGCGCCGCCGCTTGGGCATAGGCGAAGACGATCTCCTCGTCGCCGGCGAAAACGTCGATCGCGTCGCCGTCCGCGGCGGGCGGGGTGCGCCCGGTGAGATGCTCGATCGTCCAGATGCCGGCCCCGGAGGAGGCGGCCGGCTCGGCCAGGATCAGCTCATCGCTCCACCAGCGCCACGCCTGGCCGGGCGAGCGCTGGCCGGGCCGGTCCTCCCACGGCGGCCAGGGCGGAACCCAGATGCCGGCGGCGTCCGTCACCCGCGCGATGCGGTCGGGGTCGAGCGTCACGCCGGTCGCCACCTTGGTCGCGCCGGCCGGGACGGTGACGCCGGTCGCCACCTGACGCGGCGCCGCCACACCGTACGCGCGGACAGCCGCCGCGATCGCTTCGTTGAGCGTGGCGTCGTCCCAGAGCGGCGCCACGCCGTTGTCTTCGAGGCGGAGGCGGAGGGCGGTGCGGAGTTCGAGGCGGGTGGTCATGTGGTGTGTCTCCTTTGGTTTGTTGAGCGCCCGTGCTTGCCCTCACCCCCCAACTGCGCTCTCCCATGGGCCATGGGAGAGGGGGGCTTTTCGCCGCCTGCGGGCGGCGCGCTCCCCTCTCCCCGCTCCGAGGGGCCGGGCGCCCTCTGGGCGGCGGTTGGGGGTGAGGGGCGTTCGGGGAGACGGGCGTGGCTTCTGGCCAGCGCGCCCCTTACTCTCGCCCGTCTTCAAACCGAACGTCCTCCCCCATCACCCGCATCTCCTCCACCACCCTTGCCCACTCCCCCTCCGGATCGCTCCCGCCCAGCGACGCCACCGCCGTCCGCCGCGAGTGGATGCCCGCGGCCACGAGCTGCGCCGCATTGCGCACCGAGGCGTCCAGATCGCTCGGCAAGGCGCTCGGCCAGACCGCCACCGTCCGCCGCAGCCCGCCCAACCGCTCCCCGCCGAACCGCTCCAGCAGATCGAGCAGACGCGCGTTGCGCGCCCGGTAGAAGGCGTCGAAGCCGCGCCGCTTGCGCGCCACCTTCTGCACCAGCGGCTGCACCTCCACCTCCAGCGCCGCCCCGGACAGGTCCCGCCCCGAATCGCCGAACGCCGTGCGCGGCGTCTCGCTCAGGTCGTGCAACGTGCGAAACAGGAAGTCGATGTACTGCGCGTGCAGCCCCACGCCGCCCCCGGACAGCAGATCGAGCAGATACGCCCGCGCCCCTTCGGGAAGCTCCCACTTCGCCCCCGGCCCGACGCTGATCCCCTCGCTGCCGTCGACGTTCTCCAGCACGGCAATGGGAGCCCCGGAGACCTCCAGCACCCGGCTCAGCGTGCTCAGCCGCGCGTTCAGCTCCCGGCACGGGTCGTACAGATCGACCAGGTCGCTCTCCCCCCAGAACCCGCCCCGCCCCGGCCGCGTCCCGTTCGGCAAAATCACGTACGGGATCCACCCATACGGATTCGCCTCATCCCGCACGACCTGCCCCGCCACCTCGACCCGCCACCGCGCCTCGCTCCACATCTCCGCCACCGGCACGGGCCGGCCGTTCTCCGTCATCGGCCCCGCCAGCCCGAAGAGCGCGGCCGCGTCCTCCTCCGCCAGCGCATAGACCTGCGCGATCTCTCGCATCCGCCGCGGGTTGTCCGGCGCCGTGCGCACCGCCAGCGTCCCCGGATCGACCGGCGCTGCCTCCGGCCGCCCCAGCGCCGCATCCCACGTCACCTTCACCGCCGCATCGCCCAGCATCGCCGCCTCGATGCACAGATCGACATCCAGCCGCCCCAGATCCAGCTCGGCAATCAGCGCCGCCAATGCTTGCTCCGCCGCATTCGCGACCGCCTCGTCCCCCTCCGCCGGCACGGTGAACGTCACCGGCGCCGGAAAGACGTACGCCGCCGTCTTGCGGGTGACGACGCGGGCGTAGTTAAAGGTGAGGCGGGTTTCGCCGCGGCGCGGCCGTCCCAGCCATTGCGCGCCCTCGAAAAAGTCGCGCGC
>CALMZR010000066.1 GCA_937870845.1 uncultured Chloroflexota bacterium
ACACATTGATGCGGTCGTCGACCCCGACATATCCAGCCACGCCAGGAACGAACGGGATCTGCACGGCCACCGCCTGCATGCCGGCCGGGATCTCGACGCTCTCGCGCCTCACCGTGGATGATTTCAGCATCGACTGGCGCAGCTGGGACCCGATCTCGACGTCTTGGCCCAGGAGACGCCCCTCGAGCTGGACAGCCGAGGTGATGGCGTCGGGCGCCTGTTCGGTGGCGGGGATCCGTCGTGCCTCCACCGCCTTGTCCTTGATCAGGTCGTTGCCGCTGGCTCCCGCGGTCAGCTTCTTGGTGGCCACGTAGACCGTGGCCGAGCGGGTGCCGGGATCGAGCGTGGTGGTCGGGCTCTTCTTGTCGTCGTTGACGACGAGCAGGACGAGGGCTCCCCCCACGATGAGGGCGAGGACGCCCAGTGCGAGGGGCAGGTTCGAGCGTCGAGCCAAGGTGATCTCCGTGCCGTGGTCGGGTCGCCCCCATGTTCGGGGCAAGCAATGCCCACCTCCATAGCACGACCGGGCCATTTGAAGGGGGCTAGAACGGGCTATGTGTCGGCCAACTTTGTGCCAAGAACCGCCTTCGTCCGTCTGCGCGCCCCGTCACCGAGCGCGGTCGAGGCGTGCTGTGACTAGCCCGATCGGGGGATGGACCAATGACCCGACCGGGCCATGGCCCGCGGGCGGAGTTGCACCGATAGTTCCAACCATGAGCGAGGTGGACACCAGCGAACGGGCCGCGGGGGAGAGGGGTACGACCCTGGTCGAGTTCACCTTCGTGATCGGGATCCTGGCTCTGTTCCTGTCGGGGATCATCACCTTCGGACTGATCCTGGCCAGCAAGCAGACCATTACCCAGGCCGCGTCCGAGGGGGCCCGGGCCGCGGTCACCTCGCCCTACACGCAAGAAGACCTGGCCAATCCGTCTGACTCGCGTCCGGTGAAGGAGGCGCTGGCCCAGACCGAGCGCTCGCTGGGCTGGCTCGACCGCACCTGCGCCAGCGACGGCGACGCCGCTGCCAACCCACCACGTGAGTCACAGGCAGTCCAGGATGACGAACCCGGTGGCGGGCAGAAGGACGCCCAGACACATGCGCTCGATTTGCTGGATCAACTTCGCGCCGCAATCCTAGCGCCCGGCGCCGCTGGCTCTGCGGACCTGGCCGGCGTCATCGCCGATCTCGAAGTGGCGGCCACGCCTCCCGGCGCGCTCCCGCCCGACGATCTCGCCGAGTTGCGAGACGCGCTTTTTGCCGCTCGTGAGAACCCCCGGGACGTCGACACCATCGTCGACCTCACCAAGCGCATCGAGGCCCTCGTCTCGCTCGTCATCGCCTACGATCGCGCCATCGCCGCCATCGAGCGCTCGCTAGACGCCCTCCGAGAAGAGGGTGACGGGTGACGGGTGTTAGGGTGCTGGGGCTGATTCTTCGGATCGGCGTTTGAAACTCCGAAGCGGTTTCCCCGTCACCCGAGACCCGAGACCTGTCACCTTATACGACCATCCGCCCCGCCCGAGCGCCGTGGCAGTGCTTGAACTTCTTGCCGCTCCCGCACGGGCACGGCTCGTTCACCCCGATCTTGCGCGACTTGCGCGGCTTGGCCCCGTTTCCAGTTTCGGCGGCCCCTTGCGCCTTGTCTGACTCGTCGGTGACCTTTGTTCGCACCGGCTGCTGCGCCACCACGGGCTGCACCCGAAAAATCGTATGCACCACGTCGTGCTGGATGTTCGCCAGGAGCTGCTGGAAGAACTCGTATCCCTGCGTCTTGTAGACGACGAGCGGGTCCTTCTGCGCGTACGCCTGCAAGCCGACGCCTTCCCGGAGCTCGTCCATCGCCGTCAGGTGCTCGACCCACAGCTTGTCGATGATGGTCAACATCACGTGACGTTCGACCTTGCGCATCGTCTCTTCGCCGAACCGGGTCTCGACCTCCCCGTACCCGGCGTCCGCGTCGGCGATCAGGAACTCGACCAGGTCGTCACGCTCGCGGGCGGCAATCTCCTCCAGCGTCACGTTGGACATCGGGACAAGCCCGGTGTACGACTCATGGATGCGGTCGTCAAATCGCTCCAGGTCGCGGCTGTCTCCGATGTTGGCGTCGACGATCTTCTCGATCTCGCGCTCGACCATCTCCCAGACGCGGTCTTGCACGTCCTCGCCCATCACCAGTTTGCGCCGGTCGGCATAGATCACCTCGCGGTGCTTGTTCATGATGTCGTCGTACTGGACGACGTGCTTGCGCAGATCGAAGTTGTGCCCCTCGACCTTGACCTGGGCGTTCTCGATCGATTTGGAGATCACCCCGTGCTCGATCGGAACGTCCTCTTCCATGCCGAGCCGTTCCATCAACCCGGAGATGCGCTCCGACCCGAAGCGCTTCATCAATTCGTCTTCGAGTGAGACGTAGAACTGCGACGACCCCGGATCGCCCTGCCGTCCGGCGCGGCCGCGAAGCTGGTTATCGATACGCCGCGCCTCGTGCCGTTCCGTGCCCAGGATGTGCAGACCGCCCGCTTCCCTGACGCCGGGGCCGAGCACGATGTCGGTGCCGCGGCCGGCCATGTTGGTGGCGATCGTGACCATCTGCGGCTGCCCGGCCTCGGCCACGATTGCCGCTTCCCGCTCGTGTTGCTTCGCGTTGAGCACCTGGTGCGGGATTCCTTCGCGGGTGAGTTGCTCCGATAGGCGCTCTGACGCTTCGATGGAGGCGGTGCCGACCAGCACCGGCCGCCCTAGCGCCCGCTTCTCCTTGATATCCTCGATGACGGCGCGGAACTTGCCGCGCTCGTTCTTGAAGACCAGATCGCCCTTGTCGTCGCGGACCATCGGCTTGTTCGTCGGGATGACGACGACGTCGAGGTTGTAGATGCGCCGAAACTCCTCGGCCTCGGTCTTGGCGGTGCCCGTCATCCCCGCCAGCTTGTCGTACATACGAAAGTAGTTCTGGAAGGTGATCGTGGCCAGCGTCACGTTCTGCCGCCGCACGCGCACGCCTTCTTTGGCCTCGATCGCCTGATGCAGACCTTCCGAGTAGCGGCGGCCGAGCATCATGCGCCCGGTGAACTCGTCGACGATGATGACCTCGCCGTCGCGGACGATGTAGTCCTTGTCCCGCTCGAACGTCGCCTGCGCCTTCATCGCCTGCTCCAGGAAGTGGGTCAGCTCGATATAGCGCTCGTCGTAGATGCTCTCCCCCGGCTGCATCTCCAGCAGGCGTTCGACGCGGTCGATGCCGTCTTCCGTCAGCGCCACCGACTTGTGCTTGAGGTCGACCTCGTAGTCCTTGCCCTGGCGCAGTTGCTTCACGATCTGGGCGAACTGATAGTAGCGATCCGTCGCCTGCTCGGCCTGCCCGGAGATGATCAGCGGCGTGCGCGCCTCGTCGATGAGGATGTTGTCGACCTCGTCGACGATGGCGTAGACGAGATCGCGCTGCACCATGCGATCGGCCGTGGGAACCATATTGTCACGCAGGTAGTCGAACCCGAACTCGTTGTTGGTGCCGTAGGTGATGTCCGCCTCGTACGCCTCGCGCCGGGAAACGGGGCGCAGCCGTGCCAGCCTTTCGTCCTCGGACACCCAATCCTTGTCGTACATGAACGCCGCGTCGTGCTGGATGCACGCCACGGAGAGGCCGAGCGCGTCGTAAACCTGGCCCATCCACTGTGTGTCGCGTTTGGCCAGGTAGTCGTTGACCGTCACGACATGCACGCCGCGCCCGTCGAGCGCGTTCAGCGCCACCGCCAGGGTGGCGGTGAGCGTCTTGCCTTCGCCAGTGCGCATCTCGGCAATCTTGCCCGAGTGCAGCACCGCGCCGCCCATGAGCTGGACGTCGAAGTGTCGCTGCCCGAGGGCGCGCCGGCCTGCCTCGCGCGTCGCGGCGAACGACTCCGGCAGGAGGTCGTCGAGCGTCTCGCCGTCCTCCAGCCTATCGCGAAAGCCGTTTGTCATCTCGCGCAGCTCCAGGTCGGAGAGCGCCTCCATCTGTGGCTCCAGCGCATTGACGCCGGCGACGACCTGTTGGAACGGTTTGAGCGGCGCCTCGTTCGGATCGCCAAAGAGTTTGGTCAGCAATTTGCGCATGGGTTGGCCTCGGTGCGTGTGCGTACCCGGTGTTCACAGGGGCAGGCGGCGAATTCTCCGTCGAGTATACGAGGGTCCGGGGGCCGGGGTTCCCCGGCAGACCTCAGAGAATCGGGCGTCGGAGTTTTGGCGGCGCATTACGCGGGAGCGGCGACTTCCACCTTCGGCTCGGGCAGATCCCGATGCACCGGCGGCCCATCGACCGGGAGGTCCGGAACCGGATCGATCGATCCCGGCGGGATGTACGCGGCCATCCGGTCGAGCAGCGTCTCCGGATCGTCCCCGGTCAGAATCAGCCTCCGGTGATCCGCCGGGACGAACCCCGCAGCGATCTGGTTATCGACCATGGCCAGCATCGGTTGCCAGAACCCGATAACATCGAGCAGCGCGCACGGTTTTGTGTGCAGCCCGAGTTGCGCCCAGGTCAGCGTTTCGAAGAACTCCTCCAGCGTGCCGTAGCCTCCCGGCAGCGTCAGGAAGCCGTCGGAGAGGCTCGACATCAGCGCCTTGCGCCGGTGCATGCTGGTGACCAGGTGCAGCCGCGTGATATCGGGGTGCGCGATCTCCCGAGTCAGCAGCGCCCGCGGCATCACCCCGATCACCTCGCCGCCTTCGGCCAGCGCGGCGTCGGCCAGCGCGCCCATCATCCCGACGTGGCCGCCGCCGTAGACGAGCTTCCAGCCACGTCTCGCGATCGCTCTCCCCGTCGCTTTCGCCGCGGCCACGTACGCCGGGTCGTTGCCGTCGCGCGACCCGCAAAAGACACACACCGCATCCATCGTCAGTCGTCTCCAAACACGTCCTGGCCCCGATGCTACCATCGGCCCATGCCCGAGACACGCCTGGCCGAGCTCGTCGGCGACCCGTCCTCGTGGGACGCCGGCGGGAAAAATCCCCGATCCGCGTTCTACGCCGCCGTCTTTGCTATCGTGGCGCGTATCCCCCGCGGCAGCGTCACCACCTACGGCGCCATCGCCTACGCCCTGGGGAGACCCAACGGCGCCCGCTCGGTCGGCTGGGCTCTGAGCATCGCCCCCGCCGCGGCCGACCTGCCCTGCCACCGGGTGGTCAACCGAGACGGGTTTCTCAGCGGCGGCTGGCACTGGGGCCACCCAGATGTCATGGCCGGTCTGCTTCGCGACGAAGGCGTGCCCTTCCTCGCGCCGCACCGAGTCGATTTGCGCGTTTGCCTGTGGTTCCCGGACGAGGAGAGCGAGGGAGTTTCGGGTTAGCGGCCGGCCTTCGCCAGTTGGACCGCGGCGACGAGCGCTTCCGCCGCTCGTCTTGGATCCGCGGCGGCTTGGATCGCGCTAATGACGGCGACGCCGTCCGCGCCAGCTTCGATCACCGAGGCAGCATTGCCGGCGTCAATGCCGCCGATGCCAACCGAAGGGAGCGCCGCGGCCCGGATTTGATCGGCCAGCGCCGCCAATCCCAGTTCGGGCTGGGCATCCGCCTTCGACGCGGTGCCGAAAACCGGTCCCAGCCCGGCATAGTCGGCGCCACGCGGTTTCGCCCCAGCCGCCTCGGTCAGATCGAGCGGGGAAAAGCCGAGCACCATCCCGTCGCCGATCAGGCGCCGTGTCTCCTCCAGCGGCAGGTCGTGGACGCCGACGTGGACCCCGTCGGCGTCGGCGGCCATCGCTACGTCCACCCGGTCATTGACGAAGAAGAGGGCCCCGGCGGCCGCGCAGCGATTTCGCAGCGCGCAGGCCAACGCGAAAAGCTCCCGCCCTCCCAGTCGCTTGGCCCGCAGTTGCAGCGACGTCGCGCCCCCCGCCAACGCATCGTCGACCAGCGCCAGGAAGTCTCGATCCGTTTGCTCCGGGTCAGCCACGTAGTAGATTGCCAGCCGCTCGCGCAGCTCCGATGCCGGCATCCTCATTTCGGTTTGCGCCTCATCGCGGTCTGCGGCCAGAGACGCCGGCACGCTCGATGGCGTGAAAATGGTTGACTGGGGAGTGCCCGTCGCCGATGGCGTAACTGGCGCGGATCGCCTCCGTGAGCCAGGACTTGGCTTCCGCGATCGCCTCCAGCGGCGCCAGGCCGCGCGCCAGCAGGGCCGCGATGGCTGCGGAGTAGCTGCAGCCGGTGCCGTGCGTGTTTCGGGTGTCGATTCGCTCCGCGGGGAGTTCGGTGAACGCCTCGCCGTCGAATACCAGATCGGTGGCATCCCCGGATCGGTGCCCCCCCTTGACGACGACGAACCGCGGCCCAAGTCCGAAAATGGCTCGCGCCGCATCGCGCGCCGCCTCATCCGTGTCGATCTCGATCCCGGCCAGAATCTCGGCCTCCGGGATGTTCGGGGTAACTACGGAGGCCAGTGGCAACAACCGCTCCTTGACCGCCTCCACGGCGCTCGGCTGCAGGAGCGGATGGCCTCCCTTTGCCACCATGACCGGATCGACCACGAGGCGTTCCACGCCCCAGGCTTCGAGCCGGTCGGCGACGGTCTCCACGATCGACGCGCTGGAGAGCATGCCGGTCTTGGCCGCGTCCGCCCCAATGTCCTCCAGGACGACGTCGATCTGCAGCGCGATGACCTCTTCCGGGACCTCGGCCACGGCAAAGACGCCGCGGGTGTTCTGCGCCGTCACCGCCGTGAGCGCCGACGTGCCGTATACGCCGAACGCGGCAAACGTCTTGAGATCCGCCTGAATGCCGGCCCCGCCGCCAGAGTCGGATCCGGCGATGGTCATGGCTTTCGCGGGCGTGGGTTCGTGCTGCGGGGATTCCATCGGATGTGGCCTCGAGTGTCTCAACGCGATTGGCTAGCCTAGCACAGCCAATTCTCGATGCAGCGACGCCGTACGTTGTCGCCTCGCTCATGAGACGGTACGCTCCGCTTCATCGTCGGATGGTCGGGGAGTCGATCGGCGGATCGTCATGGCTCGCGTGCGCAATCCGGGGGAGGCAGACGGCGGTTGGCGGCCGCTGGCGCTGGCCGCCGCTGCGGCCGGCGCCGTCGTGCTCTTGCTGGCGGTCAGCGTCGCGGTGATATGGCTTGTCGGCGGGGCGGCCACAAGCGCCCCAGCGGTCGGCGTTCAACCGCAGCCGACCCCTACCCCGCGCGCGCTCGCGTTTTTGCGAGAGACACCGGCTGCGGTCCAACCGCCCGACGCTGTCGACACCGCCGGGGATCTCGCGTCCAACGAAGATGTTCCCGCGGCTACCGCCCCCGCTCTCATGTCGGCGACGGGCGTCGAAGGAGCAGACGCGCCTGTCAACGGCGCCGTCTTCTCGGCGCCGGAAGGCAGCCCCTTTTCCGCGGTCGCTTCAGGGTCCTGGGAGGCAACTGCCAACGCACTTCGCAATGATGGCACGAGCGCCGACGCCGAGCCCCTGTTGACGCTGGCGTCCGTGCCGCGGGCAAGCTTCGCCATCGAGGCCGAGATCAAGGTCAATGGCGTGCTCGATGCGTTCTGCAATCAATCGTTCGGTCTCGCCGGCGGCGATACCACCGCTGGCCGAGTCTATGGCGGCGGCGTTCTCTTCCCGTGCGAAGGCGACGCAGCCCACGCCCGCCTCACCGACGTGTCGACCTGGCAAGACGGCTATCACGCCGATCCGCTCATCGCCGAGAACGCATTCGACCCCGGACCCGGATGGCGCACCTACCGCTTCGAGGTTCGAGAGGATGCCGTTCGGCTCTTTGTGGACGGCGTCGGCGTCGTCTCTGGCTCACTGGGCGCGCCGCTGGACGATGCGGCAGGCGCCGAAGCCGGCATCTGGTCGCAGGGCGTCGATCTCTCCATTCGCAGCATCGAGATCTATCCCCTCCCGGCCGAGTAGCGGCGGCGTGCCGAGCCCGCGTCGTTCTGTTGAAGGAGAGAAATCGCCGCTCCGTGATGGATCGTATCGGCGACGCCGAGAGTACTCACTCTGGCCGAGACGTCAGATCGCGCCCCCTTCGTTACGCGCGCAGCCTGGCCCCCGGCGCATCCCAGCGCGGCTCCGACACGACCGTGGCGGGGAAACGTTCGCCGAAGTACTCGACGGCGACCTCCGTCCCCTCCATCGCATGTTCGACCGGCAGGAACGCGTACGCCAGGCTTTCCCCGACCGAGTAGCCGAACCCGGCGCTGGTGACGTACCCGGCCACGGCGTCTCCGACGATCACCGGCTCCTTGCCCATCACGAGCTGACATGGATCGTCCATGCGCAGACACGTCAGTCGTCGCCCGTGGCCGCCATCGTCGTTTACGAGGGCGTCTCGGCCGGTGAACGGCCCCTTGCCGGTCTTCACAGCGAAGGCCACGCCCGCTTCCTCTGGCCGATACTCGCTGTGCATGTCCGCGCCCCAGAGCCGGTAACCTTTCTCCAGCCGGAGGGTGTCGAATGCCGCGCGCCCGGCCGCGATGAGCCCGTCTTGTTGCCCCGCTTCCCAGAGCACCTCCCACAACCGCCCGCCGTACTCCGGTGACGTGTACATCTCCCAGCCAAGCTCGCCGACGTAGGAGACCCGCAGGGCACGGACGGGGACTTCGCCGACCGAAAGCTGGCGGCAGGTGTAGTAGGGAAATGCCTCGTTCGACCAGTCGTCGCCGCTGACGCGCGAGACGATGTCGCGGGCGCGCGGTCCCCAGATGCCGAGGCACGCCAGGGCGCCGGTCACGTCCCGCACCTGGATCGGCGACTCCTCCGGCAGCGCCCGCCGCAGCCAGGCAACGTCCATCGGACCATTGGCCCCGATTTGAAACCACTCCGGACCAAGGCGCGCCACGGTGATGTCGCTGCGGATGCCTCCCCAATCGTCGAGGAGCAACGCGTAGGTCACGCTGCCAATCTTGCGCGCCACCTTGTTGGTCGCGATCGACTCCAGCCAATCGGCCGCCCCAGGGCCGGAGACATCGATCTTGGTCAACGTCGTCATGTCGAAAAGGGCGGCGCGTTCGCGCGTCGCCAGATGCTCGGCCCCCGCGATCGGCGACCAGAACCGCCCCGCCCAGCCGGTGCGGCTGGGAACCTCGTATCTGTCGACGAGCCGCGCGTTCGCCTCGTACCAGCGGGGCGCCTCCCAGCCGCGGCTCTCGAAAAAGACCGCGCCCTGGTCGCACTGCTGCGGGTAGAACGGCGACCGGCGCAACGGCCGCGGCCGCTCTAATGGCTGCAAGGGGTGAATGACGTCGTAGATCTCGCGGTACTGCTGCGCACCTCGCTCCCGCACGTACGGCTCGGTCATCGCGAAGGCTTCGAAGCGGTTCACGTCGCACTCGCGCAGATCATGGTCCGCACGGCCATCGGTCAGCAACTGCGCGGCCGCCCGCGCCGCGCCGCCAGCGTGGGTGATCCAGATCGCCTCCGCCAGCCAGAGGCCGCGTACGCGATCCGACTCGCCGAGCAGGGGAAACCCATCGGGGCTAAACGAGAACATGCCGTTGATGGCGCTGGCGATCTCGACCCGCCCCAGCGCCGGGAGCAGATCGACGGCGGCTTCCCACGCCGGGGCGAAGGCGTCGGCGTCGAATGGGTTGGACGCCGGCTCGTCGTCCGGCGCCCCGTGCCGCCGGATGTCCCCCGCATCGACCACGACCGGCTCGTGGCCGTAGCCGCCGACGGCGTAGTGGTCGCGGCGCTGCCGAAAATAGAGATCCTGATCCTGATGGCGCAGGATTGGTTGCTCGATCTCAGCCGTCGCCCCCCGCAACTCTGCCAACGGCGTCGTCCACGCTAATTGGTGCTCAACCGGGGCGAGCGGTACAGGCACGCCGGCCATGCGCCCGATGCGTGGGCCCCAGATACCGCAGCAAACCAGCACCCGCTCCGTCTCGATACGCCCGTTCGTCGTCTCTACCGCGCGAACGCGGCCGCGCTCCGTGGCGATGCCGACAACTTCGGTCCGCTCGTAAAATGCCGCTCCGCCCGCGGAGCGAGCCAGTACTTCGGCGGCCCAAACTGGCTTGGCGACCCCATCCGAGGGAACGAAGTACGCGCCCAGGATTTTCGACTCGTCGATCAGGGCGATCCTGGCTTTGGTCTCATCCGGTGAGAGAAGGCACGATTCGAGACCCCAGCTTCTGGCCCAACCGCGCCGTCGCTGCAGATCCGCCCAGCGTTCCGGTGTGGCAGCGACCTCCAGGCTGCCAACGCCGTACCAACACGGCCTGCCCTCGTGCTCGAGCGAGTTGTAGAGCGCAACGGTCTCGCGGGCGAACGCCGTCATCGTCTTGGAGCTGTTCGTCTGGAACACCAGGCCGGGCGCATGCGACGTCGACCCGCCGGCGGCGAAAAGCGGCCCCTGCTCGACGACGACAATGTCGCGCCAGCCCAGCTGCGAGAGGTAATGCGCCGTCGCTGTCCCCACGATGCCGGCGCCGATGATGACGAGGGATGCGCGAGTCTCCATACGATCTCCTGGCCGCGGTCCCATAGACGATTGCCGCGTCGGTACTCTACCGTGACGGAGTCACTCGCGCGGCGCGCCGACGGGACCGCGCGGTTCGAGACTGTACGCCACGTCCAGCGATGGATTCGCTGCATCGGAATGAATCGGGTGACCACGCATCGAATCCTGGCGACGCTCGCTTGCGCCACCGTTGCGGCGATCGCCTTTCTCCTCGCCCTGGCGGCCGGGCGAGGTTCGCACTTCAACCCCGACGAAAGCCGCTGGATCTCCCGCGCGCACTATCTGGCCGACTTCGCCGATCCCGGCAGCCCGACCTGGGACGATCAGTACATGACGCGCGGCCAACCGCCGCTGGGCTCCTACGCCATGGGGCTCGGTCTTCTGCTTCAAGGCCGGGACCTGAAAACGAACCCGCCCTGGGATTTCTCCCTCCCCTGGGAAGTCAACGTGGCCATCGGCAACAAGCCAGTTCCAGCGGACCTCGCGGCCGGGCGCACCGCCAGCGCCGCGCTATCGGCCGTGACCGCGTTGGTGGTCATTGCCGTCGCCCAGACCTTCGTCTCGCAGCCATGGGCCATCGCGGCGGGCGTCATCTACGCCATCCATCCCTTCACCGTCTACATCGGTTCCATCGCCATGTCTGATGCCGTGTTCGGGTTGCTTATCGCGTGCTCGGCCTGGGCTGCCGCGGCTCTTGGCCGCCGGCCAGGCGGGCTCCGAGCCATCGCCCTCGGCGGAGCGCTGGGTCTCGGCGCGGCCACTAAGCTGTCGCCGTTGGCGGTCGCTGCCGGAGTCACGCTGGCCATTCTGCTCATCGTGGGCGGTTTGGCAGTTCGCAATCGAGGGATCTCCGCGGAGCAGGCGCGTTGGGGCGCCCTGGGCCTGCTCATCAGCGCGACGGCGATCGCCGCCTTCGTCGCGGTCTACCCGTACCTCTGGCCCGACCCTCTCACGCGGACACAGCACCTCATCACCTTTCGCGCGGACGAGATGGCCGCGCAGGCATCAGATTGGCCCGTCATGGCGGTGCCCACCCGGCTGGACGCCGTACGCCGGGTCCACGCCAACTTCAGCAACCAGTACAACATTTCCGCCTCGGTGCTAACGCTGACAGGATTTGGCCCGATACCGGCCTGGGTCCGCCAGATCGAGATCGTCGCTGTCGGCGCCGGCCTCACGATCCTGGTCGTTCGCGCGGCGCGGGCCGGTCCGCTCTCTCCTCGAGCCCTGACGCTGGCCGTGCTCGGCGGCCAGGTTCTGATCACCATCCTCGGCATGCGCTCGGAGTTCGATCGCTACCATCTGCCAATGGCGATCCTGGGAGCCGTCGCGGCGGCCGCTGCGCTCGAGTGGCTGGCGTCGTACCGGCTCCGCGGAACGTCGTCGATGCCGCCAGCAGCGGCATGGCGCTCTCGTCCCAATGCCAATGGCCTAGCCGTCGCCAATGCGGTCCCGGGGAGGAACGGCCGAACACCGCGTGAATCAGCCCGGAGGAGTTGACCGTGTGGATCGTCACTCGAAGTGACTGGCCCATCCTCGTGAATCTTTCGCGAGCCGCCCAGATCGGGTATCAGCAGATCGCCAAGTTCGATCCGCGCACCCGTGTCATTGCCGCCGCGTGGGAGCAAGAGTTCGTTCTTGCGGAGTGCCCGGACGGGAATGAGGCCCGCCAGCTCGTGGATCGCATCGCGCAGGCGCTCGCCACAAACACGCCGCTTCTCGATCTGCGCGAAATCGACTTGACCGGGGAAAACGCTGCCGCGGAGCATTCTTGACCGTCTCACGCATTGAATGGACCAGCGCGAAACCGGCGGCGCCGTCCTTGCGTTCAGGAATCAGAGGAAGCAGCCCCCGAGGGTGGTGTACGTATGCCCATCGGGGGAAAAGCGTGCGGCCCGCGACTCGGTCGCACGCGGAAGGCAATGCACCATGCGAAAGTTTCTCGTCGTCTCCGCCAGCTTGACCCTGACTCTTGCCGGGATGGCCGAGGCAACCCTGGCACAGGACAACGGTGGCCAAGGCATCACCACCAATGCCGACGGGGCGTATGTCTCGTCGACTGCGGGCGTCAATCCCACGGCCAACGGCGAAGGCGGGACCATCATCTACGGCGATATCAACACCGGCCCCGGCTACACCGTCGTCGAGCCGCCCACAACCGTGCAGACCGGGTCCACGGCGCCACCTCCGGCCGCCGCTCCCGCACCTGAACCGGAAGCCGTTGCGCCGCCCGCCGCCGGGCCGGCCGCCGCGGACACCGCCGCCGTGACCGACATCGATCAGGACGCGGACAACTACGCCGACGAGCTGGAGTGGGACCTGGGGCTCGACCCGAACAATGCCGACACCGACGCCGACGGCGTGGCCGACGGCGACGAGTTGAACATCTACGGCACGGACCCGCTCGCGGCCGACACCGATGGTGACGGGGTATTCGACGGCGAGGAGCTGTTCGGCGTCTCCACCGACCCGCTGGTGTGGGACGACTTCAGCGCCGAGGCCGCCGAGATCATGCAGCCCGCCGTTGACGGGACCGCGGAAT
>CALMZR010000067.1 GCA_937870845.1 uncultured Chloroflexota bacterium
GGGGTGGGCATCCGCGCCCTCCGCATCGACATGGCCGTGTTCTGCATTCGGGAGGGTAAACGTCGAGCGTACCCGATCGTTACAACAACCCGCGGGGCGCGAGAACGTCCCCAAGAAAGCCCGTACGCGGTACGGGGGTCTGCCGCAGAGCCGGCGGCGTATGCTGCGCTCGTGCCAGGCGGCTGGCCGACGTTCAGGAGCCAACAGCCATGACCCACGCCCCTACCGATCCCCGCTTCACCTGGGCCGACCTCGAGCAGTGGACGGGGCTGGGGTTGCTGCGCCCCGAGCAGCTCACGGCCATTCGCGAGCATCTGGACGCGGAGGATGATGCGCGGCCGTGGCCGGAACTGGTCCCGCCCAGCCCTGAACGGCGCGCCCGTTTCGACCTGATCACCGTCGCCTACTACTTCGGCGCCTTCATCATCCTCCTCGCCGGCACGATCTTCGTCGGACTGCAATGGGAGGAACTCGGGCGGCCGGGGCAGTTCGCCGCCTCCTGGGGCGCGGTCGCCGGCCTCTGGCTCCTGGGCGCGTGGCTCAAGCGCGGCGGCCATCGGCTCGGGGGCGACCTCCTGATCTTCGCCGGGACGGGGATCGCGCCGCTCGCGTCTACACGCTGCTGCGGCCGATCAACCTCTGGCCCGACTCCGCCGACGCGGCGAGCTATCAGGCGTTCTATCGCACCATCGACGCGGCCTGGCTGCGGCTCGAGATCGCAAGCATCGTTATCACCCTGGCCGTGATCTGGCTCGCCCGCTTCCCGCTGCTGTCCCTCCTGCTCGCCTTCTGGACCTGGCGCCTCTCCATGGACCTCACCGAGCTGGTCGCCGGCCACGACGACTTCGCCTGGGGCCCGACGGAGTGGACGGTCGGCGCGCTGGTCGGCGTGGCCATGCTCGCCCTCGGCGTCTGGCTCCAGCGCCGCCACGGCGCCCAGGACTGGAGCCGCTGGTTCTACCTCTTCGGGCACGTCGCCCTGCTCGGCAACCTGGCGGCCCTGGCCCTCGGCGACGACGCGTTGCCGGGCGTCGTGTTCCTCGCGGTCTACGTCGGGTTCGTCGTCGCCAGCGTCTGGCTCCAGTCGCGCATGTTCCTGGTGTTCGGGGCCATCGGCTGCTACGCCTACGTCGCCAAGCTCGCCTTCGCCGTCTTCGACCGCTCGCTGGGGTTCACGCTGGTCCTGGGGATCGTCGGGCTGCTCATCGTGCTGGCGACGGTCGCATATGAGCGGTACGTTCAGCCCTGGTTGGAGCCGCGATTCCGCGCCAGGCCGGTCTACGCCAGCGCCGTCGAATCAGGCGGCGCGACCCAAGCGGCGCCGACCACGCCTAGACGGTCGAGAGGAGCGCCTCGGCAGTCGCCCGCGGATCGCTGACCCGCACGGGGCGGGAATCAGGCGGAACGGGGATCCTGGGCGCGGACGCCGGTCAGCGCCTCGAGTTGGGCGACCGTGTCCGCTGGCAGCTCGCCGCCGCCCTGGGCCAGGACTTGGCCGACCATTTCCAGCAGTCGCCCGGTCTCCGGCGACAGCGCGACCGCTTGCCGCCGCTCCTCGTCGCGCAGCATCGCCAGCGCGGCCCGCCACGCGGCCAGCGTCTGCTGGGTCACGGGATAGGCGCGGTCCTCGGTGTCAGGAGGGAGTGCGACAATCACTGGTCCGTGTCTCCCGTGGGCGCCCCGCTCGCATGACGCCCCTGGCCATCCGCGCCGGCGCTTTGCGTATCGTCGAGACTCGCTTGGCGATTGCTGGCGCCTCCGTGCGGGACCGCTCCTGGCGCGCGCAGCGCCTCCCGCGCATCGCGC
Organism: uncultured Chloroflexota bacterium; assembly: GCA_937870845.1. Taxonomy (GTDB): domain Bacteria; phylum Chloroflexota; class Chloroflexia; order Thermomicrobiales; family UBA6265; genus JACCXM01. Next base: position 1,807 of record CALMZR010000067.1, read on the forward strand.
AGGGCCAGAACGGAGACGCAGGCCGTGACGCGGCCGCCCCACAGGTGAGGCGCCGCGGTCTTGGCGAGGAGATCCAGCTCCCCGGACGACCGGGCGCCAACGCTCGCGTCATCGGCCACGAGCTCGCGATGCACGTGGGCGATGACCGCCTCCAGCGTGGCGGGGTCCTGGGCGAAGGGTCCGGGAAAGGGAGTGACGACGCCCGTCACGAACGACGGCCGACGGGGCCGGCGGCCGGGATGTCCGCCATCACGACCGGCATCTTCCCTGTCGCGTCAACCATCGCCGCGACGAACTGCACGGCGGCGGCGAAGCAGCTGGCGGCATCGGCGGTGGCCGGGAGGTCGTTCTGCATCGGGGTCCGGTTTTCGATGATGACGCCGTGCCAGGCCCCATGGTCGCGGTAGGCCCGGAGGGCAAAGGCGCGGCCGCCATAGCCAAGCGTCATGTCGCGCTTGGCAAATTCGAGGGTGGGCACGGTGTAGCTCCTGGCCTGATCGTCGCTGGACGTGAGGGCTGTAGCGCGGTCATCGCTTGCCCAGCGACTATAGCACCTGTTCCAGTCTTGTGTCATTAGTATTTCTGTTATAGTTCGCGGCAGTGAGACGAGGCAGGCCATGAAGACGATTCGGGCGCTCCGGCAAGAGCAGGCATGGACCCAGTTCGAGCTGGCGCTGCGGGTGGGCGTGCAACCCCAGGCGGTGTACCTCTGGGAGAGCGGGCGGCGGACTCCGCACGTGACCCAACTGCGCAAGCTCGGACAGCTCTTCGGCATGTGCTCGGATGACATCTCCGTGGACTCACCGCGCGATGCCTCCCCGGCGACGGGGCGTCGGGCCCGCGCCGGACGGCAGCGAGGGGAGCAAACCCCTGGACGCGATGCGGAGGGTCGCGCCGTCGCCAGGGGCCGGGACGCCGCGGCCGCTGGCCGCGACGATCCCTGAACCCGACGCGCCGCAACCCGGCCATGGTCTCCCCGCAACGTCGCCGATGCGCACGATCGCCATTCAGGAGACAGACACCCATGAACAGCAAACAGGTCCGCGGCCTCACGGGGATCGCCCTCGCGCACGGCGCGCGGGCCGGGACGGTCGCCGGGGTCTTCCTCGCCCTGGTGGCCAAGGTGGATGGGGGCGCCTGAGCGAATGGCGAGACAGATAATGTCTGTTGCGCAGACGCCAGGAGGAGGCGCACGCATGGACGTTCTCACGGTCGACGAAGTCGCCGCGCGGTTGAACGTGACCGCGCTGACGGTGCGGCGCTGGCTGAGCGCCGGGTCGCTTGGCGGCATCGCGGTGGACGACCGCGTCGCCTGCCGAATCGGCGTGAAGGATCTGGAGGCATTTATCGACGCGCGTCGTCGTGGCGGCGTCCAGGATCGAGCCAAGCGGCCACCCCTCGCATCGTGAGCCCACGCGGATGCGTTTCAAAGTAACCCGGCCCGTCGAGACGGGGACACGACAGGAAAAGCACAGGGATGAACGAGCATGCGGTAATGGCGGAGCGGCGCCTTCGGGCGGGACGAGATCAGGTCCGCGTGGCCTACGGAGCGGTTCCCGCACTCCTCGAGCTGTTCCCGGAGAGCGACCCTATTCGCGTCAGGCTCCGCGATAGCGCGCGCGACATGCTCGCGGCCCAGGGTTACCTGACCGTGGAGGAGATGGCCACGCTTCCTGTGCAGGCAGCGATCACCACGGCGCTGAAGCGACTCCGTGACGAACCCTCGGGCGCGGAGTGAAGGGAGTCCGATCATGGATGCTCAACGGTGGATCCTCGTCGCGGTCGTCGTCATCGTCGTGGCCGTCATCGTGTTCTTGCGGTTTCAGCGGGCACAGGAGCGGACCGCGCAAGAGCGCCGGATCAGCGTGCAGGCGAACGAGCAGGCGCAACTGCCCGGGGATCGTGTCACCCAGCGCGAAGACCGGCGCCTGGCGGGGATGACGGCCGAAGACAAAGCGTGGGAGCAGGCCAGCCTGCAACGCAACCGCGAATCCGAGGCGCGCATGCACCCCGCGGAGCCACGCGAAGGCCGTCCCTAGCGCGTCGAGTCGACGTTCCGCGGCGCCCAGGATCGGCGCATCGTGGCGGAGGGGCGTCCTTGTGGGGCGCCCAGGGACGCCTCTGCCTCCGCGTCGGCGCGACACGTCGTGAGCGCGGCGTTCGAGGGGAAGGCCCGCTTCTTGCCTGTCGTCTCGTGAGAAACGGCCGCGCGGCCGCGGAGGAGACGACGCCATGGATGCCTACACCACCCTCGCCGAGGCTATCGGCAGCAAGCAGCAAGTCGTCGCCCGCTACCACGATCGGGAGCGGGTCTTCAGCCCGCACGCATTGGGAACGAAGCGCGGCGCAACCCACGTGCTGGTCTACCAGTACGCGGGGGAGAGCGAGCGAGGGCTGCCGCCGGGCGGCGAGTGGCGCTGCCTCAGCCTCGATGAGCTAAGCGATATCCGGCTGGAGCCGGGGGCGTGGCGCACCGCGGAGAACGTGTTCAACCCGCAGAGCTGCCTGGACGAGATCGACGTGGTCGTTGATGCGCTGCCGCCGCGGGGGGCACGGGGGCGAAATTCCTGAATGTCGGGAAGTTCGGGAACGTTGCGGGAACGCCGGGCAGCCTGAGGGCGCCGCAAGGGAGCGCCGCGCATTCGGTATTCGGATCATGGGCGCCGTGTCGCTGAGGCTCGCCCTCACCCCCAATCCCCTCTCCCGTGCCCCACGGACGAGGGGGCTTGCGCCGCTCGGACGATGGGGCCGCGGGGGCATCCATCCGGATTCCGTATCACCTCTTTCGCCATGACGTGTTGGGGCTGCGCGTGTCTCACGCGACGGCCGAACCGAATCGGCTCCGCTTGAGGAACCGCCCAGCCCCGATATCGCCCACAAAGACGTTGTCTCGGACAATGACCCGGCCGCGCGAGAGCACCACGCTTGGCGCGCCCCTGACGGCGATGCCCTCGAACGCGTTGTGATCGAGGCGCTGATGCTGATGCCGGGCACTGAACGTCCGCTCGCGGTTTGGATCGAAGACGACGATATCGGCGTCGCTGCCGACGGCGATCGTTCCCTTGGCGGGGTACAGGCCGAAGATGCAGGCTGGCGCTGTCGAGACGACATCGACGAAACGGTTGAGGTCAAGGCGCCCCGCGCGCACGCCTTCCGAATAGAGCAGCATGACGCGCTCCTCGATGCCGGCCAGGCCGTTGGGGATGAGCGCGAAGTTGTCCTTTCCAAGTTCCTTCTGGCCGGCAAGGTTGAAGGAGCAATGATCGGAGCTGACAACGCGCAAGGCGCCCGTCCGCAACCCGGCCCAGAGCGCCGCCTGATTGGACCGGTCGCGCAACGGCGGTGAGCAGACGTATTTGGCCCCAGCGAAACCGGGTGACGCCAAGGCGGTTTCATCCAGAACCAGGTAGTGCGTGCACGTCTCGGCCATGACCGGCTCGCCGCGGGCTTGCGCCTCCTGAATTCTGGAGAGGGCTTCCGCGCAGGTCACATGCACGACGTAGAGGGGGGATCCGGCGAGGCGCGCCAAATCGATGGCCCGTCCCGTGGCCTCCGCTTCGACCACGGGCGGCCGGCTGACGCCATGAAACTTGGGGGCCGTCTTGCCGGCAGCCAACAGTTGGCGCGTCAAGACATCGATGGCGTCGCCATTCTCGGCGTGGACCATGACCAGGCCGCCACTCTCCCGCGCCGTTTGCAAGAGGCGGAGCAGGGTCCCGTCATCCACCATCAGGGCGCCTTTGTAGGCCATGAAGCACTTGATCGACGGCACGCCGCCGGCGACGATCGCGGGGACTTCGGCCAGGACGGCGTCGGTCAGGTCGGTCACGGCGATATGAAAGCCGTAGTCGATGACGGCTTTCCCCGCCGCCTTCTCGTGCCAGATGTCCAGGGTTTCCGCCAGCGAGGCGCCTTTGGGCTGGATCGCGAAGTCGATCTGACAACAGCGCGGGCCCAATCTTGCCTGAACCTCTCTGATGAAATCGTGGGCGGAATGAAGACAGCCGGCGCGTGGGAATGTCGTTTTGTACCGTGTGTCGATCTAGTTCAAGGAGGCACACGAGAGACAGCCGGTTTGGAGCAATC
>CALMZR010000068.1 GCA_937870845.1 uncultured Chloroflexota bacterium
GGCACGGGCATGACCGAGATGGACCCCGGCTCCATCAAGGGCCTGCAGATGGTCATCGAGGACGCCCAGGCCGCCCACGACGAGCTGGCCGCCCGCGGCGTGGAGGTCAGCGACGTGCAGGTCATGCCCTGGGGCTCGTTCGTCTTCTTCAGCGATCCGGACGGCAACACCTGGTCCTTGCAGCAATTGCCGCCGCGAGCAAACGCGCCCGATTGAGTCGGGTCCAGCGAGTTCCAGGGAGCGCGTTTGTGCCGTACGAGGGCGCCGTGACCATCGCCATCCTGTCGCTTGGCCCCGCCGATCTCCCGGCGATCCGCGATGCCATGATCGAGGTCTACCGCGAAGCATTCGCCCAACCGCCCTACCGGCGAGGCGACGAGGACGCGCGCGAGCTTGCGGAGAGTCTTCCCAGGCACGCGACATTCGCCGGCTTTCAGGCCGTCGTTGCCCGATCCGGCTCGGCCGGCGGTGTCGCGGGATTCGCCTACGGCTACACCCTGGCCCCCGGCCAGTGGTAGTACGAGCAGATCGCGCCGCTGCTGCCCGAGCCGTCCGCTACGCTGGACGGGTCGTTTCTGCTGACCCAGCTGGTGGTTCGTCCGCGGTTTCAGGGGCGGAGCCTTGGCGGCCGCTTGCGCGATGCCCTGTTCGCCGGCATTCCCCACGACCGCGCCGTGCTTTCGACGCGCCAGGGTGACTCGCCCGCGCGCCTTCTCTATGCGCGCCGTGGCTGGCAGACGCTGCTCAGCGATGTCGACTTCCCCGGAGCCGGCCACCCGTATCTCGTGCTCGTGCGCGAGCGCCCGCGGAAGGTGAAGGAGACGCCTCGCTCCGCGGTATGACACGGCGGGGCGATGCGCGTCAGGGAACGACGATCAGCGCCGCCTCCATCCCTTCCGCCCGGTGCTCGCCCTCCCCGAGCGGGCAATAGACGACGTACTCCCCCGGCGCCAGCACGGCCGAGAGCACGCGCGATGCGCCGGGGTCGAGCGGCTCGATCAGCTCTGCCGCGACCACGCCCCCGCTCTCGATGATCACCCGGTGCGCCTCCGCGCCTTCATTCGTCACGACGAAATTGATCTGACCGGCGCGGGTCTCGGCGGGCAGGTCGATCAGCCACTCCAGCAGCGCGACCTCCACGATCTGCACCGGTTCGGCGGTCGGGGTCGGCGCGACGAGCGGCTCCAGGACCGCGTCCGGCGTCGCCGCGGCCAGCTCGCGCGTCTCGGCCACGGTGCGGCTCCCCGCGAGAAAAACCGAGACCCCGGTGGCGCCGACGTCCTCCGGCGAGAGGTACACGATGCCGGTGAACCCCGAATCGTTGCGCGGGGAGAGCTTCACCACCAGCGAGCCGCCCTCACTCGGCACGCCGCCGATCTCGCCGCAGGCGACCTCGGTCTCCAGCGCCTCCGGGGAGAGGAACGCGCGCACGCTCGTCTGCCCGGCGAGCAGCGCCTCGATGGCGATGGGAATGCTGGTGTAAGACTGCTCGGCCTCGATCGCCGTCCCCTGCCCCTGCGCCTCCCCCTCGGCCGTCGTCAACGCCGTCAGCGCGGCGATCGGCTCGCCGGGGCTCTCGCAGGAGCCGGAGACAATCTCCGCCGGCCGCTCCGCCACGAGCTGGCCAAAGTCGATCGCCACCGGCGTGGCCGGCGTCGCCTCGCCACCCTGCGCCAGCGATGTGCGGCCAGAGCTCCCCGCGCTCACCCCAAGCAAGACGACCGCCAAAACAACGAATGCTGGCCGCGCCAGCGCCACTCCTGTTCTCGATCGCGTTTCCGATGTCACCGTGGTCTTCGCCCCCCGCGTTCCGATTCCCCGGCACCGTAGCAGAGGCGGCCCGTCCGGGCAACGAAAAGCCCCTCTCCCTGCGCACAGGGAGAGGGGTTGGGGTGAGGGTTGTTCGGGGAGGAGTGGCGCGCCTCCCCGCGAAGCGTCTACTCGCTTTTCTCCGTCGCCCCCGCCTCGATCGCCTCGCTAGTATCCGACGTAGCGCGAACCGCGATCCGGTGCGGCTTGGCCCGCTCCGCCTTTGGCAGCGCGATGCGCACGATGCCGTTCTGGAACGTCGCCTCCGCCTTGGCCGCGTCGACTTCGAAGGGGAGCGTCACGCTGCGCCGGAACTGCCCGTGCCACAGCTCGTGCAGATACCAGGTCGCGCCCTTGCCCTGCTCGCTCTCGGCCGCGGTGGGGACGCTCCCTGCCAGGGTGACTACGTTCTGGTCGATGGTGACGTCGAGATCCTGCGGGCTCATGCCCGGCACGGCGGCGATGATGACCGCCTCGTCCTGGGTGGCATAGACGTCGAGCGGCAGCGCCCGCACCATCGTGCCGTTGGTCCCGCCCCGCGTGCCGCGGCTGGGGACGAAGCTGTCCTCGAGCAACTGGTTCATCGCGTCGCGCAGAACCACGAAATCCTGTCCGAAGGGAAACGTGCTGACCATTGCCTTCTACCTCCATCGCGCAATCCAAGCGCGCCCAACGCGAACCTGAACCGAACGACGTCGGCCTCCAATGCGGCCTGTCCGTCTGCCCAATATCGTAACATTACTGCCACGTTCGTGTCAAGAGATTGATGCGAACCGTGTCAAGAAGGCCGGTTCGATGCGTATGCCACTCGTCACTCCGGCTCGTACGGCGGCATGCCCGCCAGACGCTGCTGCAACGCGTCCCGCCAGGCATCGGCAAGCGTCGGTTCGGCCACGATCGCCTCCAGCGCGCCGCGGTCGGTCTCGGCTGTCAACGCGCGATGGGCGGCGAGGACGGTGATCGCCGCCGAACCTCGCGCCACGACCTCGACCGGCCCGGCCACCGGCACGGTTCCCGGCCGCAGCACCCGCAAATACCACCCGGTGCGCCCGCTGCGCACGAAGCGCTTGAGCAGATCGGGGCGGCCGGTGACGGTCGCCAGCTTGTAGCACGGGGAGCGCGGCTGGGAGACCTGGAGCAGCGCGTCGCCCCAGGCCCAGACGTCCCCGATGCGCGCCTCGTCCTCCAGCCAGCCCGCGGTGGAGAGGTTCTCCCCGAACGTGCCGATGCCGAAGTCGAGACCGAGCTCCTCGTTCCAGCGCGGGAGATGCTCGGACGGATAGGCGTACACGGCCTTGTCCACACCGCCGTGGACCGTCAGGTCGGCCTGCCGGTCGCCTTCCAGGTTGAGGGCGTCGAGCCGGAGCCATTCGGCGGTGACCGGCCGCTTGACGATCCCGCTGCGGATCGGATTGCCCCAGCGGTTCGTGCCGATCACCGTCGGAACGCCGACATTGACCGAGACGAGGCCCACCGCCGAAGCCACGGAAGCCGCCTCCGGCCGGTCGGTCCCGAATTGCTCGATATCGCTCATACAGAGTTCTCCATGCCGCGATCGTCTGTCTTCCCCGCGACCATGCGCCAGGCGACGAACGCCCCCAGCACCGCCATCCCCGCGGCCACCAGCATCGCCGCCCGGAACCCGGCCACGAACGACTGGTCGATAGCGGTTTCCACGGCCGCCGCGGTCTCGGCGTCGGCCCCCGCCGGTGGCTGCGCCGCGGCCAGATCGGCGCGCTGGGCCTCGACCGCTTCCCTGACCGCCGGGGAAAGGTCCGGGATGGCGTCGAGCTGGCCTGCGAGCTGCCGGTCGAAGACGGTGGCGACGATGACGCCGAAGACGGCGATGGCGATCAGCCCCGCCGTGCGCGCCACCGCGTTGTTGATGCCCGAAGCCGTCCCTGCCTGCCGCTCCGCGACCGCCGTCATCACCGCCGTCGTCAGCGGCGGCACGGTGATCGCCATACCGACGCCGAAGACGATCGCCGCCGGGAAGAACGTCGTCCAGTAGCTGCCGCCGACGCCGGGCAGGGCGAAGAGCACGAACGCCACGGCCACGATGGCCGGGCCGATCGTCAGCGGCAGCCGCGCCCCGAATTTCCCGCTGAACCGCCCAGTCCACCGCGACCACGCGAACAGGAGCAGG
>CALMZR010000069.1 GCA_937870845.1 uncultured Chloroflexota bacterium
GCCGGGTTGCAGGCGGCGAAGGGATTGGCCGAGGCGCCGGTGCGGGTGACGGTCGTCGACCGGCGCAACCACCACCTCTTTCAGCCGCTCCTCTACCAGGTCGCCACGGCCGCGCTCTCGCCCGCCGACATCGCCCAGCCGATCCGCTCCGTGCTGCGCGGGCAGTCGAACGTCGAGGTGGGCCTGGCCGAGGCAGCTGCCGTCGATCCGGCCGGTAAAGCGGTGGTGCTGGAAGAGGGCCGCCTCCCGTACGACTATCTGATCCTGGCCGCTGGCGCGAACCACGCCTACTTCGGGCATGACGAGTGGGAGCCATTCGCGCCGGGCTTGAAAACGCTCGAAGAGGCGCTCGACATTCGCCGCCGCATCCTCTTGTCGTTCGAGGAGGCGGAGCGAGAAACCGATCCGGCTCGGCGTAAGACGCTGATGACCTTCGTCGTGGTTGGCGGCGGGCCGACGGGGGTGGAAATGGCCGGGGCCATCGCCGAGATCGCCCGCTTCTCGCTGGCGCGCGATTTCCGTCACATCGACACGCGGGACGCGAGGGTGATCTTGGTCGAGGCCGGGGACCGGCTCTTGTCGGCCTTTCCCGAGCGGTTGTCCCGCCATGCGCTGAGCGACCTGCGCCGCCTCGGAGTCGAGGTGAAGTTCGGCGCTCCCGTCACGGCGATCGACGCCGGGCGCGTCACGGTCGGGGATGAGGTGATCGCGGCGGACACGGTCGTCTGGGCGGCCGGGGTGCGGTCGTCGCCGCTGGGGCGGTCGCTCGGCGTCGAGCTCGACCGGGCGGGGCGCGTCATCATCGAGCGGGACCTGTCGGTCCCCGGCCACCAGGAGATCTTCGTCGTCGGGGACATGGCCTCCCTGGCCGATGGGCGAGGCAAACCGCTGCCCGGCGTGGCGCAGGTGGCGATGCAGCAGGGGGAGTGGGCTGCCGCCAATATTCAACGGCGCATCGCCGGCAAGCCGACGCGGCCGTTCCGCTACCGCGACCTGGGCAACATGGCGACCATCGGCCGCAACTCGGCGGTGGCCGACATCCGCGGCCTGCGCCTGACCGGGTTCATCGCCTGGCTGGCCTGGGCGGCGGTCCACATTCTCAATCTGATCGGCTTCCGCAACCGGGTGCTCGTGGCTATGCAGTGGCTCTGGTCGTATCTCACGTTCCAGCGCGGCGCGCGGCTGATCACCGGCTCCGAGATCGAGTGAGGCGGCGCGCGTCCTGCGCTGGAATGTGGCCGAGCGACTACCGCGTCATGCTGCACGACGTGAACGATCTCGGCTCCATGGGACGAGCGTTCGGCAACGCCGAGATGCTTCGCTGGCGCTCAGAATGACACGACTTGCGGCATCGCTGCTGGGGTGACGTAGACTCTTTTTCGATGCTTTCGGCGAAGCGAAGGATCGTTTTCGTGAGCGCGGCGGGGAACGTGGCGGGGGAGCGGGTCAAGCGCGACGGGTTCCTGGCTCCCGCCCAGCTCGCCCGCGCCATGACGCTGCTGGCGATCGCCACCTTCACCGCCAGCATGGGGCTGCACATCGCCCAGGCCATCGGCCCCAACTTCATGCGGCAAGAGCTCGGCATGGATGGGGCCCAGAACGGGTACCTCATCGCCATCCGCGAACTGCCAGGTTTCCTGCTCATTTTCGTGGCCGCCGCCCTGCTGAAACTCGGAATGGCGCGCGCCACCGCCGTCTCCCTGCTAATCATGGGCGTGGGCTACGCGCTCTACGCCGGGAGCGGATCGTTCCAGTTGTTGATCGTGCCGACGCTCATCGGCAGCATCGGCTTCCACTCCTGGCTGCAGCTCCACGACGCCCTCGGCCTCTCCATCGCGCGGCCGGGCGAGGAGGGGGCCGTTCTCGGCAAGTTTCGCGGCATCGGGTTCGGCGGGACGCTGGCGGCCCTGATCGGAGTCTGGGTCATCCTCTTTGCGGTGGCGCGGCTCAGCGGCGACCTGGCCCTAGCGCAGGGGCCGTGGCTGCGCGGACTCTACGTCGCCTCCGGGATCGCCGCCGTGGTCGGCGCGTTCGCCATCTGGCGGTTCCCGGTCTCGGACGATGCCCGCGCCGCGGCCGAGGCGGCGCCCGCCATCACCTGGCGCAAGGAGTACCGCCTCTACTACGCCCTCTCCTTTCTCGACGGCTCGCGCCAGCAGATCTACTTTGCCTTCGCGCCGTTCGTGCTGGTCGAGCAGTTCGGGGTGGATGCCGTCTCGTTGACGACGCTGCTCATCATCGCGGCGCTGATCAACTGGCGGATGGGGCCGGTCGTCGGCAAGCTGGTCGACCGCCACGGCGAAAAGCGGATGCTGACGGTCGGCTACAGCATGCACATCCTCGTCTTCCTCGGCTTCGCCCTCTCGCAAAACCTCTGGTTCCTCTACCTGACGTATCTCGGCTACAACTTCCTTTTCCTCTTCTCGATCGGGACGACGACCTATCTGCGCAAGATTTGCCGGCGCGAGGACCTGGCCCCGAGCCTGGCCATGGGCGTCTCCCTCGCGCACCTGACGGCGGTGGTGGTGCCGATCGTCGGGGCGGCGCTGTGGGCGCGGCTGGGCTACCAGTTCCCCTTCCTGTTCGGGACGGTCTTCATCTTCGCCTCGCTCTGGCTGACGCAGAAGATCGACGTGCTCCGGCAGCGGGCGCCGGGCGCGCCGCCGCTCGCCTCCGAGGTCGGCATCGCCGAAGAGGAGATGGAGGCCGAAGCCGCGGTCCTGCCGGGAGCGGCGGATGGCCGGGTGGCCGATCCGGTCGCGACGGTCGGCCTGGTGGACGAGCAGTACGAGACCGGGGAGATCCCGGCGCAGCGGGGAGCGGCGCGATGAAGCTCTACCTGGCCGGCCCGATGTTCACCGCGGCCGAGGAGGCCCACAACCTCCGCCTGGCCGCCAAGCTGCGCGAGCACGGCTTCGAGGTCTTCTGCCCGAACGAGAGCGAGCCGAGCAGTGACAAGACGCGCACCGACATCACCCCGCGCCTGATCTACGATGTCGACATCGCCGCGGTCGAGGACAGCAACGTCCTGATCTGCCAGGTGAGCGAGGACTCCGGCACGAACTGGGAATCGGGCTACATGGATTGCCTCTCTCGCCACGTCGACCCTTCCCGCTACTACGGCGTCATCGGGTTGGCGACCGACATCCGCCTGCGCACCCGCCCCGATCCGGATAAGCACGGCGTCAACAACCAGGCGTTCTACGTCAACGCCCTCGTCATCGGCGGCTTGCAAGGCTCGCTCGGGGTCTATCTGCACGAAGACGAGATGATCGAGCGGCTGATCGAAATTCGGCGGGAGCGGGAGGGCGGCGCATGACCGGCTTCGAAGCGCCGATCGTCAACTTCGAAGGCGAGCTCGTGGCGCTCGGGCCGCTGCGGCGCGAGCACGTTCGGTTGTATTTGCGCTGGATCAACGACTTCGGCACGACGCGCACGCTCGCCGTGCCGTGCGGCCCAATGACGTTGGAGCGGGAAACTGCCTGGTACGAGAAAGCAGCGCTCGAACCGCACAGCTTCACGATTTACGAGCGCGCGACGGGACGGCCCATCGGCAACTGCGGGCTGCACGGAGTCGATTGGCCAAACCGAAGCACCACCGTCGGCATCATGATCGGCGAGCCGGACGCGCGTGGACGCGGCTACGGCACGGAGGCAATGCGCCTGCTGCTGGACTACGCCTTCACGGTCCTCGGGCTGCACAGCGCGATGCTCAACGTGTACGAGTTCAACCCAGTTGCGCGGCGCTCCTATGAGAAAGTCGGCTTTCGCGAGATCGGACGGCGGCGGGAGAGCCGCAGGTTCAACGGGCGCTTCTGGGACGAAATCCACATGGATATCCTGGCCTCCGAGTTCGAGAGCCCCGTGTTGAAGGCAATGCTGGAGCCTGACCGACCGCGCGACTGAGCCGACGCGCCGCTCCGTATCGTGCCGATCCACCATGAATGCGCTGGGCGAATTGACGCGCGGCTTCGCGTCTCGGCCCCGCCGCGGTCCTGGCAGCGCGCGGCATGCGGGGGATGGCAGGCTTCCCCGGCGCCGGAAGGCTTGCCAAGATTGCCAAGATTGCCAACTCTGACGGGGAGGGGTGGTTGGCAGCCTTCCGCCGCCCGCGGCAGCGCCCTTTCGGAATCCGGATGACTGGATTGCCAAGAGGCGGTTCCTGGACAGGATCACCCGTCTGGATCACCCAACTGGCGGAAGTCACGGAGCGCCGGAGCGGGCATAGTTGGCCTATGGACTTGGGCCCGCCACTGATGAAACGATCGTGGCCCATGACGAGACTCATCAACGTCCACTCCCGGCGCGGACTGTCGATTCGGACGCGATCCGTTCGACTAACTGGTGAACGGGCAGAGACGCGAGGAGGCCAAGGAGACCCCGATGGAAACGTTGCTTCCGCTCATCGCCGCCGCCATCACCCTGGCCGCGCTCTCCGTTGGGGAGTCCGGCGCGCGGGCTCGCCGCTCAGCGAGCAGATGAGCCGGCGCTCGTCCGAACGGGTGATGACACGCCGCTGTGACACGCGGACCAAATCACCCAACCGGAGGAGGGCGCCGGCCCCACGATCCACGACAATGATCGCGTTGGAGCACTGCATCGCAGCCACGTTGCCGCCGCGCCGCCATCCCCGGCGCGGCTCCCCTCCACTCCCGCGCCGCCTGTCACGGCGCGGCCACCCCTGACCGCGTCACCGGATCTGACGCGGGTTCCCTTCCCTCCAGGACGGGGCCGAAAGGCCCCGTCCTGCCTCATTCGGGCTATCGGCTATCGGTTATCAGCTATCAGTCTTGGGCTTATAGTTGATGGTCGATGCGCGTCCTGGACGAGTTGTTCTGGCGATACTCGGCTGATAGCCGATAGCCGATAGCCCGTCATGCCAGCCCGAGGACGTCGAGTTCTTCCTTGAGGGCGCGCAGGCTCTTGTTCTGCTCGCGGACGCCGCTGATGAGCGAAGTCCAGTCGTCGGCTCGGTCGTGGCGCTCCAGGGCGCCCTTGGCGCGGCGGAGATACTCCGCCGCGGACTGATAGTTCGTCCGGCCGCGGGCGGCGATCAAATGGTCCGCCAGGTGTTTGTAGAGGCGGACGGCCTCGTCGGGGTAGTCGGCCGCGGCGGCGTCTGCAACGAGCACCTCGTACGTCCCCTGGGGGACGTACCACGCGTAGCCCAGGGAAGCCGAGCGGCTGCCGCTGCCTTTCTCGGTCTTGCGCAGCGCCTCGAGCGCCTCGGCGACCTCCCCTTCGGCGAGGTGAATGTCGATCAGCGCGTACCAATTGTCGAGCTTGCGGAGGGACGCGATGAGTTCCTTGCGCAGGGATGGCCAGGGATCCTCGGCGTGGCCGGGGAGGGCCGCTGCGGCCTTGACCGCGTCGTAGGTCGCCTTCGAGGGCGCCGCCTTGAAGCGGGCAAGCGAGATCGCGAGCGCCTTGTCCGGCGGCCCGAACTCGACGTAGCGGCGCTCGAGCCATTCGCGCAGGGCCTGGTCGTCGCGGACGTTGCGCCCCTCCTGCTCCCAGAGGCGGTCGTCGGCCAGTGAGACGGCCTGCTCGATGCGGCCGGGGTCGCCCGTGGCCACCAGCCGGTCGAGGAAAAGGAGGAAGGCATCGGCCGCGGTGAGCCGACGAGAGGCGAGGGAGATCGCTTCGTCAAGACGGCCGTGTTCGAGCAGCAGGTAGACGGCCGCGTCCCACAGCTCGGCGTCGCGGTAGGCCGCGAGGAGCGCGTCGCCGGACAGCCCCGCGTCGCCCTTGAGCAGCGACAGGAACCAGAGCACGTTCTGGTTGTGGAACGACCGATGCCGGTCCTCCCCATCTGGGGGCAGCAGCAGCGCACGTAGCCGGTCGCCGACGCTCCGTTGCTCCTCGGGCGTGGCATGGGCGGCGATCGCCTCCGGGCCATCCTCGCCCAGTTCGGGAAGCTTGTCCTCATCCCCGGCCTGCCAGATCGTGAAGAGGGCCTCGATGAGGCGCCCCCGCTCTTCGGCGGTGAGCCGCTCATCTGCCGGGAGCGAATCCTGCGCAATGAGGCAGGCGGCCAGGTTGACGTCGGCGCGGCTGACGATGTCGGAGAGGTCGCCGTTCTCGTCGGCGTAGTCGTCGAGGCGCGGGGTCACCTCTTCAACGAGGCAGGCGCAGACGATCAGCGCGCTGCGCCACTGCTCGTCGGCGACGTGGGCATCCGCGAGGCCCGCGATCGGTTCCAGCTTTCTGGCGACGCGGGATGCCGGGTCATAGTCGTCATCAAACCCGCCGTAGTAGTCGTATCCATAGCCGTACCGCCTGCTGCGGCCGTAGCTGCCCCAGCGATTCTCGTCGTCGCGCAGCGCGTTGGCGATCTGGCGGCGAATGGCTGCTTCGTCGAGATCGCCTTCGCTGAGCCCGCCCATCGGCAGCGGCGCTTCAACCAAGGACTCGAGCTCGGGTTCCTCCTTGAGCATCAGGCCGATGAGGGCGATCAACTCTTGCTGGGACTTGCCGGCAAGCACGTCAGCGATGGGCGGCTTGACCGCAAATCGCTCCGGCTGCTCGATCCAGGTCAGCAGCATCGCCACGACGTGCTTGCAAAAGTCGCCACGGGGGCAGTTGCAGGAAAACGTCACCGGGTTGTGCCGCGTGCCCTGCCCTTCCTTGGCCAGGGTCGCTTCCACGACGTAGGGACCGCCGCTGGAGCCATGGCAACGGGCGCGCAGGGTCGATTCGCGGCGGACGGCGTTGAAGATGCGCCCGGAGCGGAAGTAGCCGCGGCCGCGCTTGAAGCTCGCTTCGTCGGCCTGCGCGGCGACCTCCTCCGCGGTGAGCGGGGCCAGGACAAGGGGGTTTTCTGAACCGCTGGTGGAAACGGCCGGGGCCGGGGCCGTCTGGGCCATGGCGACGAGCTCCTCGCGGCGGGGACGCGAATACGCCAAACGTGGCTCCCCTTAGCCTACCGCATCTCCGCCCCGATTTCGGCCAGCGCCGCCTGGTGGATGCGGAACGCGTCGTCGCCGCGCAGCGCGAAGATGGCTCGGGTGATATATGGATTGCTTACCAGGCCAGCGATGACTTCGCGAATCGCGATGCGGGCGGCGCGCTCTATGGGGAAGCCGTAGGCACCTGTGCTGATGGCCGGGAAGGCGATCGACGTAATGCCGTGCTCCCGCGCCAGGGCGAGGCTGGTCCGATAGCATGAGGCCAGCAGCTCGTCCTCGTTCGCCCCGCCCCCCCGCCAGACCGGCCCCACGGCGTGGATGACCCACCGCGCGGGCAGATCGAACCCTGGGGTGATGCGCGCCTCTCCCGTCGGGCAGCCGCCGAGCTTCCGCGTCGCTTCGAGCAGTCGTGGCCCGGCGGCGCGGTGGATGGCGCCGTCGACCCCGCCGCCGCCGAGGAGCGAGGTGTTGGCGGCGTTGACGATGGCGTCGACGTCGAGGGTGGTGATGTCGGCCTGGATGATTTCGATGCGGTCGGTCATGGAAGGAAACCTTGCTACAGCACGACCGTCCCCTCATACACCAAATCCCGGCAGCGCATCTCCACTTCGCGCGCATCCATGGGATTGCGGGCCAGACCGCCATCGACGGCGGCGGCGGCCACCGCGGCGGCGACGCGGGGCGGCACGCGTAGGTCGAGGCTGTCGGGGATGAGGAAGTCGACCGAGAGCTCGGAGGGGTCGACCAGCTCGGCGATGGCGCGGGCGGCGGCGATCTTCATGGCGTCGTCGATGGCCCTGGCTTTCACGTCGAGGGCGCCGCGGAAGACGCCGGGGAAGGCGAGCGAGTTGTTGACCTGGTTCGGGTAGTCGGAGCGGCCGGTGGCCACCGCCAGCGCCCCGGCCTCTCGGGCGAGGTCTGGAGTGATCTCCGGCACCGGGTTGGCCAGGGCGAAAACGAGCGGGTTGGGGGCCATCTGGCGCACGATCCGCGGCGTCAGCACCCCGCCGGCGGAGAGGCCGATGAAGACATCGCTCCCGGTGATGACCTCGGCCAGCGATCCGGTGCGGCGCTCCGTGTTGGTCAGGCGGGCGATCTCTTCCTTGGAGATGTCCATGCGGGCCGCGCGGCCCTCGTAGATGGCGCCCTCGCGGTCGCAGAGGACCACGTCGCCGATGCCGAGACTGAGGAGGAGCTTCGTCACCGCGATGCCGGCGGCCCCGGCCCCGTTGATGGTGACGCGCAGATCCTCCATGCGGCTGCCGCGGATGGCGGAGCCGTTGATGAGGGCGGCGGCGACGACGATGGCGGTGCCGTGCTGGTCGTCGTGGAAGACGGGCATGTCGAGCGTCTCGCGCAGCTTGCGCTCGATCTCGAAGCAGCGCGGGGCGGAGATGTCCTCCAGATTGATGCCGCCGAAGTTGGGGGCGATGTTCTGCACGATGCGGACGATCTCGTCAACGTCGCGCGCGGCGAGGCAAATGGGAAACGCCTCCACCCCGGCCAGGGTCTGCAAGAGGACGGCCTTCCCCTCCATCACCGGCAGCGCCGCCTGGGGGCCGATGTCGCCGAGGCCGAGGACGGCCGAGCCGTCAGTGACGATGGCGACCAGATTCCCCTTGGCGGTGATCTCGTCGACCTTGGCCGGATCGTCGCGGATGACGTGGGCGGGGGAGAGGGCCGCTGGGGGGACATACAGCATGTTGAGGATGTGATGGTCGCGGATCGGGATCTTGGAGCGGATTTCGAGGACTCCGCCGTGGCGCAGGCGCAGGTCGATCGCCTCTTCGCGGAAGGTCGTGTGCTCGCCGCGGGCGGAAGGTTTCGGGGGCAGGAGGCGGCCTTCGTAGACGTAGCGGCGGGTGCGCTCGCTGACCAGCTCCGGGGCGATGTCGCGGCCGGCCTCGCCCGCCTCGTTGGCTGCGCGCACGACGGCGGCCGCGATGGCGGGCGCCACCCGGAAATCGAAGATGCGCGGCACGATGTGGTCGGCGTGCAGCTCGTCGGGGGCGATGAGGTCGGCCAGGGCTTGCGCGGCATAGAGCAATGTGCGCAGGCGGATGTTGCGGGCGCGCGAATCGAGCAGCCCGCGGAAGACGCCGGGAAAGACGAGCGAGACGTCCATCGTGTTCGGGTAGTCGGAGCGGCCGGTGGCAACCACCTTCGCGCCCGCCGACTTGGCCGCGGCGGGCGAGATCTCGGGGTCGGGGACGGCGAGGGCGAAGACGATCGGATCGGGGGCCATGGCGGCGACCATCTCCTCGGTCACGATGTCGCCGGTGGAGAGGCCGATGAAGACATCGGCGTCGTGCAGCATCTCCGCCAGGCTGCCGTGCCGTCCGCCGAGGTTGGTCTCTTTCGCCAGGTAGGCCTTGGCCCAGTTCATCCGCTGCGGGCGGTACTTGTGCAGCGCCCCGGCCCGGTCGCAGACGACTACGTCGCGCGCCCCGGCGCGGGTCAACAAGCGCGCCACGCCGATGCCGGCCACCCCGGCCCCGGAGATGACGACCTTCACCTCCGCGAGCGTCTTGCCGACGACTTTCAAGGCGTTATAGAGCCCGCCGAGGACGAGGATGGCCGTGCCGTGGTGCTGGTTGGAGAAGACGGGGATGTCGGCGCCGTTCTCGAGGTTGTCGGCGATGGTGAAGGCGCGCGGTGCGGAGATGTCGTCCAGGCAGATGGCCCCGAACGTCGAGGAGAGGGCAAGGCCCGTCTCGACGATGCGCTCCGGGTCGGTGGTGGCGAGCGAGAGGGGGAAGGCGTCGACGCCGGCGAAGGTCTTGAAGATGACGCTCTTGGCTTCTTCCAGGGGGATGGCGGCTTCCGGCGGCCCGCCCTGGCGGCCGAAGATGTCGGAGCCGTCGGTGAGGAGGGCGACGGTGTTGCCGCGGCAGGTGAGGTCGAACGAGGCCAGCGGGTCGGCGTTGATGGCCAGGCACGCCTCGGCCACGCCGGGGGTGTAGACGAGGGAGAGGATGGCGCGGTCGCGGATCGGCACCTTGGAGCCGATGCCGATGAGCCCCTGGTAGCGCCGCCGGTAATCGAGCCCCTCCTGCTCCAATGGGCTGAGCGGGGGCGCGGCCGTCGGCTCGACCGCGGGCGGCATGCCGGTGAGGCGGCCGTTGCCCGGGTCGACCGGAATTGCGGGTGTGGGCTTCGCGGATCGTGTCACCAGAGCATTTTACGCCGAGTGCGCCATGGAGAGGGCGATTCCCCCGAGCGGCGTCGATCCGGGACGCGGAGCCGCGGGTGCGGGTTGGGACACGTTGAACTGGACGTGGCAACGTGCGACGATGGACGCCAATCGCTGCTTTCGCGCGTCGGAAGACGCCGTCCCATGGAACTGCTCGAGCGGACATCGCACCTGTCCGAGCTGCGCGGCCTGTTGCGCCAGGCCGCGGTTGGGCGAGGGCGGCTCGTGCTTCTCGGTGGGGAAGCGGGGGTCGGCAAGACCGCGCTGGTGCGCTGGTTTGGTGAGAACGCGGCGGCAGCGCGACGATTCTATGGGGCCTGCGATCCGCTTTCTACGCCGCGACCCCTGGGACCGCTCCTCGACATCGCCGAGGCGACCGGCGGCGAGATGCGGGAGATCGCGGCCACGGCCGGCCCGCTGCACCGCCTGTTCGGCGCGTTTCTGGCAGAGCTGGATCGTGCTCCCGGTCCAACGTTGACCATCATCGAGGACGTGCATTGGGCGGACGAAGCGACGCTCGATCTCCTGCGTTTCCTCGGCCGCCGCCTCGGTGCGGCGCACGGCCTGGTCATCGCCACCTATCGCGACGACGAGATCGGACCAACCCACCCGCTTCAAGTGGTCCTGGGCGACCTCGCCACTGCGGCGGCGGCGCGCCGGATGGCGGTCGCGCCGCTTTCGCTCAATGCCGTCGCGTTGCTCGCCGCGGGCAGCCGCGTCGACCCCAACGCGCTGCACGAACGGACTGGCGGCAACCCCTTCTTCGTGACGGAGGCTCTGGCGGCCGCCGACGCGGACATCCCCGCAACCGTCCGCGACGCGGTGCTTTCTCGCGCCGCGCGGCTGACTCCGATCGCCAGAACCGTGCTCGATGCGGCCGCCGTCATTGGCTCGCCGATTGAGCCCTGGCTGCTTGCTGCCGTGGTCGACCCCGCGGCCGCCGCGGCCGAAGAGTGCCTCGCCAGCGGCATGCTGCGCGCGAAGGGCGGCGTGCTGGAGTTTCGCCATGAGTTGGCGCGGGAAGCCATCCACGCGGCGATCCCGCTGCCGCGGCGGCTTGCGCTCCACGCGCGCGTGCTGTCGGCGCTGGCGTCGTCGGCGTTCCCGAATCCGTCTCTGCTTGCCTACCATGCCGAAGAGGCGTTCGACCGCGAAGCCGTTCAGACCTATGCGCCGCTGGCGGCGGAGCGAGCGGCGGCGGTAGGCGCCCATCGGGAAGCCGCCTTGCAGTATGCCCGCGCCTTGCAGTTCGCCGGCGGGTTGCCGGCGGAGCGGCGCGGCGAACTGCTCGACGCGTACTCCCGCGAATGCGCCCTGGTCGATCAGGTCGCCGCCGGGATCGCCGCGGGCGAGGAGGCGCTGCGCATCTGGCGCGAGCGCGAGGTTTCATTGCGGCAGGGCGATAGCCTGATCCGACTCTCGCGCCTCTACTGGCTCGCGGGGCGACGGGAGGAAGCCGAGCGCGCCGCATGGGACGCCCTCGCGATCCTCCAGCAGCTTCCTCCGGGCCGACCGTTGGCGTTGGCCTACAGCACGATCTCGCAACTTTCCGTGCTTGCCTGGGACGCCGATGGGGCCATCGCCTGGGGCCGCAAGGCGATCGCGTTAGCCGAGCGGCTCGGCGACACGGAGACGCTGGTCCACGCCCTCAACAATGTTGGGATGTCCCAAACCGGGATGGGCGACGCCTGCGGGCGCGACCTGGTCGCGCGCAGCCTCTGCCTCGCGCGGGAAGCCGACCTCGAGGAGCACGCCGCGCGGGCGTATGGCAACCTGGGCGTGAGTCTCGTCGTGGACTATCGGTTCGCTGAAGCCGATGCCGTCTTGGACGCGGGCGCCGCCTATTGCGCGGAGCGGGATCTCGATCAGCAGCGCCTCTACATCCTGGCTTGGCGCGCCCTCTCGCTCTTTCACCAAGGGCGCTGGGCGGACGCGATCGCAACCGCGCACGGTGTCCTCCGGGAGCGCTCCACATCGCTCACCAGCCGGATCATCGCCCTGGTGGCGATCGGTCGCGCGCGGGGGCGGCAAGGCGATCCGCGGGCCGAAGCGGCCCTTGACGAAGCGCTCGCGCTCGCGGAGCAAACCGCGGAGTTGCAGCGGCTGGGACCGGTTCGGGTCGCGCGCGCGGAGACGGCGTGGTTGGCCGGCGACCACCGCCGCGTCATCGCCGAAGCACAGGAGACGCTGGACCACGTCCTTGCGCACAAGCACCAATGGCTCGTCGGCGAGCTGGCCTTTTGGCTTTGGCGAGCAGGGGCGCTCGACCGCTCCCCTCCGCTCACGCAGGAGCCGTTCGCCTTGCAGATTGCGGGGAAGTGGTCGCAAGCGGCCGCTCGCTGGCGCGCATTGGGGCTCCCCTACGAGGAAGCGTGGGCGCTGGCCGACGCGGACGATGAGCCGCATTTGCGCCGCGCGCACGCCGCATTCCTGGGCCTTGGGGCGGCTCCGGCGGCGTTGCGTGTGGCGCGGCGTTTGCGGCGGATGGGCGTGCGCGGCCTCGCTCGCGGTCCGCGGCCGATGACGCGGGCAAACCCGGCCCGCCTGACGCGGCGGCAAGGAGAAATTCTGGGCCTGCTCGCCGAGGGGCGAACGAACGCGGAGATCGCCGATCGCCTCTTCCTCTCCCCGCGCACGGTCGCGCACCACGTCTCGGCCATCCTGGCCAAACTGGGCGTGGCGAGCCGCGCCGAGGCCGTGCGCGAGGCGGCGCGGCGCGGGGTCGGCGCGCCAACGCAAAATGGGCCGCTGAACGGCCCAAAATAGGCAGCGTTGCCGTTGAGCAGCCTTCGCGTCCTGCGCCACGATGAAAGAGGCCGGATCGTACGCCGCCTTTCTCTCCATTCACTGCCGCTGGCGCATCCTGAGGAGGCGAACGGCATGGACGGCGACCATTGGTTCGACACCCTCAGCAAGGTTCTGGTCCGAGACGCCCCGCGGCGAACGCTGCTACGCGCGGCGACCGCACTCGTCGCGGGTTTCGCCTTCGGCGCTCCGATCGCCGAGGCGGCCAAGAAGAAGAACAAGAAAAAGAACAAAGGCAAGAAGGGCAAGAAAGGCAAGCCGAGGCGAAATCGGGCGCCGTCGTGCAGCCGCGGCGCCTGCGCCCGGGAGTGGCCCGGCGACGACGAGGAGATCGCCTACTGCGAGTTCGTCTGCGAGCAGTGCGACGGGGCGGACCCGCGCGACTTCTGCATCCTCAAGCCTTCGGACGGCTCCAAGGTGGCGTGGTGTTGCGAGGTCGACGCGCCGTGCTGCGGGAATTGGTGTTGCAGCGATTCTTGCTGCGATCCGGGCGGGGGGCGCCGCCCGGTGTGCATCGACGACGCCGAGCAGGAGTGCTGCCCCGACGACGTGGCGGTTGGCGTGTGCGACCTGACGACGACGAGGTGCTGCCCCGGCCTTGGCTGCGTTCCGGGCGCCGAGTGCCCCGGCGACTGTGGCGAGCCATGCGCCGATGGGTTGCTGTGCTGTCGCGGCGTTTGCGTCGACACGCGAACAGACCTGGACAACTGCGGCGGGTGCGGCGAGGAATGTCGTGGATTCCGGAGCGGGTGCTGCAACGGCGCCTGCGTCAACCTGCACGCCGATGAGAACCATTGCGGCGGGTGCAACCAGCCGTGCACCGGCGCCGGGTTGCGGTGCTGCGACGGGGCGTGCGTCGACCCGGCGTCTGACCCGGACCACTGCGGCGGGTGCAACAGCTCGTGCGGCGGGCCCGCAGTGCTGTGTTGCGACGGCGACTGTTTCAATTCGCGGAACGATGTCAACCATTGCGGCGCGTGCGGCAATGAGTGCGAGCCGCGCAAACCTTGCATCGACGGCGAGTGCCGCTGCCCGCCCGACCGAGTCTACTGGGCGTGCCCGGGCGAGGATCGGATCTGCATCCTGGACGCAAGTTATCTGTGCTGCGATGGCTTCTCTTGCGGCGTCGGACAGAACGACCCCGGCGACTACGCGTGCTGTGGTCACTCCAGTTCGCAAGGGCATTGTGTGCCGAACAGCCAGGGCGCGTGTCTTGACCAGCGGTTCGAACCGTATGCCCCGCACGCCACGCGCACGTACGGGGAGGAATGAGCGTGGCCTGGGTCGCGGCGATTGGAGGCGAGTGACGATCCGGCGGACGCTGGCGCAGTCTCGAAGGCGGATGCGATGCTCGACGGTCACTGGTTCGACGCGCTAAGCAAGGCGCTGGTCCGGGAGGCGCCGCGACGGACCGTGCTGCACGCGGTCGTCGCAGGCCTCGCCCTCGGCGCTCCGCTCACCGGATTCGCCAAGAAGCGGAAGAAAAAGAAACGGAAGCGCAAGAAGCAGAGGCCCCGACCAACGCCCTCGTGCAGCGGCGGGGCCTGTGCCGCCGTTGATGAGTGGGCCGGAAACCAGGCCGAACTTGACCACTGCGAGTTCGTCTGCCGCCAGTGCGACGGGAGCGACCCGCGCCAGTTCTGCATCGTCGAGGGATCCAGGCCCGACGGGACCAGGACCAGCGTCGCGCGCTGTTGCGAGGTAGACCAGGAGTGCTGCGGGAGCGATTGCTGCGGTCCCGCCGGGCAGTGCTGCGACCTCGGCGACCGCGGCAAGGTCTGCATCAGTCCGAACGCGACGTGCTGCCCTAGCGACGCCGAGCGTGGCTTCTGCTCGCCCGACGAGGACTGCTGCCCCGACGTCGGCTGCGTCAACACGCAGGATGACAGCTACTGCGGCGGCTGCGTGGTGTGCTCTCCCGGGAAGGTCTGCGTCGATGGCCGCTGCGAATGCCGGGAGGGTCTGACCCTCTGCGGCGAGATCTGCCGCGATACGAACCGCGACGAGAACAACTGCGGCGGCTGCAACCAGCGCTGCGCCAGCCCGCACAGACCGGACTGTTGCGATGGCCAGTGCGTCAATACAAGGGTTCACCGCCCCCATTGCGGCCGCTGCAACAACCCCTGTCAGATCAATGAGGTGTGCGGCGACGGGGTCTGCCGGTGCGCCAGGGCATGCTGCCACGCCAACTCCTCTGGGATCTGCGTGATGCCTCCAACGTGCTGCCCCGAGCCGTGCTCTGCTTGCGTCTGGGACGGCGTCACGTGCCTGCGCTGGCGTGACGGCATCGTTGGCGGGTACTGCGACGAGATTCCCTGGGAGTGCCAGGTCGTCCAGCAATATTGCCCCGTCGACGACAGTCTGGGTATCTACGACTGCTGCGGTCCTGGTGAGACCTGCACCGACGCCGGTTGCACTCGTACGCCGTGAACCCGTCAAGGAGGTCCGAGGTGGATGATCGCTTGTTCGACAGAGTTCCCCACGTCGATACCCGGACGAGGCACACCCGGCTACGTTGCTGCGCACTGTTGGCGACCGCGCTCGGCGCGGTGCTGGCCCCCGGTCTGCGGCAGGATGTGGCCGCTGCGCGCTGTCGGAAAAAAAGCGCGCGCTGCTCGCGCAAGGAGCAGTGCTGCTCCAAACGGTGCAAGCGCGGGTTCTGCTACCCCCGGCGCCGGGAGCAGGCGCCGGCGCCACGAGGCTGCTTCGGCAGGCGACGGTCGCTCGCCGCAACGGTCTGAGCTGATCCTGACCAGCGGCGAGGATCTCATCATGCCGGCCGACATGGAGATGGGGACGGACGCGGGGGCCACGCCCGCGCCGTAAGGAGTTGGGCCGGGTTCTCCGGCCGTCCCAGCCCCTCGCCCTCGGCGCCGGGCGAGGGGTCACTCGGGCGTCGTGGGCCAGTAGTCGGGCACGCGGATCGCCTCGTCGTGACCGGGCCAGGGTGGCATGGTGCACATGACGAAGCGGAACGGCTCGTCTCCGACCGTGCGGAACTGGAAGTGCGCGCCGACTGGGATGGTCAGCGCGCTTCCCGGCTCCAGGTCGGTCACCTCTTCGTGTTCGCCATGCTTACGCCAGATCTGGCCGCGCCCTTCGGTGACGTACCAGACCTCCTCGACGGTGCGGTGGACGATCGCCCGCGAGACCTGGCCCGGCGGGAGGGAGCCGTGGGCCAGGCTGCAGCCGAAAGTACGGACCAAGAGGCGAATCTCGGAGCCGTCCGGGGCCAGCACGTCGTACTCGGCGCCGAGTTGCTGGGTCGCAAACGGTATGGACGACGCTTTTCCAGTCATCGCGGCGCCTATATTGGTCATGCCGAGAGGCCTCGCTTCGCTCGGAATGACATGACGCACCGATCGCCGTTGCCGCGGACTGCGCTACTCGTGCGTCACCGCCAGCACCCGATCTTCCAGTACCGCCTCGTCCACCTCGGCCACCGTGCCGTTGAGCGGCAGCGGGCGCTGGCTCCCTTCCGGCAGCGTCTCCTTGGCCGCACCGATGAAGTCGCGGAAAAGCGGATGCGGGTTGGTCGGGCGGGAGAGGAATTCGGGGTGGAACTGAGTGCCGACGAAGAAGGGGTGGTCGCGCAGCTCCATGATCTCGGCCAGATTGCCGTCCGGGGAGGCTCCGCTGACGATCAGGCCGGCGTCGGCCAGCCGGGGCCGGAAGGCGTTGTTGACCTCGAAGCGATGGCGGTGGCGCTCGGCGATCTCCGGGGCGCCGTAGGCCGCTGCGGTCTTCGTGCCTTCCAGCAGGCGGCAGGGCCAGAGGCCGAGGCGCATGGTGCCGCCCATCTCGACGTCCTTTTGGTCGGGCATCAGGTCGATGACGGGGTAGGGGGTGTTGGGATCGATCTCGGTCGAGTTGGCCCCGGCCAGACCGAGAACGTTGCGGGCGACGTCGATGACGGCCATGTGCAGCCCGTAGCAGAGACCGAGATAGGGGACGCGGTTCTCCCGCGCCCAGCGCGAGGCCGCCACCTTTCCCTCGGTGCCGCGCGGCCCGAAGCCGCCCGGAACCACGATTCCAGAAACGGTGCGCAGCGTCTGCGCCAGTTCCTCCGGCGTGACCGTTTCGGCGTTGACCCAGACGATCTCCGGGTCGACGTTGTGCCAGAGCCCGGCGTGGGTGATCGACTCGATGACGCTCATGTAGGCGTCGGAAAGCTCGACGTACTTGCCGACGATGGCAATGCGGAGCTGGCGCCGCGGCTTGCGGACTTGATCCAACAGCCGATGCCACTCGTCGAGGTCGGCTCGGGAGTTCAGTTCGAACTCACGGGCGATGTAGGCGCCCAACCCCGATTCTTCGAGGATAAGCGGCACCTCGTAGATCGAGTCGGCGGTCGGCATGGAGATGACGGCGTCGCTGTCGACGTCGGCGAAGAGGGCGATTTTCTCCTTGACGTCGTCGGGGACGGGGCGATCGGCGCGGGCGATGATGACGTCGGGCTGGATGCCGAGGGAGCGCAATTCGCGCACGCTCTGCTGGGTCGGTTTCGTCTTCAGTTCGCCGCCGCCGATCTCCGGCACCAGCGTGACGTGGATGTAGAGGCAGTTCTCGCGCCCGACCTCGCGCCGGAGCTGCCGGATCGCCTCGATGAAGGCCTGCCCCTCGATGTCGCCGACCGTGCCGCCGACCTCGACGATGACCACGTCCGACTCGTGCTCCCGCGAGGCGAGGCGCAGCCGGTCCTTGATCTCGTTGGTGATGTGGGGGATGACCTGGATGGTGCCGCCGAGGTAGTCGCCGCGGCGCTCCTTGGCGATGACAGCCGAGTAGACCTGTCCGGTGGTGACGTTGGAGGCGCGGGAGAGGTTGCCGTCGGTGAAGCGCTCGTAGTGACCGAGGTCGAGGTCGGTCTCGGCCCCGTCGTCGGTGACGAAGACCTCGCCGTGCTGGTAGGGAGACATGGTGCCGGGGTCGACGTTGAGATAGGGGTCGAGCTTCATGATCGAGACGCTGGCGCCCCGGCTCTTGATGAGGCGGCCGATGGAGGCGGTGGTGATGCCCTTGCCGACCGACGAGACGACGCCACCGGTAACGAAAATGTACTTCGGCATCCGACCGCTCCCTCCACGCTCGCTCAGGCCAATGCGAAATGCGTGCCCGCCTAGCTCACCTTGAGGACCACCAGCCGCATCGTCTCCCCCAGGTCGCCCGACTTCACGGTCAGCTTCTCCTCCGCCTCGGGCACGGGGACGCCGAGGTTGCGGGCAAACGCGTCCAGAGTGCCCAGGCTCTTGTCGCCGGACGCGGTGGCGTACTGCATGGGGACGACCACTTTCGGCGAGAGTTGGCTGGCGATCTCGGCGGCGCGGGCCGGGTCGAGGTGCGGGTTGCCGGCGGGGACGAGGAGGATGTCGACGTCGGTCATCGCCTCGGCGTGCTCTTCGCTCAGCGCGTGCCCGAGGTCGCCGAGGTGGCAGATGACCATGCCGTCGAGCTCGATCAGGTAGGAGGTGTTGTGGCCGCGTAGCTTCCCCTTCTCCTCGTCGAGGTGGGTGCGGATGCCGGTGACGAAGATGTCGTGGATTTCGTACTCGCCGGGCCCGTCGATCGTGGCGAATTCTGGCTTGACGGCGGCCAGGTTGGCGTGCTCCGGCTGCAGCGAGGAGACGGTGACCAGATCGGCGGTCTGTTTGGCCAGCGAGTAGCCGGTCGCCTTGCCGACCGGGTCGGTGATGACGACGGCGTCCTTGCCGCGGATGCGAAAACAGTTGTGCCCGTACCAGCGAAACTCGGCCATGACTCGTCTCTTTCCAGCGCCCGGTATCAGGCAACCGCGATGATCGGCGCGGCGGCAATACAAACGCACAATGCCCCGGCGCCGGAATCCGACGCCGCGGCGGGACGATGAAAGCGTGATGGGGAAGTGATCTGCGCTCGCGCGATCAGGCGTTTCCGCCTTTTCCCACGGGTAGTCAGTATACCACTTTGCCGAGGCGGGAGGCGGGAGAGAGATCGATACGGCGCTGTGGGCAAGCGCGGAATTGCTGGCCTAGAGTCCGTCCTCCGCTCCCGTCTCCCGCCTCCCGTCTCCCGCCTCGTCCTCATCGCCGAGCACCCGCTCCAGCGCCGCGCGGATGACGTCGTAGCCGTAGCCGCGGCGGGCGAGGTAGGCGCCGAGGCGGCGGCGGATGGTGGCGGGGTCGTCTCCGGCGTACGAGGGGAGGCGGCGGCGAGCGATCTGCTCGGCGTCTGTCGCTTCGTCGAGGTCGGCTTGGTCGATGACCTCGCGGGCGGTTTCGCGGTCGATGCCCTTGTTGCGCAGCTCTTGCTGCAGGAGGCGCTTGCCGCGCGGCCGATGCGTGGCGCGATTTTCGACCCAACGGCGGGCGAAGTCTTCGTCGTCGAGGTAGCGCCAGCCGTGCAGACGCGAAATGGCGTGGTCGATCGCGTCCTGCGAGTAGCCGCCGCGGCGCAGGCGGTCGCGGACCTCGCGCTCGGAGCGGGGTCGGTAGCCGAGGAAGGCGAGGGCGGATTCGGTGGCGCGAGCGGCCTCGTCTGCCTCCAGCAGGGAGGCGACCCGCGCTTCGTCCAGCGTGTCGCCGATCTCGAGGTCCTCGTCGGCGATGAGTTGCGCCGGGAGGGCGAAGGCGAACGTGCCATCGAGATCAACGGAGATGCGATCGGGGTCGCGGCGGGTGGGACGGAGCGCAGTAATCTGGCCGGTGCGCGGGGGCTGCGATTCAGGCTCGGACGTGGTGGTCATGGCAGTATTGCGGTGAATTGGACGACGGTCTGGCGCTTGTCCATCCTGGCGGTTGGGCACGGCATGCCGTGCCCCTACGACCGTCCTCCCGCCTTCCGCCTCCCGCCTTCCGTCTCAATAGGGAGCCGCCTCCGGCTCAGAGCCCGCGGCGCACGTTGGGCAGGTTCCATCGTGGTAGACCGGGTAGACGGTGTTGAGCAGCCCGAAGACTTCGTGCCCGGCGATGTCCGGTTCGGCCAGATTCCAGAGGGTGGCGATGCCGATGATTTCGCCGCCAAGGCTCTCCACGAGCGCGTCGAATCCGGTCATGGTTTCGCCGGAGCGGATGATGTTGTCGACCAGGAGAATCCGCTTGCCGCGCACGAGATCTTCGATCTGCGGGGCGAGGGTGGGGCCGTTGCCGCTCGGCGTCGCGTAGGCGATCTTGGCTTTGGGATCGAGGAAGTTGCCGACGAGGAGGGCCAGACCGGCGCCCCAGATCGATGGGGTGGCGACGGTTTCGATGTGGTCGATGAAGAACTGCTTGGCAATGGCGTAGGCCATGTGGGACGCGGCGACGGGGTCGCTGAGAAGGTGGTCGCGGTCGATCAGGGCGTGGCTGTGGCCGCCGTGCTGGAAGACCCAATGGCCCTCCTCGAGCAGGTGCTCACGCTTCAGATCGGCGAGGATCCGGGGGTCGATCCTCGGCATCGCGTCCTCCGCCGTCTCCACGGCCGCCATCGTCGCCATCCGCGCAGAATAGCAC
>CALMZR010000070.1 GCA_937870845.1 uncultured Chloroflexota bacterium
TCCCCGACAACGGCGTCCCCTGCCGCTTCACGGTCCACGTCGTCGACGTCCCCGAGTTCCGCATCGCGCGCACGCCGATCACGAACGCGACGTTCCTGACGTTCGTCGAGGGCGGCGGCTATGAGCGTCGTGAATGGTGGACCGACGAAGGCTGGGCGTGGAAGGAGGAGTACGACATCACCCACCCCCTCGGCTGGATGGGCGGCGACGACCGACCCGTCCAGCACGTCTCGTGGTTCGAGGCCGACGCCTTCGCGCGCAGCCTCGGAGCCCGGCTTCCCACCGAGGCGGAGTGGGAGAAGGCAGCGACCTGGGACCACGGGACGACGCTGGAAGGCATCGGTCTGGTCTGGGAGTGGACGGCGAGCGAGTTCGCCGGGTATCCCGGCTTCGTGGCGCACCCGTACCGCGAGTACAGCGAGGTGTTCTTCGACCGCGGCTACCGCGTGCTGCGCGGCGGGTCGTGGGCGTCGGCCGCGCGGTACGCGACGCGGACGTTCCGCAACTGGGACTGGCCCGCGCGCCGGCAGCTCTTCAACGGCATCCGCCTGGCCTGGTGATGCAGCCCGCGCAGTTCCGCGCGGCGGCCGAGGCCGTCCTCGTCGTCAGCTGCATCAGCGTTCGGTGAACGGCAGGCGGTCGTCGACGCCCGCGAGCTCGAAGACCTTCATCACCGGCGGCGGACCCGGCAGCATCGTCAGCCCGAAGCCGTCGCGCTGGCTGGCCGCGTGCGCGGTCCAGTTCTCCTCCCAGAGGTGCTCCGACTCAACGAGCACGCCATCGAGGTCGAACACGACCCCTGCCAAATGGCCGTCGGCATTCGAGGCCATCGCGTCACCCTTCCCGCTTCAGCGGCTTACATCGATGCGATCGCGAACGGCGTCCGCGCGTCTTCCAGCGCGCGGCGCCCCTCGGCATCGACGCCGGCGTCGACGACGATCAAGTCGAAGTCGGAGAGCGGGGCCAGATGGTGCAGCGCGGACTTGCCCAGTTTGGAGTGATCGATGAGGAGGACGCTTCTGGCCGCCGCCCCCAGCATGGCCCGCTTCACCGCCACGATTTCCTGCTCCTGGTGGTAGGCGATGCCGTTGTTGACCGCCGAGGTCGACATGAAAAAGAGATCCGCCCGCAGCGAGGCGATGGCGTCCTCGCAGACGATGCCGAGGAACGAGTCGTGGCTCGGGAAATACTCGCCGCCCAGGGCGATCAACCGGATGCCCGGCGCATCGTGCAGCAGCTGGATCGTGGCCAGGTAGTTCGTGATCACCGTCAACGGAGCGATACCGGGCAGCAACCGAGCCAAAGCCAGCGTGGTGGTGGCATCGTCGAGGAGGATCGCCTGCCCCGGCTCGATCATGGCCAGCGCATAGCGGGCCAGCGCCTCCTTCTCGGCGCGCGCCGTCGACAGGCGGTAGCGCACGTTGCTCTCGAAAAGGCTCGAGGGCTGCGGGGTGGCCCCGCCGCGGATCTTGCGCAGCAGCCCGCGCCGCTCCAGCTCGTCCAGATCGCGATGGACGGTCATGAGGCTGACCTCAAAGCGAGAGGCCAGATCGCGGGCCGACACGTACTCGCTGGCCAGGACGATCTCGCCGATGCGCTCGCGCCGATCCTCCGGGCCGAGCCCGGGCTCGTCGCCGCGCATCCGCGCTTCTGCTCGATCTTGCGACGGCGCCGTCATTGCCCTCGCCTCGCGATCGACCGCCACCCCACGCCCCGGCCTTTTCGCCAACGTACCAAGCGCACGCGATCGAACCGAGCCGTCGTAATGTAACATGCAATCCTGAGAAATCATCATACCACCGTCATGCGCCCATCCCAGCGGCTACGCTTCGAGAACCAGCGTCATTTCGGGGCTTTACAGCGTCCCAGATCGAATTCTACCCAACACGATGGGGCTTGCCCTCCCAAATCGCCCATGATAGAGTGAAATCATCACACGGGTTACTGTTACCACCGCCGCGTGCGGCGGGCCGCAGCTTCGGGGTCCCTGTTCGGTTGATGGCATCGCGGCCATGGTGGCCGAGGCCAAGGAAGAGAGGAGTTCCGTCATGGTTCGTTCCGCACGACCGCCCGCGCCGGCCTCGGGCCCGCGCCTCTCCCGCCGCCGAGCGATGCAGCTCGGACTTGGCGCCGCCGCCGCATATGGCCTGACCACCATGCCCCCGGCTCCCGCCCGCGTTGGCGCCCAGGCGACCGGCGCCGCGGACGTGACCGGCCCCTTCGACTGGAAGCGTCATGATGGGACCACCATCCGCGCGCTGCTCAACGAGCACCCGTACACCACGGCGCTGGAGAACGGTCTCGCCGGGTTCACCGAGTTGACCGGCATCACTGTCCAGTACGACAAGTTCCCCGAGTCGAACTACTTCGAGAAGCTGACCGTCGACCTCCAGTCGGGCCAGCCGACCTACGACGTCTTCATGCTCGGCGCCTACTTCGTCTGGCAGTACGGCCCGCCCGGCTATCTGGAAGACTTCCTCCCCTGGATCGAGAACCCCTCGGCCACCAACGAGGACTACGACTGGGAAGACATCTACCCGAACCTGCGCGCCGCCGACCAATGGAGCTTGCAAGTCGGCGATCCCCTCGGCACGGGCGGCCAGTACGCGCTCCCCTGGGGCTTTGAAACCAACACCATCATGTACAACACCGAGATCTTCGACGCCCTCGGCGTGCAGCCGGCCGAGACGTTCGACGAGCTGACCGAGCTGGCGCGCGCCATCGGCGAGGAAGCGCCATCGGCCGGCTTCGCCGACACCTACGGCATCGGCGCCCGCGGCTCCCGCCAGTGGGCCACCATCCACCCCGGCTTCATGACCCAGTACTCCCGCGAGGGCGGCAAGGACTTCGAGCTGCAAGGCGACGTGCTCGTGCCGGTAATGAACTCCGAGGTCGCCGTCGCCTTCACCGACAAGTGGGCGGCCATGCTGCGCGACGCCGGGCCGCCGAACTGGACCAACTACTACTGGTACGACGTCGGCACCGACCTCGGCGCCGGCAAGGCGGCGATGATCTACGACGCCGACATCCTGGGCTACTTCAACAACACCGGCACCGCCGTCGAGGGCAAGATCGCCTGGCACCCCGGCCCCGCCGGCCCGGACGGCTCGTTGGCCACCAACCAGTGGATCTGGTCGCTCGGCATGAGCTCCGCCTCTCCGAACAAGAGCGCGGCCTGGCACTTCCTGCAGTGGGCGACCGGCAAGGATCACCTACGCACCGCCGCCATCGAGGGCGAAATGATCGACCCGGTGCGCGCCTCGATCGTCGAGGACCCGGAGTTCGTCGACAAGATGTCGGCGCAGATCAACTTCCTGGAGACGTTCGACGCCATCATCCAGGACACGCAAATCCTCTTCACCCCGCAGCCGGCCTTCTTCGAGGCGACGACGCTGTGGGCCGAGGCGCTGCAGGACATCTACGGCGGCTCCGACGCCCAGGAGACCCTCGACGCGCTGGTCGAGGAGATCCAGGCGACGGTGGAGTAGGGCGAACCCTCACCCCAACCCCTCTCCCATCGCGATGGGAGAGGGGCTCTTCGGCCAGAGCGAGCGCGCAACGCCACCCGTGTCATGCCGAACGACGTGAAGCATCTCGGCGTAGCACGACACGCGTTTCAGGACGCCGGGATTCTTCGTTGACACTCAACTTGACTCGAGGGTCGATCGCGCGCTCGACAAATCGCCAATTGCCAATAGCCAGCAGCCGCTTGCCCGTCCCGGGCCCGGTTGCGAGAGAATCGCGTGATGAGCAGCGTTCCAGTGAACAACCTCGACCCGGGCTCCCAGCCCGGCACGCTCCCCGCGTGGCGGCGCAATGCCCGCCCCTACCTCCTGGTGCTTCCCGCCATCGCGCTGACCATCGGCATCCTCTACCCGTTCCTGCTCGGCGCCTCGTACGCCTTCCAGAACTACCGGGCCAACCGCCCCGACGCCACGCGCTGGGTCGGGTTCGAGAACTTCCAGGACATCTTCACCGACCCGGAGTTCTTCCAGTCAATGCTGATCACCGCCGAGTTCGCGATCGCCGCGACGGCGATCGAGGCCCTCTTGGGCGTCGGCGTGGCGCTGCTGCTGGCGCGCTCGTCGCTCCTGAGCCGGGGTCTGGAGCGGTTGCTGATCGTGCCGCTGATGATCGCGCCGGTCATCGCGGCCATCATCTGGCGGCTGATGATGCTGCCGACCGTAGGGGTGCTCAACTACCTCCTCTCCCCGTTCGGCATCCAGCCGGAGTGGACCGGCTCGCCAGGATGGGCGTTCTTCTCGATCGTCTTGGTCGACGTCTGGACCTACACGCCGTTCGTGGCGCTACTGGTGCTGGCCGGGTTGCGGTCGCTGCCGCGGGCGCCGTTCGAGGCGGCGGCGGTCGAGGGCGCGGGGTTCT
>CALMZR010000071.1 GCA_937870845.1 uncultured Chloroflexota bacterium
GATGTTGACGATGCGCCCCGCTCCGGCATCCAGCATGACGGGGATGACCGCCTTGCAGCCGAGGAAGACGCCGGTGAGATCGATGTCGACGACCTGTTGCCACTCGTCGACGCCCAGCTCCCAGATCGGCGCCGAGCGCCCGGCGATGCCGGCGTTGTTGACGAGCGCGTCGATGCGGCCCCAGCGGTCGAGCGCGGAACGCACGGCGGCGTCCCAGGAGACGGGCTCGGTGACGTCGAGGCGATGGGCGACGGCACGCTCGCCGATGGCGGTCGCGGTCTCGGTGGCGGCGCTCTCGTCGATGTCGGCGATTATGACCGCGGCGCCTTCGGCGGCCAGCCGGCGCGCGATCGCTTCCCCGATGCCTCGCGCCGCGCCCGTGACGATGGCCGATTGCCCCTCGAACCGCATGGTGAACCACCCCTTGCGCGAACCCTGCCTTACCGCGGCGGCTACTATACCGGCTGGCATCCCCGCGTGAGGCTCGCAGAGACGTAAGCAATGCCCGCCTATGCGGCGAGGCATCGTCGCCTGCCGCCGTTATGATGGAGCCGGCGAGCGCCGCAGAAGCGAGGGGCAGGAGCCGTGGTGTTCGAACCGAAGGGCGCGCCCACGCGGCCGCGTCCCGGCCACGAGTGGTCGGACGAGCTCGATGACGCCGTGCGGGGGTTGGCGAGTGGATTCCTGATCGGGATTCCGGTCGTCTTCGCCGTCGACACCTGGTGGCTGGGGGACCAGATCGGGCCGCTGGAGGCGCTCTTCCTGCTTGGCGTCTCGTACGCGCTGACCCTGGCGGCGGTCTACTGGATCGGGTTTCGCCGCGACCTGCGCCGCGGGTGGCAGTACTTCGCCGACGCGCTGGAGGCGATGGCGTTGGCGACCCTGGCGCTGGTCGCGGTGTTCTGGGCGCTCGGCCAGATCGGCGACGGGCAGCCGGCGTCGATCGCCGTGGGTCGGATCGCGGTGGCGATCGCTCCGGTCAGTCTCGGGGTGGCGGTGGCGAATCACCTCCTGGCTCGAGATGCTTCTCGCTTCGACCCGGATCGCGGCGACGCCACGTCACTGCGCGGCGGGTGGTTGAGCGATCGCTGGCGGCGCACGGTCATCGAGCTGGCGGCTTCGATCGCCGGAGCGCTCTTTCTGTGCATCGCGATCGTCCCAGTGGACGACTTGAGCGCGATTGTGACCGAGGTCCCGGTGCGCAATCTCCCGTTCGTGATTCTGCTCTCGCTGCTGGTGACGTACAGCGTCGTGTTTGCCGCCGGGTTTTCCGGAGAAGCGAAGCGGCACGCGACCCCCGGATTGCTGCAAACACCGTTCGCGGAGACGCTCATGGCCTACGTGGCGGCAGTGATGGTGTCGCTGGTGGTGCTGTGGATGTTTGGCCGCCTCGATGAAGACTCGACGCTTTTCGAGATGTACACCAAGTCCGTGCTGCTCGCCTTTCCGGCGTCGATGACCGCGGCGGCCGGGAGATTGGCGGTATGACGACTCGCTCCCGCCGGGCGGCATCCGCCGCCGAATGGGTGACGCTGACGCTGAGCATCCTGATCGTCGGGGCGCTGGTGGCGGTGGCCGTGATGGAGGAGCAGCGGCGGCAGGAGACCGGGGGAGTAGGGGTGCGGGTCACGTTCGCCGCCGACCGCGCCGAAGCGCGCGACGGGAGCTACTATGTGCCCTACACGGTGCGCAACACGGGCGCGCAGGCGATCACCTCCGCCGAGATCTGGATCGAGGTCTTCGCCGAAGAACGTCTCGTGGAGTCGACCGAGGTCACGGTGGAGTTCCTTCCGCTGCAAGGCACGCAGGAGGCCGTCTATGTGACGACGGCCGACCCGGCGACGCATGAGTTTGCGGCGCGACTGGAGTCGTTGCAGTTTCCGTGAGCGAGAGCGGCCTGCGCCCTCATAGCGGCGTGCGAATCACGCGTCGTTCTGAGTTTGCGGGCCAAGGTATCTCGTTATGTGCGGACACTTCCTCGACTCATGCGGGATCCGGGTGGACGCTGCCGTGGGCGCGCGGGCGGAGCCGCTGTGGCTGAAGGGCGCCCCCGCCCTGCCTCCCGTAGCCTTTGCAGCCTTTGCACCCTTCACCGGGGCGGGGCCGCCCGCGCGCCGACCCGGATGCCGCATCACTCCTCGGGTGAGCGGGGAGCGGAGGACGTCGAAGCTCCGAGTCCGAACGACGCGGGACGCTTCTCGATGAAGGCTTGCATGCCTTCACGCCGATCCGGGTGAGAGAAGGCGGCGCCGAAGCCCGCGATCTCCGCGGCGAGACCGGCGCCCTGATCGCCCGAGATGGCGAGCGAGATGAGGCGCTTGGCGGCTTGAACGGCGGTTGGGCTATTGGCGGCAATCCTGCCCGCTATCTCGCGGGCGGCGGGCAGGAGCCGATCGAGCGGGTGGACGGCGTTGACGAGGCCGATGCGGAGCGCCTCGTCGGCGGGAACGTGGCGGCCGGTGTAGATCATCTCGGCGGCGTAACCGGGGCCGACGAGGCGCGGCAGGCGCTGGGAGCCGCCCCAGCCGGGCGGGATGCCGAGTGACACTTCCGGCTGGGCGAAGCGCGCTCTGTCCGCGGCGAGGCGGATGTCGCAGGCGATGGCCAGCTCGCAGCCGCCGCCGAAGGCGAAGCCGTTGACGGCGGCGATGACCGGCTGCGGCAGCAACTCCACGGCTGCGGTCGCGGCGTGCCCCTTGCGGCCGAAGGCGATGCCTTCGGCCGGGGACATGGCGGCCATCGCCTTGATGTCGGCTCCGGCGGCGAAGGCGCGATCTCCCGCGCCGGTGAGGATGACGGCGCGGACTGTGCCGTTCTCGCCAACGGAACGGAACGCGTCGATGAGCAGATCGAGTTGCTCGCCGTTGAAGGCGTT
This sequence comes from uncultured Chloroflexota bacterium, assembly GCA_937870845.1. GTDB lineage: Bacteria > Chloroflexota > Chloroflexia > Thermomicrobiales > UBA6265 > JACCXM01. The sequence goes on from CALMZR010000071.1 coordinate 2,876, forward strand.
CAGCGCCTCGGGGCGGTTCATCGTGACCGTCGCGACGTGGCCCTCGATCTCGACGTCGATCGCCATCTCAGCCCCTTCCGCTGTCCACGAGGACCGCCTGGTGCATTGCCGCGTTGCGGACGTAGCGGCGCGCGTTCTCCCGAGAAGCGGCCCGCTCGGCTGCCGTGAGCACGCGCTTGACCCGGGCCGGGACGCCCATGACGAGGGCGCCGGCGGCGATCACGGCGTCCTCCGGAACCAGGGCCGCGGCCGCGACGATGGCCTCCTCGCCGATGGTCGATCGGGAGAGGACGGTCGCGCCCATGCCGATGGTGACGCCGTCGCCGACGGTCGTGCCGTGAACCACGGCGGCGTGGCCGATGGTGACTTCGTCGCCGACGACGCAGGGCGTGCCGCGATCGACGTGGAGCACCGCGTTGTCCTGGACGTTCGATCCCCGGCCGATGCGGATGGGGGCGACGTCGCCGCGGATGACCGCGTTGAACCAGACGCTCGATTCTTCGCCGATCTCGACGTCGCCGATGACGACAGCGCCGGGCGCGAGGTAGACGCCCTCGGCCACGCGCGGAAAGACGCCGGCGAAGGGGAGGAGCAGGCCGCCGCCGCTCATGAGGCGCCCGGCACGTCGAGGACGACCGCGTCGCCGCCGCCGCCGCCGGAGCAGATCGCCGCGACGCCGATGCCGCCGCCGCGGCGGCGCAGCTCCTCGATCAGGGCGATCACGATGCGCGCCCCACTGGCCCCGATGGGGTGCCCAAGCGCGACCGCGCCGCCGTTGACGTTGACACGGTCCATGTCGATCCCCAGCCGGCGGCCGGAGATGATCGGCACGCTGGCGAAGGCCTCGTTGATCTCCCAGAGGTCCACGTCGGAGGCTTTCATCCCGGCTTTGGTGAGAGCCTTTTCGGCGGCCATGGCGGGGGTGTAGGCGAGGTAGGGGACGTCCCAGGCGGCTTCGCCATGGGCGAGGATGGTGGCGCGCGGCGAGAGGCTCTGCGATTCGGCCCAGTCGCGGCTGGCGACGATAAGGGCAGCCGCGCCGTCGTTGACGCCGGGGGCGTTGCCGGCGGTGACGGTCCCCTCCGGGTCGAACGCGGGTTTCAGGCGGGCGAGGGCGTCTTGGCTGGTGTCGCGGCGCGGAGCCTCATCCTGGTCGACGACGGTCGTGACGGACTTCGCGGTGACTTCGACCGGGACGATCTCGCGCGCCAGCAGCCCGGCGTCCTGGGCGGCAAGCGCCCGCTGATGGGAGCGCAGCGCCCAGGCGTCCTGCTCCTCGCGGCCGACGCCCTCCTCGGCGGCGACGTTCCCGCCGTGGATGCCCATGTGAACGCAGGCCACGGCGCATTGCAGCCCGTCGCCGATCATCATGTCCTCGAGGATGCCGTCGCCCATGCGATAACCGGCGCGGGCCTTGCGCAGCAGATACGGAGCGTTGGACATGCTCTCCATCCCGCCGGCCAGGATGACGTCGTAGTCGCCGGCGCGGATCATCGTCTCGGCGAGGGTGAGGGCGCGCATCCCGGAGCCGCAGACGCGGTTGATCGTCTCGGCGGGGATCTCGACGCCGATGCCGGCGTTGAGCGCCACCTGACGGGCCGGGTTCTGCCCGGCGCCGCCCTGAAGCACGTGCCCGAAGATCGTGTTCTGGATGTCGTTGGGGGCGACGCCAGCGCGCTCCAGAGCCGTCCGCGCCGCGATCGTGCCGAGCTCGACCGCGGTCCTGGAGGCGAGCGCGCCGCCGAGCTTGCCGAACGGCGTTCGCGCCCCGCCCAGGATCACCGCCCGCCGCGAAGGATCTGTCATCGTATGTTGCCTCGTCCGTGCCCGAATCGTCGTGCGCAGCCCGCGGGGTTCGGGGAACGGTCTTGAAATCGCGGGGCGACGTGCGATGCGTCGCGCGGCGATGCTACCGCACGGAGGCGGGAGACGGGAGGCGAGAGGAAGGAATTGGGTCGGCCTACGGGTCGAGCGGAACGGGTTGGCCGCTGAAGGTTCCTGAGCCCTGGCCAATCGATTGCCCATTTGTTCCGACGACGTCGAACGTGAAGGTTCCTTCGAGCGCCGTGCCGTCTGCCGAGAGTTGGCCTTCGCCGTCGAAGGTGACGGTGGCCGCGAATCGCTGGTCCGCGTCGTTCATGAGCGCGGCGAGGGCGATGTTCCATCGTGCGTCGCGGACGACCCATTCGCCGTGGCCTGAGGCGAGAAGGTTTGTTGGAACGGCGTCGCCGGGTGCGGCGGCGAAGTCGACTTCGAGCATGCCGCTGGCGTGGAATGCGATAAGGGCCCGCTGGGCGCCGAGAATGCCGTCGTTGTCGGGAACCAGTTCGAGCAGCCACACGCCCTCCGGCCCCGCGGTCTCCTGATTCGCGGCAGCAACGGGCGATGCCGGAGGAGCCTGGACGGCGTCGACCTCGACGGAGCCAACCATCTCGGGGTGGATGGCGCAGAAATAGTCGAAGGCTCCTTCGACTTCGAACGTGTGGGAGAAGGTCTGGCCGGGGTCCAGCACGCCCGAATCGGCGAAGTCGCCGGTGACGGTGTGCGGGGAGAGGCCGTCGTTCGTCCAGGTGACGGTGTGCCCGGATGCGACCTGGAGCGTCGCCGGTTCGAACGCGAAGTCGACGATTGAAACGGATGCGCCGGATGGCGTGGCTTGCGAGGGAGCTTCGGCAGGGGCAGGGGTCGCTGCCTGGGCTGACGCGGGCTGCGCCGCTTGTTCGCCGCCGGCAACGGGTTCGCCTTCCGCAGTCACCGTGCCTTGCATCTGCGGGTGGAGCTGACAAACGTAGGGAAACGCGCCGGGCTCGTTGAAGGTGAAGGCGAAGCTCCCGCCAGGATCGAAGATACCGGAGTCGAAGGCGCCGTCGGTGGACGTCACGGTGTGCGGGACGGCGTCGCCGTTGGTCCAGGCGACGGTCGTGCCGGTGGGGACAGTGATCGTCGCCGGGTCGAAGGCGAGGTTGGCGATGACGACCGTCCTGGCATCGGCCGGGACTTCCTGAGAGGTCGTTTGGGTCTCCGGGACGAGGCCGTTTTCATCGCGGACGCGAATGACGCCGGTCATCTCGGGATGGATGAGGCAGGCGTAGGGGAAGACGCCCGGCGAATCGAGGACGACCGTGGCCGTGCCGCCTTCGACCAGGCGGCGAAGGTCGGCGGTGGTAATGGTGGGCTCGACCGAGCGGTCGAGCGTGGCGTCCCTGGTCAACGGAAGGTCCTCGTACGTGCGCTGGACGGCCGCGGACAAGGGCGCATCGCCGGGAGTGTGCCACGTCGTCTATCGAATGGCAAGAGAGTCGTTTCTCACGATGTGCGATCCACGGTCCCCAGGCGTTCGGTCGCCGGCTCGGCTGCCGTTCCGGCCGACAATGGCGCGATGCAGGTCATCGCGGGCGCCCGGCTGCCGATCCTTTCCTGGGCCACGGACATCGAGGCGGAGGCCCTCCGCCAGGCGCGCAACCTGGGCAACCTGGAGGTTGCCGTGGATCACGCGGCGCTCATGCCCGACGCGCACGCCGGCTTCGGGATGCCGATCGGCGGCGTGCTGTTCACCCGCGGTGCCGTGGTGCCGTACGCGATTGGCGTCGACATCGGGTGCGGCGTCCAGCTCGCGCAGACGAACCTCGTCTGGGAGGATTCGTTCACGCCCGAGAAGCTGCGCAACGTCCTGCGGCAGATCCAGCGCGACATCCCCACCGGTTTCGCGGTTCATCGTCGCCCGCCGATGACCCGCGACCGGATGCTCGAGCTCATCGGGCTCGAGGTGCCGCCGGCCATCGCGCCGGGCTGGCTGGAGCGGGCGTTGCTGTCGCTCGGGACCCTCGGCGGCGGCAACCACTTCCTCGAGGTCCAGCGCGACGACGGGCGCCGCGTGTACTTCATGCTCCACTCCGGGTCGCGG
>CALMZR010000072.1 GCA_937870845.1 uncultured Chloroflexota bacterium
GGGCCGAACGCCGTGGCGGTGACGCGGGCGACAATGGGCAAGACCAACCCGGTCGACGCGCTGCCGGGCACGATCCGTGGCGATCTCGGCCTGATGACCGGGCGCAACCTCATTCACGGCTCGGACGGGCCGGAGAGCGCCGAACGGGAGGCAGCTCTGTTTTTCGGCGATCGCGAGGTGGCGTCGTGGCGACGCGACGACGACCGCTGGATTCTGGAGTAGTCAGCGTTTCACGTGAAACGGCGGACGCCGCCGACAGTCGGGGTGACACGCCCCACAACGCATTCGGGCTATCGACGGCGCCGACCGCTAGTGGGTCCGACAGCGGCGCTCGCCCCGGCGTGGATCAGGAGTCCGAAATGTGAATGAGGCCCGGCTGGTAATTGTGGCGAGCCATGAGTTCCGCGATCGCGTTCCGAAGCTCGAGGTCCGTGGCATTCGGCGACAGTGGACGCCGGTCGTACACGGGCGAGCCGGCGAACTTCTCCCGCATGGCCGAAGAGCGGGCATCATAGCGATCTGAGCGCCAGTAGTAATCGGCGAAGATCTCGTTGCCATCCGAAGACACGTACAGAGCGTAGCTGGGTTCGATCTCCAGCCCGAACACACCGCGGTCGACCGCGTCGACGATGACCGGGAACCCATCCGGCACCCGCGTCCGGTATTCCTCGGCCACGAGCCGCAACATCGGCATCATCCGCTCGCGCAACTGCCGGAGCGATTCTTCGGACACCCTCGCCTCCACTTGGCGCACCTCGTCCAACCGCGCCGTTGAGTATCGATCACTTCACGCCGCGCGAACCAGACGGGCGCGTTCACCGTTTCACGTGAAACGCGCCGGTCATGGACTCGCGCCGCCTCAATCGCGGCCCGCGAGAACCCGATTCTCCTCGGCAAGCAAGCTGGCTCGCGGCGTCACCTGACCAGCATACTTGTTGCCCCGTTTCAGCCGATACGGCACCGACACCGGGGAGCTGACCTCCTCGAAGGAGAAGGCGCAGATGCGCATCCCCGGATAGAGCGCCACCGGCATGCGGCCGAGGTTGCTCAGCTCCATCGTCGCCGTGCCGACCCAGCCCGGCTCGAAGACCGCCGCCGTGGAATGGACGGTGATGCCGAGCCGCGCGATGGAGGAGCGGCCTTCCAGGCGGCCGAGCAGGTCGTCGGCCAGCTCCAGGCTCTCCACGGTGGAGGCCAGGGCGAAGTCGCCGGGCTGCATCATGAACGGCTCGTCCGGCGTGCATTCGATGGTGCGCATGGCATCGCCGATCGACTGCGGCTGCCGCGGGTCGATGAACGAGTGGCGGCTGTGCTCGAAGACCATGAAGGTCGCCCCGAGGCGGAAATCGATCGAGACCGAGCCGAGGGCGGTCTCCAGATCGGGCATCGGGTCGATGCGGATGCGCCCGGACTCCAGGGCGCGCCGGATATCGCGGTCGGATAGGATCATCACCGGCCCTCGCAGCCTACGAAACGGTCGGGTCGCGCGGCGCGGGGCACGCGGCTGGACACGGGGGTGTCCCGGAGGACGATGCCGGTACGCTAGCCGAGGAAGGGCTTCGGGTCAAGCGCAAAGCGGCGCTTGCGCCCAAGCGACCCGCTCCCTACCATGGCGCTCCGGCGATTGCGATCCACATGCAGGAGTTGGGATTTCGATGGCAGGCTAGACTGGGCGGTTGCGGGTGAGCGGAGCGGCCGTCCCGTCTGGGAACGACCGCGTCACGCGCTCTCTCGTCCCCCGGCTGGAGCTGCGCCGTCGATCCTCGCCGCGCCGTTCTCCCCGCGTCGGCCGTCATGCCGCCACGCGCAGTTTGCGCCGTGGCGTTTTTGCGTCAAACACATGGGAGCGGGGGAGGAGGCAGATCCGTGACATGGCAAGGAACCGTCGCAGAGCTGTACGTCGCCAACGCCGCGGGCGAGGCGATGCAGGCGCGCGTCGAGGCGACCGCCATCGCCGGCCGTGGGTTGGCCGAAGACCGCTATGCCGACGGCGCCGGGTTCTACTCCTGGTTCGCCGGGCCGCGGCGCGAGGTGTCCTCGATCGAAGCGGAGGTGCTGGAGGCGCTGCGGCGCGACCACAACCTCGATCTGCCGCCCGGCGCCCATCGGCGCAACATCGTCACCCACGGCGTGCCGCTGGGGCACCTGATCGGGTGCGAGTTCCGCGTCGGGGAGGCGGTCTTGCGCGGGGTGGAGATCAGCGAGCCGTGCGCGCATCTGGCGGAGGTCACCGGGATGAGAGGGGTGCTTTCGCCGTTGATCCACCGCGGGGGGTTGCATGCGGCGGTAGTCTCGGGCGGCTTGATGGGGGTGGGAGACGCCATCAAGCCTTCGCCGTGATCCGTCCGGCGCACAACCGACGTTGGGACCCAAGCGCATCGAACAGAGGGTGCGGTGTACCATGAAAATCGGCTCCCCGATCGCCGAACGCCAGCAGCGTCGATCGCATCACCTCCGGAGGAACCTTGGCCGCCTGGCAAACCCAAGATCGAAACGGTCGGGAGGTCGCGTTCACTCAATCCGCGCACGATCATATCTTGGATGAGCATGACGACATGGCAGACAAGCTGGACGATGTTCGCATAGCCATTGAGCGGCCTGACCTCGTTACCCGCGACGTGCGGTACGGGCGGCGGGAGAATCATTATTGGCGAATCCCGACTACCGGCAGGTGGATCAAGGTCGTCATCAATTATCGACCCGTCCCACCGCAAGGAACGTGGGAAGGCGAAGTCATTACGGCCTACCGTGTGCCGAGGCCGAACCCAAAGGAGGCGAAACTCTGGCCATGAGAGTTAGCAACGCGGATTCAGACACACTTCTGACCCCTCGCTGGCCTGCCGAACCCATCGAGCCTGCGCACGCTTGGATCGACTACGACGTGCCCGCCGATGAGTTTCTGGTGTATTTTGGCGGTAAGCCCGTGGCCAAACTTTGTGATCCTCTGGATGCGCCTGGGTTCGAAGACGTTGCCATCATGATCGGGCTCGATGCCAACGATAAAGAAACCAACGAGATCGTCGGTGTCCAGGTCATCCCCATGCTGCTCGGCGCGGTGCAGGACCAGCCGGAGTGGGCGATCCTCGCCTGGGCGGCGATGGCCGGCGATTTCGGGGACGGGCTGCTGCGGGAGCGCCTGCCCGCTTTCCTCGACGCCGTCCACGACGCGTTCGACCGCTACTGGACGCCGCCTCCGCCGATGGAGGAGCAGTTGGCGGCCATCGAGCGCGCCCGAAAAGCGCGGGAAGCCGCCGGCTCAGACGCGACGCCATAACCGTAGAGTCGACTCTTGTTGTCATCAATCTGGGTAGCGCCCGAACGACGCGAGCCGTATCCTGCCGGGTATGATGGCCGACGGCAACCCGCGATCCGCAGACGACCGAGCAGCGGAAAGGACGATGATGGCAGCGACCGTCGGCGAGATGGCCCCCGATTTCTCCCTCCCCGGCACGACCGGGCCCGGGCTCGACCTGGGCGAGCTGCGCGGGAAAGGCCGGGCGGCGCTCTTCTTCTACCCGGCCGACCGCACGGCGGGCTGAACGAACCAGCTCGTCGCCGTGCGCGACGCCGTCGAGGAGTTCCGCGCCCACGATACGGAGCCGTACGGAGTCAACCAGGCCGACGCCGCCAGCCATCAAGCCTTCATCGACGAGCTTGAGCTGCCGTTCGATTTGCTGGTCGACGAGGGGCTGCACGTCGCCCGCGCCTACGACGCGCTCAAACCGGATCGGCCCAGCATCAACCGCACGGTGGTTGTGGTCGGCAAGGACGGGCGGGTGATATTTCGCGCTACTGGCGCGCCGCCGCCGGCAGAGATCATCGCGGCCATCGCCGGGGCAGAGGACGAATGAGGGTGACAGGGTGACAGGGTGACAGGGTGATAGGGGAGAGACGGGACGCTGCGGCGCTTCATGCTTCGTCCATTCTCCCCATCACCCCGACACCCTGTCACCCTGTCACCCTCCGTCTGCTTGTCTCGAACCCGTACACGCCGGTGACCTGCACATAGCATCGATCCGGGTGTCGCTCCCATCCTCGCGCCAAGCCGATGCGCAGGTAGACCGCTTGCGCTTGCAGCGTCGCCAGCGTCGCGGCGGCAATGCGTTCGGGCGCTATCCCGTCGCCGCGCATGGCGTCCAGGCGGCGGCGGAATCCCAGGTCGACCACGCTCAGTTGGTACTGCTCTCCCGCGCCATCGGCGAACCGCAGGCGGTAGTCCCATCGTCCGCGGTCGGGGCTGTACTGGTAACGGACCCCGAGGATGCGCGCGGCCCGGATCGTGCCGAGCGACCGCGTTCCCTCGCCGGAGCGGGCGTAGCGGCCCCACGAGCCGTCGCCATCGGTGTGGAGGTCGGCGCCGAAGATGTCCTGGATGCCCGGAGATGCGGACCAATCGAGCAAGGCCACGGCTTCGTCGTCCGGCAACATTTCGACGACGCGATGGCCAGAGTGGGGGACGAGGCGGTCTTCGGTGTGCGGGGCGACCAGGTCGGGCGGCGACCCGACGTCCAGGGCGATCAGGGCGAACGGAACCACGCGCTCCTCTCGGCTCGGGCGCAGCCAGGCCTCCGTCGGGCCGTGGCGCTCGCAGACCGGCCGAATCGACGCGCCATCCTCGAGGTACCCGCCGACGCAGACCCGATCGCTCTGCATGCGGGTGACGTCGGTGACAACCATGCGCTGTCTCACGGGGCCTCCTCATCGAGACCTGCCAGCGGCGGATCGTCAATCTACAAGCAAATCGAATCCCGCGGAAGAGACCGTTCGCCCCATCGCCTCGCGCCGGGGTGCTACGATGGAACGCGAGGAGGACGCGATGGCGGAGCCGGTTGTCGTCTACACGATCGGTCACAGCAACCACCCCGCGGACCACTTTCTGAAGCTGCTGAGCCGCCATCGGATTCAGGCGGTGGTCGACGTCCGCACCAGTCCCTACAGCCGCTACACGCCGCACTTCAACGGCAAGGCGCTCCAATCGCTCTTGCCCCAGCACGGCCTCGAGTACGTGTTTGCGGGGACCGTCCTGGGCGGCCGCCCCTCCGACCCGGTGTACTACAAAGCCGGCGTCGTCCCAGAAGGGAAGGGGGACTACCTCAAACTGGTCGACTACCCAGCGATCGCGCGAGCGGACTGGTTTGACCGCGGCATCCAGCGCCTTCTCCACATCGCCCAGGCGCGCGCGACCGCGATGATGTGCAGCGAAGAGGATCCGCTGCGTTGCCATCGCCATCACCTGATCGAGATGTCCCTCCGTGAGCGCGGGGCATCCGTGGTTCACATCCGCAGAGACGGCTCGCTGGAAACGATCGATCCCGCAGAGTCGTGCGCGGAACCAACTCCGCAGCTTTCCCTCCTCGGCTTCGGCGGATGAAGCTCTACACCATCGGTTTCACCCGGAAATCGGCCGAGCGTTTCTTCGGCCTCCTTTCCGAAAACGGCGTCGAGCGGGTGATCGATATCCGCCTCAAGCCCGGCGGGCAGCTCTCCGGGTTCGCCAAGCAGCAGGATTTGGCCTGGTTCCTCGACCGCCTCGTCGGCGCCAACTACGTGCACATGCCGATCCTGGCCCCATCCGAGCAGATTCGCGACGACTACCGCAAGGACCGCGACTGGGATCGCTACGTGCCCCGCTTCGAGGCGCTGATGGACGATCGGGGCATTCCCGCTGCGCTCGACCGTGCCGTGTTCGATGAGCGGGTCAGTTGCCTGCTGTGCAGCGAGCCTGGCCCGGAGCGGTGCCATCGGCGGCTGGTGGCGGAGCGGCTGGCGCGGGAATGGCGCGGTGCAGACGTAATTCACTTGACGTAAAAGACCCATGGGGTCCCAGTTGACGACAGACAATCGCTGCGACAGGTTGTGGGTGGTCGCCCTCGGTCGACCAAGGGGCAACCCCCGGTGGGCGGGACAAATACCACAGAAAGCACGCAAGCGTTTTTGCCCGTCGCGAAGGCGTCCCTGCTCACGGGTGGGGCGGGACGAGCTGAAAGCTCGTCTAGCCCGGATTATTCATAAGCGGCCCTCCCGGGCGGCAAGACGGCGCCAGAGGGGTTCACCCGGATGACTGGAGGCGAGGCGGAGGTGGACACGGGTGGTCAGTTGTCGCACGCGGCCCGCGATCTTGAGCAGGCGCAGGCGCACCGTCTCCAGCGTCATCCGCGCCGTTCCCGCCTGCACCAACCAGCGGCGCAGGGTGTCGAGCAGGACGTAGGCTGCGGCGTGCAGCAACAGCCGGCACTGGTTGGCCAGCACGCGGTGGCAGGAGAGGCGGTCGGCAAAGCAGGCCAACTTCAGATCCTTGATCCAGTTCTCGGTCTCGCCGCGGTCGGCGTACCAGGCGTAGAGGTCGTGCGGGGCGTCGGTTCGGGTGGTGACCACGAAGCGGGTGGTGGTCCCCTTGGCCAGCGCTTCGGCCTTGATGATCACGCGCCGCTCGTGTGGCCAGGAGTCGGCCTGATAGGCATCCTCGGCCAGCAGCCGGACCTTCGCCCCGTCCGCGGCGGCCTGCTGGACCAGGGCATCCGCCGCCAACGGGGCGGCGAGCGCTTCCAGCCGGGCATGGGTCACCAGCCCGATGGTGTAGGCGATGCCGTGCTGCTCGCACCAGGCGTAGATCTCCGGCTTGGCAAACCCCGCATCGGCGCGCAGCTCGATCGTGACGTGCGGCCAGCGCGCGCGCAGCCGGCACACGAGCCGTTTGAGGATCGCCAAGGCGCCGTGCCCGGCGTGGGCGGCGCCCGGGCGCAGGACGGCGGTGACGAACTGTCCCGTCTCCCCGTCGAAGACCAGCAGCGGGTGATACATGTGCTGGCGGAAGGAGCCGTGGTAGGCGCTCCCCTCCTGCTCCCCGTGGGTCGGGTCATCCGTGCTGTCCAGGTCGAGGACGATGTGCGCCGGAACCCCGTCGCGTTCGCGTTCGGCCAGATAGACGGCTCCCAGGGCTTCGGCCAACCGGTAGCAGTCGCGCGCCGAAAAGCCGTTCTCGAAGCGGGACAACGTCGGTTGGCTGGCCAGATCAGGGTCGGACTCCGGCAGGCGGCCGCACACCAGCTTGAGCAAGGGATCCTGCCGCAGCGTGGCGGCGTCGTTCTGGTCGGCGTAGCCGGCGGCGATCTGGTAGATGCGCTGGCGGAACAGATCGACCACCGCGTGGCGCCCGTGGCGGCGCCGATCCGGAACCGCCGCGGCCAACGCGGCGCACAGTCCCAGCGCGGCATCCGCCTCGGTCACCCAGCTCCAGCCGCCGTCGCTGGTCAGGCGGCCCCCGTGAAAATCGACCGCTACCGGGAGGGCGACGGGTGGCGCAAACGCGAGCACGGCTGTGGCAGACTGGTCCATGCGGGGCGCCTCCTGGCGGTAGAGACTCAACACCCCTACCGATACCAGACCGGTGCCCCGTTGTCACTCATGAATAATCCGGGCTAGCGGCGGGCTTCGTTTCTCTCGATCCCGCCTTACCTGACCTCGACCACCGTCTTGATATCCCCCGCAGGCGTCTCCAGGATCTGCTCGTACGCGCCGAGCCCGGACAGGCGGCGGGTGATAAACCGCCCCGCCAGCCCCGGCCACATCTGCTCCCAGCGGGTCAGGTCGGTCACGCCAAGCTCGAAGTCCTCCTTGGCCGAGTTGACGCAGCCGAGGACGACCTTGTTGCCGCGGATGAGGCTGCGGTTGATGGCGTCGGCGGGGACGGTCAGCTCCCGGTTGCCGCCCGTGCCGGAGAGGAGGACCAGCACCCCGTTGTTGCCCAGGATCTCCATGGCGGCGAAGACCGGCTCCGAGCTGCCGGTGGCTTCGACGATCAGGTCGAGAGGGGGGAGCTCCGCCGCCAGCGCCTGCAAAGCGGTCTCGTCCGTGCCGACGTAGCGGGCCCCGGCGGCCTCCACGATCTCCGAGGCCAGGTGCGGGCCCGGGCGCCGCGCCGCCGTGACGACGTCCATCCCCCGCGAGCGCAGCAGCAGCGTCCCCGCCAACCCGATCGGCCCGGCCCCGAGGACCATGGCCGTCTTCGGCTGCCAGGCGGCGATGCGCTTTTGCACCAGCATCGCCTGTCTCACCGCCTTCTCCACCACCGAGATCGGCTCGATCAGGACTCCGATGTCGCTCAGCTCGGGCGGGACCGGCACGACCCAGCGCGCGTCCTCCACCACCGCCTCGGTCATGAACCCGTGCATCCCCACGATGCCCCGCTCCGCGTAGCGCAGCCACTGGCACATGTCCGGCTGCCCCGCCGCGCAGGCTGGGCACCCGTCCGGGCGGCGCACGGTGGCGGTGACGAGCTGCCCCGGCGTGAAGGCCACCACGCCCGCGCCGACGGCGTCGATCTCGCCCAGCATCTCGTGCCCGATCACCAGCGACGCCTCGTCCTCCGGCGCCGCGCCGAACCCGCCGTGGATGATCTCGCGGTCGGTGCCGCAGACGCCGACGTGCCGGATGCGGATGCGCACCTCGCCCGGCCCCGGCGCCTGCCGCGGAATCTCGGTCACGTGCAGGCTGTTTGGCTGGCCGGGATGGACGGCGACGCCGGGTTGGACAGCGGTGGCGGTCGGGGACATGGACTCGTCTCCTTGCTGGTCGGCGCGCCACAACGTAGCCAGGACCCCGCGCGTACGGTATCCTTGCACCTTGGGTCGCGGGCGCGATGCCGGCGATCATACAGGGTTGTCCCTGCGTTGTCGCATCCAGTCTGGTGCATCTCACCCGCTGGTCAGCGCGTGCCGAGGGGAGGTGATTGCAACGATATGCGGGTAGAACTCCGCGACGGCGAGGGCTTCGATCAGCTCTTCCGCCGCTTCACCAAAGGGATCGAGCGTTCGGGCGTCATCCGCGAGCATCGCCGCGGCCTGCGCTTCATCAGCGTCCAGGAAGAGAACCGCGCCAAGCGCCGCAAGGCCGAACGCCGCCGCCGCCGCAACGCCACGACGTAGGACGTGAGTCGGAAGTCGTGAGTCGGAAGACGGCGTGAGCAGACGAACCGGATCGGGAGTTATCCCGGTCCGTTTTCGTTGTGGGTGATAGGGTGAGAGGGTGGTAGGGAACGGCGGAATCCCGTCCCCCGTCACCCTAGCACCCTATCACCCTATCACCCGCCAGAACGACCGCTCGCGCGATTCCAGCAGCGGGATCTCCCTAGCGAGCAGAGTTTCCTTGAACATCGGCGTTTCGGCGTGGGCTTCCAGGGCCGCCTGGTCGGCGTACTGCTCGTAGATCAGGAAGTGGCGCGGGTTGTCGGTGTTGCGGTTGACGATGTAGGTGAGGCAGCCGGGCTCGGCGTCGGAGTTGCAGTAGTCGGACATCTGGCGCAGGTGCTCCGCGACCTCGTCGTCCTTGCCTTCCTGGGCGATGTGCTGCGCGATCAGGACGATCATCGTTTCCCCTCCCTTGCCTCGTGATACCGAATCCGGGTGGACGCCGCCACGGTCGCCCCCGCGGCGGCCGCAGGGCGCCCCCGCCCTGCCTCCCGCTCCCTTAGCCCCCTTCGCCCCCTTAGCCCCCTTCGCTGCCGAGGCCCCGCCCCGGCAACCACCCGGATTCCGTATGCGTGGCGCGCCAGACGCTCCGTGTCAGTCCGACGCAAGAGGCTTTGCGGCTCACACGAGCGGCGACGCCGAGATTCCTCGCTGCGCTCGGAATGACACCCCTGTGGGATTGACAGCCCCGTCGGAATGACACGCCTGCCGAGTTGACGCCCCTGTCGGGTTGACATCCCTCCCCGCGGCGCCCGCCAGTTGCCACCGCATCTACCAAAGCTGCTCGCCGCCCAGCCGCTCGTAGAGGGCGTTGAGGGCCTCATCGGAGTCGTAGTGGATCGTGAGCGTGCCGCCGCCGTCCTTGGCCGGGCGGAATCCGACTCGCGTGCCGAGCGCGCGCTGCAAGCCGTCGACGAACGCCTGGCGAATCGCTTCCTCGCGATCATCCCCAGGGTTGGGCTCGGGCGGGCGGCGAATGCCCGCGGGGGGTTCCCCCGCCGCCCAGCGGCGCACCAGATCTTCCGTCTGGCGCACGCTGAGGCTCTTGTCCAGCACCCACTCCAGCGCCGCGATCTGCTCCGGCGCGGTCGGCAACCCCAGCAGCGCCCGCGCATGCCCCTCGCTGATCTCCCCCGCCGCCAATGCCCGCTGCACGCGGTCGGGGAGGGCAAGCAGGCGCAAGGTGTTGGTGACGCTGACGCGGGAGCGGCCGACGCGCTCGGCCACCGCGGCCTGGGTCAGCCCGAAGTCGTCGATGAGCTGGCGGTAGGCGGCCGCTTCTTCCAGCGGGGCGAGGTCGGCGCGGACCACGTTCTCGACGAGGGCCAGCTCCAGCATCGCCCGCGGGGCCGCCTCCTTGACGACGGCCGGCACCGCGCCCAACCCGGCCAGCCGGGCCGCCCGCCACCGCCGCTCCCCGGCGATGAGGACGTACCGCCCCCGCTCCGGCCCGTGCGTCACCACCAGCGGCTGGATCACCCCATGCACGCGGATGGAGGCCGCCAGCGATGCGAGCGCCTCCTGGTCCATCTCGATGCGCGGTTGGTACGGGTTCGGGGCAATGGCGTCGATGTCGATCTCGAGGCTGGCGGCCCCCTCGTCCCCGAGGGTGGGGATGAGCGCCTCCAGCCCGCGCCCAAGCCCCCCTCGCCGCGGCGGCAGGGGCGTGGCACGATCCGAACCGGAAGCCGCGGCCGCGCCGCCTGGGGTGTCGCTCGCCATCCTGTCGCTGTCTCGCGCCGAACGTGGCTGGTCTGGCAGGCAGTCTACACGGGCTATCAGCTATCAGCTATCGGCTATCGGCTATCGGCTATCTGTCGACGGAACCTGGCCGGCACGTGCGAAGCGCAGATCTCCCGCAAACCGAGAACCCCTTGCTGATAGCTGATAGCCGATAGCTGATAGCCCGTATACTCCCCCACGCCGCGGCCGGGGTGCGCCGCGAGACGCCGCGGCGGGATGCCGCCTCGCCTGACCTGGGGAATCGGTGGCCGACTGGGTCCAGCTTCTGATCGCGGCCGCAACGGTCCTGTTGGGGGCGCTCGGTCTCGCCTACTGGGCCCACAAGGCGCAGACGGACCGCTCCGCCCTGGTGGGGCTCTACCTCCTGTTTGGCATTCCGGCGGCCCTGCTCGGGTTGGGGGGCATCGCCACCCTCCTCCGGGGCGACCGTGTGCTGGGCGCGGTGTTCGTGCTGACCGCCATCGGCCTGGGCCTGCCCCTGCTGCGGCCGATCCGCGCGTTGCTCGCCCGCGTCACCCCCCTCGATCCCGCTTCCGCCATCGACATGACCGGGCTCTGCGCCCTACTGGGATTGCTCGGCTCGCAGATTGGCCTGAGCCTGGCGCCCTTGGCGGAGAACCCGCCCGACGCGCTCCCCTCCGCCAACATCGCCGAGCTCCTCGTCCAGGCCGCCGCGTTCGTGGCCATCGCGTACATCATCGTCGGGTTTCCATACTGGCGAGACTTGCGCGCCGCCACCAGCCGGCTCGGCATCGTGACGCCGACCCCCCGCACGATCGGCATCGGGCTCGCCGCCACGGTGGCCTGCTTCGCCGTGGCCATCGTCGCCTCCGTCGCGGCGGAGCGACTCGACCCCGGGTTGGGCGAGGCGCTCGACGAGGTGGTCAACCAGATCACCGCGGAGGTGCAGAACCCACTTGGGGCCGTCGTGCTGGGCGCCAGCGCCGGGATCGGTGAGGAAGCGTTCTTCCGCGGCGCCCTGCAGCCGCGCTTCGGGATCGTGCTGCCGGCGCTGGTCTTTGCCAGCTTGCACGGACCGCAGTACGGCTTCAACGTCGCGCTGCTGGGTTTGTTCGGGGTCAGCATCGTCCTGGGTCTGGTGCGCAAGCACGCCAATACCACCGCGGCGATGATCGCCCACGCCCTGTACAACGCGGTGCAGGTGCTTGCCCTCTCGGCCGTGGCCTAGTCCTGGCGCGGCGAACGCTGAGAAAGATCGCCATGCGGCTCATCGAAATCCGGGATCTGGACGGCCCCAACCTCTTCCTGCTCGAACCGGCCATCAAGCTCGAGCTGGCCCTCGACGAAGACGACCTCTCCCCCGACGCCGTCGCCGCCCTCGCCGGCCGCATGGAGCCGATCGCTCCTTCGGATGACGAGCGCGCCGCCGGGTCGGAAAGCCTTGGCGATCTGCTGATGGCCGTCTGCGCCGCGCTGCATGAGCGCGCCGGGGTCGAGTTCCCGGAGATGCGCTGGGTGGAGATGGAGACCCCCGGCCACTGGTCGCTCGCCTTCGGCTGGGAGCGCCGCCGCTTCGCCCTGGCCCTGGCCCGGCTGCTGGCCGCCGCCGCGACCGGCGAGGCGGTCAATTTCGCCGCCGCCGCCGACCGTCTCCCGGAATTGCTCGTCGGCGACGGCCCCGACGACCGCCCCGGCATGATCCGCGACGAGCAGCGCACGATCCCCGTCGTCGCCGTCACCGGCACCAACGGCAAGACGACCACCACCCGCCTCGTCGCCCACATCCTGCGCGGCACGGGGCGCAAGGTCGGCTGGACCTCCACCGTCGGCGTCTTCATCGAAGGCGAGAACGTCCTGGAAGGCGATTACACCGGACCCGCCGGCGCCTGGCGCGTGCTGCGCGAACCGGGGCTCGACATCGCCGTGCTGGAGACGGCGCGCGGCGGCATCCTGTTGCGCGGCATGGCCTGCCAGAGCCACGACGTCAGCGTGATGACCAACATCAGCGGCGACCATCTCGGCCTGCACGGCATCCACACCGTGGAGGGGCTGGCCGAGGTCAAGCGCGTCGTGTTGCGCACCACCCGCCCCTCCGGCTGGGTGGTGCTCAACGCCGACGATGCGCTGGTGCGCGGCCAGGCGGCGGGGCTGCACGCCTCCATCATCTGGGTCACGCAGGACGCGGAGAACGCGACGGTGGCCGCGCATCGCCACAGCGGCGGGCGCGCCGTGCTGGCCGAGGAGGGCTGGTTGGTCGAGGCGCGCGGCGAGGAGGCGCATCGCATCGCCCGCCTGGACGAGATCCCGCTCACCTTCGGCGGCCAGGCGCGGCACATGATCGAGAACGTGTTGTGCGCAACGGGGGTCTGTCTGGCCCTCGGTCTGAAGAACGATGAGATCGCGGCCGGGCTGCGCGACTTCGGCGCGGACGAGAGGGACAATCCCGGCCGCCTCCACGTCTACGACCTGAACGGGGCCACCGTCATCCTCGACTACGCCCACAACGAGGTCGGCCTCATCCACCTGCTGCGCCTGGCCCGCGGCTTTCTGGAGGACGGAGGCCGGCTGACGACGATCGTCGGCACCGCCGGCGACCGCACTGACGAGGCGCTGCGCGCCCTCGGCCGCATCGCCGCCGAGCAGAGCGACCACATCGTGGTCAAGGAGACGCGCCGCTACCTGCGCGGCCGCGCCAGCGTCGACGAGATGACGGCGCTCTACCTGGAAGGCGTCGCCGCCGGCGGCGACCCGCCGCACACCGTCGCCCGCGACGAGCCGGACGCGCTGGAGATCGCCCTGCGCGGTCTCCAACCCGGCGACGTGGTGGCCATGATGTGCATCGAGAGCAGCCCCGAAAGCCGCGCCCGCCTCGAGGAGCTGGGCGCGACCGCGAAAAAGGGGCCGACGGCGAGACCGCGCCCCGACGGGTAGGGGCGGCACGGCATGCCGTGCCGCCGGCGGCGCCAACTGCGCCCCCTCACACGACCTTGCACACCCCGTCCACGCAGTTCGTGCCGGCTTCGGCGCAGCACTCTGCTCTTGCCGACCGCGCCCTCGATCCGGCCCAAGGCCAGCAGCGCGGCAAGGCCGCCGCCCGCCAGCCCGAACCGGCGTCGCGTCCAGCGGTCGAAATGCGGTCAATCCACGGTGGTCTCCTCTCGCGTGCCACCTGACAGAGGGACATTTGGCGCCGGGCGCAAAAAGCCCCTCTCCCATCGCGATGGGAGAGGGGTTGGGGTGAGGGCCGTTCGGGGGTGGGGTTGGCCTTACAACGGCTGCAGCCGCGTCTCCTCCACCTCGGCCAGCCGGGCCTTCAGCCGCTGCAGCGCCTGCTCCTGCTTCCTGGTGCGCTTGAAATCGGGGTTGGCGATGTTGCGCACCTCCAGCGGGTCGTGCTTGAGGTCGTACATCTCCCACTGCTCCGGCTCTTCGCCGTCGGGGTCGTAGTACTTGGCCAGCTTGTAGCGTTCCTCGCGGATGCTGACGATGTGCTGGGGCGGGTCGACGTACGGCCCGCTCGGCTGGCCGGCCTGGAAATCGTCGTAGGTGAAGGCGATGTAGTCCTGCACCGGTTTCGCCTTGGGGTCGCGGATGATCCGGGAGTAATCGACCCCCTCCCAGTCGGCGCGGGCCGATTGCGGCGCCTGGAAGAGGCTGGCCATGGTGGGCAGGAAGTCGACGTGGGAGACCATGGCGCTGGAGGAGACCGGCTTCGGGTAGAGCTTCGGGTTGGAGAACGTCAGCGGCACCCGCAGGGTTTCCTCGTAGAAATTGAAGTTCTTCTGGCGCAGGCCGCCGTGCGCCGTCCCCATCTCGCCGTGGTCAGAGGTTTTCACCACGATAGTGTTTTCGAGGAGATCTTCATCTTCGAGCGTGTCGAGGATGTCCTCCAGGTATTTGTCCGACTCGATCATCAGGTTGCCGTAGAAGTTGAGATATTCCTCCTTCTTCTCGTCGGTGTTCAGGGGGCCGAGTCCGATCGCGGAGAGGGCCAGGAACTGCCGCTGCGCGGTCGGCTTGGTGGCGAGGCTCTCGTCGTGGGTCTGCGGCAGGCCGATGTCGCCGTTTGTGTCGCTATGGTTGTAGCCGCCCTCCTTGTACGTGCGGGGGTAGGAGAGGACATCGTGCGGATTGACGAGGGAGACGACGAGGAAGAACGGCTGCTGCCTGGCCGCCTCCGACTTCAGGTATGCGATGACGCCTTCGTGGCCGGTTTCGACGGGACCGTCGTCGTCCATGAAGCGGCCGTCGTTGTCGGCGTCGCCGCCGCCGAACTGGTCGAGGTCCTGGTTGGCCCCGGCGTCGGGCGGATTCCAGCGCTCGAAGCCGTACTGGTTGACGACCTCCGGGGTCCAATCCTGCTCGATCGGCTTGCTAAGGTGCCACTTGCCCTTGTACGGCACGTGGTAGCCGGCGGCGCTCATCACGGTGGCCAGGTTCGGCAGGTCGAGCGGCAGGGGGACCTGAAACTCGTCCATGTCCTCTTCCAGGGTGTATTTCACTTCGTGCTGGGCCGGGAAGTAGCCGGTGAAGAGGGTGGCCCGGCTGGGGGAGCACATGCAGGAGTTGCACATGGCCCGGTTGAACGTCAGACCTTTGCGCTTCAGGCGCGTGGCGGCGGGAAGGTTCTCCGCTTCCCAGCCTTTCGGGAAGTGCATGATCGCCCGTTCCTGGTCGGTGATGAACAGGAGCACGTTCATGCCGGTCACGTCGCGTTCGCCGCCCCCGCCCTTGTGCCGGTTCTTGCGCTTCTTGCGGCGATCCTTGCGCGTGTCGTGCCGATTGCCGGCCTCGGCCTCGGTAACGGCCCCCGTGGCGGCGATGGCCGGCACGGACGCGGAGGCACGAAGAAGATCGCGACGTTTCATCGAAACACGCTCCTGTTGCACACGGTCGAGACCGCGCCGCTCCACCCGGCGGACGCGACAACCCCGTTCGGGACAGTTGGGTTTGCGCGGCAACTATAGATGGGCGATTGGCTGTTGGCTATTGGCTGCTGGCTGTTGGCTATTGGCTGCTGGCTCTTGGATGGCAAGCAGCGACTCGGCCCGAACGGGCTGGGACGAGCAGCCAGCAGCCAGCAGCTAGTAGTCAATGAGGGTCAGTTGTCGCTATTGGATGCATTGTGTCGGTGGCACGGGGTTTGCGAGGTATGAAGGTGAGGGGATTCGCCCTCGCAGCCTATAGGAGAAACGCTGTTATGCCAGCAGTTGCTACATGGACCCCGATGACCCACGCCGACTACGACGCCCTCAAGGGGCTGGATGTCTTCAGCGCCGACGGCGAGAAGGTCGGCGTGATCGGCGAGATTCTGCACCCGAACACCGAGATGCCCGCCGCGCGCGGCAAGCACTTCTTCCTGCTTGATCCGGGCCTGATGAAGGACTGGTTCGGCGGGTTCAATCAGGTCTACCTGCCGGAGTCGACCATCGACGCCGTCGGGACCGACCGCGTCACGCTCGGCGTGACCGCCGACCAGATCAAGCAGCGCGGCCAGGAGTGGACCGTCGAGCCGACGGGGCTGAGGAACTACCGCCGGGTCTAAATTTCCCCTCACCCCAACCCCTCTCCCCGCGCGGGGAGAGGGGCTTTTTCGTCGCCCGCCGGATGGGCTGAGGCGCCACACCCGCACGGCGTCATTCCGAGTGAAGCGAGGTCTCCCAAGTTTCATCTCGGCTCATTGGGACGGGGCTGCCCTGGGCGCCGAGATTCCTCCGTCGTCGGAATGGCACGCGTTGGCGGCGGGACTTGATCGCTAGGGAGCGATTGATTGGGATTCGCTCAGGGCAATCGGGCCAACTGTTTGTTGACCTCGTCCCGGTCGAACGCTTCCGGGTCGATCGGGCCGCCGGCCCATTCCAATAGCCACTCGTGCTCGGGGTGCTTGGGGTCGGCCAGGGCCTCCAGCAGTTCGGCGTAGCCCCAGACGCCGCCGCAGTCGTCCGGAGGACAGGCGCGCTCCCCGGCCAGGCAGACCGGATAGGCCAGCTCCGGCACGGGCGGCCCTACCTGCTCGATGAGAATATCGTGCTCCCAGTTGTCGCCGAAGTCGTAGGTGTAGCGGAGGCGGTTGCCCGTGCGAGGGGCCACATCGGCCAGGGCCGCCTCCCACTCGTCGGCGTCGCCCAGCTCCTGCAGCATCTCGGGATCGCCATAGGTCGTTCTGCCGACGCGGAAATCATGCAAATGCGAATCGGTCCAGCCCATCGCCAATTGCAGCACGTAATGGAGCGCGCCCAAGGGCATGTCGCTGGGCACGGCGATCCGTCGCCAGACGGGCGGCGACAGGTGCAGCAATGTGATCTTGAGCTGATGGACGGACGTCGGTTGCGATTTGGCGCGCTTCTTCGTCGGCATCGCTCGTCCTCCTTTGCCTGGCGTGGCCGGGGGGCGCGTCGTGATGCCTGGCTGCACGGTTGTGTACCCCGGCAGGAACCCTCCGTCGAGCGAGGGGATGATCGCGTGCGCCAGGGCGGCGATCTCGCCTTCCTGACCCAGCTCCAGCCATTCGTCAATGCCGGCCCAGCGCGATCGCTCCTCGGCGCCGAACCAGCGGCGGTCGGGATCGATCAAGGTGAAGCAGAGCGTCGGCGTGAACTGAGCGAATCGCTCGTCGAGCTCACGCATATCCTGCTCCCGGCCGGGCGGCAGGAATCCGGCGGCAGCCATCTCCCGATAGACATCGACGGCGTCCGGGCCGATCCTGGCATATACCTCGATCCGCTTGCCTTTGCTGGCGACCCGGTAATGGTGAGGTTTCGGATGCCGGGCGATCTCCGCTTCGACGGCGGCGATCTCGTCCGGGCGGACGCTAGCCAGCGCTCCCTTCCTAGACGGCGTAAACGGCGACCGCATATAATCGACGATGATGACATCCTTCATGTTTTCGTTCTCGCATTCCCGTTCTAAACACCCGGCGGAATTTGTCGTCGCAATGCCGGCCTGTACTCGGCGCCGTGTAACAAAAATTCGAGACATACCGACCGGTTGGTACTACGTTAAATACCCGACCGATTGTCAAGACCGTCGCCTCTCTCCGATCCGGAGCGGGATCAATGGCTCGACGCAACGCCGCTGCTTCCGAATGGGTTTGACATTGACAGCGCTGCAATCTAGCCGATGAGTTTATTTGCCAGCGAAACAGGCGACAACAATGAAGCAACGCGACCGACGCGAGCAAAGCTACGAGACCCTGCTGCGAGCCGCTCAAAAACTCCTGGTTTCTCAAGGCTTCCAGCAAACAACGGTCGATCAGATCGCCGCCAGTGCCAAGATGACCAAAGGTGCTGTCTATTTTCATTTCAAGTCGAAGACGGAAATCCTTCTGAAGCTGTTGGACCGGACGGAGCGCGTGGTCGTCGACCAGATGATCGAGGCGATCCGCAATTCAGGCCCGACGGCGAAAGAGAAGCTCGTGGCCGTCATCCACAATCAGGCGCTTCTCGGCACCACGCAGAGCGACGAAGTGCTGCTGCTGATCATGACCTCGCTGGGATCGAAATATCCCAGCAAGCTGGTCGTGAAGAAGATCAACAAAATATACGATCGAATGTACGCCGCGATCGAGACAATCATCGCACTCGGCCAGAAAAACAAAGAGTTTGGG
>CALMZR010000073.1 GCA_937870845.1 uncultured Chloroflexota bacterium
AGCGTGCCCGTGTTCAACACCGGCTGGGCGGCATGATGACTGCACAGCACCACCATCAGGTTGGAAACCATCGCGGCCTTGCGCTCGGCATCGAGTTCGACCAGGCCACGTTTTTTGAGTTCATCCAGGGCATGCTCGACCATGCCGACGGCGGCATCGACGATCAGCCGGCGGGCATCGACCACGGCGGAGGCTTGCTGCCGTTGCAGCATCGCGGCGGCAATCTCCGGGCTGTAGGCCAGGTGGCTGATCCGGGCTTCGAGAATCTCGATCCCCGCGTCGTTCATCCGCTGTTGCACCTCGTGCTTGAGCGTTTCGGCGACTTCATCAATGTGCCCTCGCAGGCTGAAGCCGTCCGTCTCCGGGCCATCGTAGCGGTACCGGCTGGCCAGGTTTCGCAGAGCGGCCTCGCTCTGCACATGCACGAACTCGTCGTACTTGTCCACATTGAAGACCGCCTGCGCGGGCACCGTGACCCGCCAGACCACCACCGCGGCCCGTCCGGTGGCGGAGAACCGCCCCAGCGCCATATCCACCCCAGCGATCAGCTCAGGCGGCTTCGGCGGGTCCTCCAACAATACTTTCGAAGCCCACTCACGCTGCAGCGCCACCGCCTCGGTGGGCGTTATGTCCCACCGGAACTCCGCTCCGATATCCATCTAAAATCCTCGCCATAGCCTGCGGAAGACTATTACCCGGACTGACGAATGCGCTCAAAACCCATAAGATCGGGCAGTCATCACGAGCTAGTAACTGGGCTGCGCCAGTTCTAACCGCGAATGAACTCGGCGGGGTTCCGGCTCCCCCTTTCCTAAAGGAAAGCCGGGCGCCCCTTATAGGAACTGCGCGTCAAGTCTAGATTTAGCCTTCAGTGAAACGGTTCTTTGAACGGGGGGAATAGCTCCGACCGTTTTTGTCGGAGCTATTCCCCCCGTAGGCGTGCGGACGGGGTCGGCGAGGCCGAGCCTCCTCGCTTCCTGCCGCACGCTCCTGCACCTACCCTAGGCACGTGCGCTATCGGTCCCCCACTAACTAGTCACGCCCTCGTTTGGGGCTACGTTTTTGTGGAGCTCTCCCGGGCCATGTTTGCGAAACAAGCCGCTTATCCGTCGTGATCCCGCACCCCAAAGGATAACGGGCCCTCGGCGAGGAGAAGATTCGTTCCGGGCGCTCCAACCTCTGCCGACCTCAAGGGGTCTGGGGACCCTCGATCTGCCCGGAACGGCGGGGCTTGGGTATCGGCTCGGGCGTGCTCCGCACCGCCCGAGCGGTCGCAGGGGCGGCGGGCGGGTTTACGCTTTCCACCCCGCGCGGCGTGCGCTCTTCATACAGCACATCCTTGTGCAAGAGATGCCAGGCAATCTCCAGCAACTCGCGGGCCACGGCCACCCGGGCTTTCATTGCCCCGCGGCGCTGAGCCACGCGCGCATAAAGCGCCTCAAGTCGGGGCGAGGTCTCGGCTTTCATGGCCGCCTGGACCATAATCCAGCGCAGGTAGCTGGAGCCTTCCTTGGTGATCCGTCCCCGGACCACCCGCCCGCCGCTGGATTCTTCGCTGGGGACCAGCCCGGCGTAACAGGGTAAGGACTGGGCCCGGGGAAACCGTTTCCAATCGCCGATCTCCGCCGCCGCTAGGAGCGAGCCGAACCAGCCCAGCCCCGGCAACGAGTCGAGGATCTCGACGGTCCGAGCCGGCGCCAGGCTGGCCGCGCGGGCCTGGATCTCCGTCTCCACGGCATCGACCCGTTCGTCGACCGCCGCCAACACCGTGAGGAGTTGGTCCACCAGCAAGCGATGCGTGGGGCGCAGCTCCCATTCGGCCCACAGTCGCCGGCCCTTGGCGCTGTCCACGTCGCTGGAGGGCAAACGCGCGCCATAGCGCTGCGCCACATTGCGCAGCCGCACTCGGAGACGGGTCCCGATCCGGACCAGGCCCACCCGGTAGCGGAGAAGATCCTTCCAGTCCCGTTCCGCCGTCGTTCCCACATACGACCGCGGGAGATCGTCGTGGGTCGACATCCGGAGCATGGTTTCGGTATCCCGGCGATCGAATTTGCGCTTGCCGCGGCGTTGCGCGGCCACATACTTGGAGTGCAGCACGGCCACCTCCCCCAACGGGTCGCAGACGTCGGCCCAATAGCCCGCAAAGCCACAGGACTCCATGACGATCCGCATGGGACCCAACTCACCCAAGGGGGTAAGCACGTCCAACAGCGCTTGGCGTTCGGAGGGCAACGGCTCATCCACGAGCAGCTCCCCGGTGGCGTCGTTGAGGGCTTGGACCATGCAGGAATCTCGGTGTAGATCAAGAGCAACATGGATCACGGCGCTTGGCTCCTTTCATCGACTAACCTTCCGGATGCAAGGTTAGCCAAGCGCTGTTCCTATCCTAACCTCTGGGCCGATGGCAATCCTCCAGCGGGACATCGTAGCCTCCGGGGACGGCCGGTCCCGTACCTGGGGGATCACCACGTCGCCTCCGGTTCCTCGTGATGACTAATTCTCTACTCCGCGTCCTTCGCGTCCTTCGCGTCAATCCCCAGGAGATCCCCCCAGCGGGCCGATAATGCCTACGGTAACAAGCGGTTCGCGTCGGGCGAAATCTCGGAACGGTTCACTTCGATTTGAGCAAATAAAGCGCCACAATCGACAGAGCCAGTCCCAGAATCTTCTGCCACGAGACCCCTTC
>CALMZR010000074.1 GCA_937870845.1 uncultured Chloroflexota bacterium
GCACGGTATCGCGACTGGCGGCCGGGTGCAAGGGGCAACGAGCTATGAGCTATGAGCTATCAGCTATCAGCTATCAGTCCTAGTCGGCGGCGCGGCAACGGCTTGCAGGGCACGAGTTAGTCGCTCACAGCCGATAGCTGATAGCTCGAAGCTCATAGCCAGTAGCCCGCAACCGCCTCCACGCGGTATGCTCTAACTCCCGCTGCACCGATGGCGCGAGCGCGCCGTCACGCCAACTCGATCGGCGCCCGTAACGCATCCCGCGGAGGGGTTTCGTCCCATGCAAGGCAGGCTGTCGTGAGCGTCATGGATCCCGGCGACGGATTCCATGACCGGTATCCGCTGCTGCCGCTGAAGAATGTCGTCGTCTTCCCGCGCAACGTCGTCACCCTCCTCGTCGGCAAGCCGCGCTCCGTGCGCGCCGTCGAGCACGCCCTCGCCGCCAACAACCGCCTCATCGTCACCGCCCACCGCGACCCCGATGCCGACGACCCCCGCCCCGAAGACCTCCATCCCGTCGGCACGATGGTCGCCATCGTCTCCTCGGAGCGCCAGGCCGCCGGCAACGTCCAGGTCGTCCTCGAAGGGATGGGCCGCGTGCAGATCGGCGACTTCGCCAACCACGCCGGCTTTTACACCGTTCTGGCCGACCCGTTCGAGGAACCGGACGCCCCGCCGAATGAGGCGCGCGTCCTCATCGCCCACGTCCAGAACCTCGCCACCCGCTACGCCGACGCCCGCGGCGCCCTGCCGGTCGAGGTGCAGGATATGGTGCAGCGGGCTTCCGACCCCAGCCACCTCGCCGACCTGCTCGCCACCCAGCTCCTCACCGACGTCACGCGGCGCCAGGCCTTGCTGGAGATCGCCGATCCCTTGCGCCGGCTCGAGCGCGTCGCCGTCCACCTCTCCGCCGAGATCGACGTTGCCGCCCTGGAGCGCCGCATCAAGGACCGGGTTCGCGACCAGATCGACCGCAATCAGCGCGAGTACTACTTGCGCGAACAGCTCAAGGCCATTCACGACGAGCTCGGCGGGGAAAACGGCAACGAGTTCGATACGCTCCGCGCCCGCATCACCGAGCGAGGCATGCACCCCGAGATCACCGAGCGCGTGCTGAAAGAGGTCGCCCGGCTGGAGCGGATGCCCGGCGTCTCCGCCGAGGCCACCGTCGTCCGCACCTACCTCGACACCGTCCTGGCGCTCCCCTGGAACGAGACGAGCGCCGACCGCCTCGACCTCGCCGAAGCCGAGCGCATCCTCGACGCCGACCACTTCGGCCTGGAAACGGTCAAGGAGCGCATCCTCGATTTCCTGGCCGTCCGCAAGCTCACCCACGCCCACGGGTCGACCCAGATCCTCTGCCTCGTCGGCCCCCCCGGCGTCGGCAAGACCAGCCTCGGCCGCTCCGTCGCCTCCGCCATGGGCCGCCAGTTCGTGCGCGTCAGCCTCGGCGGCGTCCGCGACGAGGCCGAGATCCGCGGCCACCGCCGCACCTACATCGGGGCCATGCCCGGCCGCATCATCTCCGCCATGAAGCAGGCCGGCTCGTCCAACCCGGTCATCCTCCTCGACGAGATCGACAAGCTCTCCTCCGACTACCGCGGCGATCCGGCCGCCGCCATGCTGGAAGTCCTCGACCCCGAGCAGAACCGCACGTTCGCCGACCACTTCCTCGACATGCCCTACGACCTCTCCCAGGTCCTTTTCCTGACCACCGCCAACAGCATGGCGCCCATCCCCCGCCCCCTGCGCGACCGTATGGAAGTCATCGAAATCCCCGGCTACTCGGAAGAAGAGAAGATCGAGATCGGCCGCAAGTACCTCCTGCCGAAGCAGATCGCGGCCCACGGCCTCCCCGCCAAGTCGGTCTCGATCCCGGCCAAGACCTGGGTCCGCCTCGTGCGCGACTACACGCGAGAGGCCGGCGTGCGCCAGCTCGAACGGGAGCTTGCCGCCATCTGCCGCCGCCTGGCCCGAGAGGTGGTCCGCGGCAAGAGCGACCGCATGCGCCTCAGCGAATCCCGCCTGACCGAGCTGCTCGGCCCGGCCCGCTTCGGCCAGGATATGCACCTCGGCGAAGACCAGATCGGGCTCGCCATCGGTCTGGGCGTCACCGAAGTCGGGGGCGAGCTGCTGCCTGTTGAAGTCGCCACCATGCCGGGCAAAGGCAGCCTGACCATCACCGGCAAAGCCGGCGACGTCATGCAGGAATCGGCGCAGGCCGCCGTCTCCTACGCCCGCTCCCGCGCCGGCCAGCTCGACATCGACCCCGATTTCCAGGCCAAGCTCGACCTGCACATCCACCTACCCGAAGGCGCCACCCCCAAGGATGGCCCCTCCGCCGGCATCACCATGGCCACCGCACTCATCTCCGCCCTCGCGCGGCGGCCCGTGCGCGGCGACACCGCCATGACAGGCGAGATCACCCTCCGCGGCCGCGTACTCGCCATCGGCGGTTTCCGGGAAAAAGCCCTCGCCGCGCATCGCCACGGTATCAAGCGCCTCATCGCCCCCAAAGAGAACAGCCGCGACCTGGCCAAGCTCCCCGCCGCCGTCCGCCGCGAGATGGAGATCGTCTTCGCCGCCAGCATGGACCAGGTCATCGCCGCCGCAATCTGCCTGAACGAGCACCAGGTCGGCGGCCTCCTGGAAGGCCTCGAGCCACCCCGACCCGCCCCGGTCCCGGAGCCGCTCGCCGCGGAACCGGCTCCGGCGGTCATGTCACATCAAGACGAAAGCAGGCAGCCCGGTTCACCCTGACACGTGGACGCCAACCCGGTGAGGGTGTCATTCCTCCCTCATCGGAATGACACGATGTCGATGCGCCGCTCAAATTCAACCGCCGCATCCGGCTACACTCGTTTGCATGAACGACCCTCAAGGCATGGATTCACGCGACGGCCGCATCCTCGCCATTGACGTCGGCGCCGGCACCCAGGACGTCCTCCTCTTCGACCCCGCCCGCGAGCCCGAGAATTGCCTCAAGCTCGTCCTCCCCTCGCAGACCCAGGTCGTCGGGCAGCGGGTGCGCCAGACGACGGCGGCCGGGAAACCGATCCACCTCCGCGGCGTCCTCATGGGCGGCGGCGCCTCGACCGACGCCATGAAGGAGCACCTCGCCGCCGGCCTGCCCCTCTCGGCGAGCGAGGACGCCGCCCGCTCGATCCACAATGACCTCGCCCGCGTCCACGCCCTGGGCGTGGATATCCGCTCCGACGCGCCGCCCGGCGCCGTCGTCATCGAAACCGCCGACATCGACCTCGCCGCCCTCGCCGCCGCGCTCTCCCCATTCGGCGTCGCGCTCCCGGAGACCGTCGCCGTCGCCGTCCAGGACCACGGCTACCGCCCCGGCTCCGGCAACAACGAGGTCCGCTTCGACTATCTGCAGGGGTTATTGGAAGAGGGGGGCGACCTGCGGCGCATGGTCTACAGCGAGCCGCCCCCCGGCATGACCCGCATGGACGCGGTTTCCCGCACGCGGCCCGGCGCACACCTCATGGACACCGGCGCCGCCGCCGTGCTCGGCGCCCTGGGCGATCCGGTGGTGGCCGCGGCCGCCGCGGGCGAGGGCGCCATCCTCGTCAACGTCGGCAACATGCACACCTTCGCCACCCTGCTCAAAGGACGCCGGCTCTACGGCCTGTTCGAACACCACACCGGCGGCATCACCCCCGAGATCATCGCCGGGCTCGTCTCCGGCCTGCGCGACGCCACCCTCAATACCGAGCGCTTCCGCGAATCGTTCGACGGCCACGGGGCCGCCCTCGACCCCGCCTATCGCCGGGAAGGCCCCTTCACCTTTGTCGCCGTCACCGGCCCGAACCGCCGTCTGGCGCGCGGCCTGGGCTACCACGAAGCCGCCCCCCACGGCGACATGATGCTCGCCGGCGCCTGGGGACTGGTCGCCGGGGTGCGGTTGCTTGGGGATTAGCAGAAGGGGAAACAATCGTCGGTGATGTCTTCGTCGTCTCTCGAACCACCAGGCACGATGCTCGGGACGCCGTTGCCACGATCCGACCGGCTGTCGGAGTCGCGCCCAATCGCGTTGCTGATCCGCTCACGCGCGCTGCGCGCCCGGCTCCTCGCCGGCGAGGTGCTGCGTCCGCCGTCGTCCCGGTTGCGGGCGGCGCTGCGATCGCCGTCGTCTGGGTCGTCGCCGTCGTCTCGATTGCGGCTGTCTTCGTCGCGGTTTCGATCGGCGTTCTCGTCGCGGCCGGCATCTCCGACGTTCGGGTTCCGGTTCGGATCGGTCACCTGGGCCGTGATCTCGTCAATCATCGCGTCGACGTCGGGCACGACAATCTCCATCGACCCGTCCCGCCCCTCGATGATCGACGCGATCGCCGCCGGCTCGATGACCGGCGGCGCTCCGCCTCGCTCCTCGTCGTTCCCGTCATCGTCCTGAAGGGCGCGCGCCCGCTCCAGGGCATCGTTCTGCGCCGGCACGATCCCTGACCCGTTCCCGTCGCCATCGCCGAAGATGTTGAACGGGTCGTCGTCGACTTCGGCCGGCTCCGAGCGCCGCTCGCGTTCCGGGGTGTCCGCAGCGGGCTCCGCCGCGGCCGTCGGCGCCGGCTGCGCGACCTCTACCGGCTCGAGCGCCACCACCGGCACGGCCTCCACCGGCACGGCTGGGGGCAGGGTCGGCGCGGGGAGCGGCGTCGGTTGGGCTGCCGGCAGCGTCGGGGGCGCGGCAGTCGGCAACGCCACGACGCGCGGCGTCGGCGTCGGTCCCGCGTCCTGGGGAACCGATTCCGCCTCCCGCGGCGCCGCCACGGTTGGCAAGCCGCTCGCCTCGGGCGCGTCGCCGGTGAACCCCGGAGCAGCCGGCTCGGACAGCTCCGTCGGGATCGGGGTCGGCAACGCCGGCTGCTCCGTGGGGGCGGGGAGCGCGGTGCCGACCGGCTCCAGACGCTCGGCGGAATCGACCGCCTCCGACGGGCTCCGCAGCACGAGCCACGCCACCGCCGCGACGGCCGCGGCCACCACCAGCAGGGAGAGCACCGTGGTGATGAGGGCCGGCGCGTTGCCGCGGCGGGCCGTCTCCTGCTCCAGGCGCATTCTCGCGGGCGAGCCGTACACGGGGGTCTTTGCACCTCACACGAACGAGCGGAGCGCCTCGGGGAACGCCCGCTGACTCGTAAACGTCGGCGCCCGCCCCCCGGTTTCCCGCTCTTGCCCGCCAAGGGTACCGCCCCGTGTCGAAATCGCGCCGCCCAATCGACTACTCATCGAGACGTTGGATCGGGCAAGGCTCGTTCCGCCTCACAACCGCCCGTCCGAGCCGTTGCACCGTTGCGAGAGCGCGAAAGCGGACCAGGGATGTCCGCTTCCGCGCATACGATCGAAAGAGGCGCGTTCTGACGAACGCGCCGGTTTCGCAGAAACGCCCCCCGTTCGGAGGATCGATGCACCAGGATCACGTCGCCCACCCTTCGCCGGACCACGCCAAAGCCGATCGGCGGGCGTGGATCGGCCTCGCCGTCATCGCCCTGCCTTGCTTGCTCTACTCGATGGATCTCACCGTGCTGCACCTGGCCACACCGGCCCTCACCGCCGACTTGCAGCCGACGGGGTCGCAGCTGCTGTGGATCTTGGACATCTACGGTTTCCTCATCGCCGGCTCGCTGTTGACCATGGGCACGCTTGGCGATCGCATCGGCCGCCGCAAGCTGCTCCTCATCGGCGCCGCCGCCTTCGGGCTGGCCTCGATCTTCGCCGCCTTCGCCACCAGCGCCGAGATGCTCATCGTCGCCCGCGCCCTGCTTGGCATCGCCGGGGCCACCCTGGCGCCGTCAACCCTCTCGCTGCTGCGAACGATGTTCCCCGGCCCGGCCCAGTTCACCGCCGCCATCGGCGTCTGGGTCTCAAGCTTCTCCGCCGGGGCCGCCATCGGGCCGCTGGTGGGCGGGCTGCTGCTGGAGCGGTTCTGGTGGGGCTCCGTGTTCCTCATCAGCGTCCCGGTGATGCTCCTCTTGCTGGCCGTCGGTCCCGTTCTCCTGCCGGAATACAAGGACCCGACCGCCGGTCGGCTCGACCTCCTCAGCGCCGCGCAATCGCTTGCCGCCGTCCTGCTCATCATCTTCGGCCTCAAGCAGATCGCCGTCGAAGGGCTCGGCCCAGTCCCGGCCACGGCCATCGTGGCTGGCCTGCTCGTCGGCGCTTGGTTCATCGGCCGGCAGCGAACGCTGAGCGATCCGCTCGTCGACCTGGCGCTGTTCTGCAACCGTGCGTTCAACGCCTCGCTGGCCGTCTACCTGCTCGGCATCCTCTTCGTCTTCGGGCTCTCCTACTACACCGCCCAGTATCTGCAACTGGTCCTCGGCCTGTCGCCCTTCAATGCCGGCGTCTGGACGATCCCCGGCGTCATCGCCTTCATTGTGTCGTCCAACCTCGCCCCCAGGATCGTGCGCCAGATTCGCCCCGGCTACCTGGTGGCGGGGGGCCTGGGCCTGGCCGCGATCGGCGTCGGGCTGCTCACCCAGGTCGACGTCGCCTCGCTGCCGCTGCTGGTGATCGGCAACGTCATCATGTCGCTCGGCTTCGGCCCCGTCATCACCCTCGCCACCGACGTCATCGTCGGATCCGCCCCGCCGGAGCGCGCCGGCGCCGCCTCCGGCCTCTCCGAGACCAGCGCCGAGTTCGGCGGCGCCCTGGGCATCGCCGTCCTCGGCAGCATCGGCCTTGAACCCGCCGTCGCGCAAGCTCCGGCTGCTGCGTGAGGGAATCCCTGTCAGCCTCTGCGTGCAGCGGGAAGCGCTGCCCTATCAGTACGTCACCGTCGAGGGCACGGTCGTCGCCGTGAACGAGGCCCCAACGCACGACCAGATGCTCGCCATCGTCCGCCGCTATCTGCCCCAGGGCGACGCGCTGGCCTATCTCGAGGGCGAGCAGGCATCGGGCGTCGCGCTCGTGCTGTTCACCATTCGGCCCGACCGTTGGTCGGGGTTCGACTTCGGCGAGGATGGCGTCTAGCCGTCAGTCGGGACGCGCTACAGAGCCCGCCCGCTGCTCGACAGCGCCCTGGCCTCACCTTCGGCGATGTGTTCCTCCGGGTCGTACCCTGGCAAGCCATCGATGCTGGCGGCGTTGTTGGCGCTCATGTAGCGCGCCTTCCAGGCGTCCCCGTGCTTCGCTTCCTGGCCCGCGCTCCAGCGCACGAGTTGGTCCCGTTCGGCGACCAAGTCCATGCGCGGCACGCCAAACCCGCACGAATCGGCGATGCGCGCCACGTCCACCGTCACGATGCCGCGCGCCAATGGCGCGTGTTCCGCGGAGAGCGGAAACTCCGGCAGCAGCGCCGCGTATTCCAGGTCGTCCTCGGGGATCGCTCGCCCTCGCCCATGCAAGCGCACGATCTTCGGCGGCCCGGAAAAAGCGCAAAACATCAGCACGATGCGGCCGTTCTCGCGCAGATGGGCGGCTGTCTCCACGCCGCTGCCGACCAGATCGACGTAGGCGACGCGGTTCGGCCCCAGCACGCGAAACGTTCCCTCGCCCCCCTTTGGGGAGACGTTGACGTGCCCATTCGGGTCGTTCGGCGCGGTGGCGACGAAGAACATTGGCTGCCGGGATAGCCACTGCCGCAGCGTGTCATCAATGTCGTCGAACATGCGCCCCATGGAATAATCCCTCCGCGAGTGTGCATAAGGGCGGCAATGCCCCTGCGCCGGCTGATGACGTCAGTATCGCCGCGGCGGCTAGCCCCGCACGAGCAACCCGTTCAGCACCGCACCGACGATGCTAACGATCGGCGCCCCGACCAGCGCGGACCAGAAGCCGTCGATGGCCAGCCCGAGCCCAAACACCCGCGTAGTCAGCCAACTGGCCAGGAGAAGCGTCAGGGCATTGACCACGAACGGGAAGAGCCCCAATGTCAGCACGGTGATCGGCAGCGTCACCAGCAGAAGGAGCGGGGGCGCCAGCGCATTGACGAGCCCCAGGACGACGGCCGAGACCGCCAGCGCCAGCCACTCCTCCCCCCGCACGGTGATGCCGGGCACGATCCACGCCGCGGCCGCGATGGCCACTGCCGCGGTCAGCCAGTTCGCGACCAGCGTCATCCGCTTCCTCCTCCATCCTCGACGCCCGGTTTCTGCCGTTCCAGGCGCTCGGCCGCCCGCTTGGCGATGAGGGAGAGAAACCCGCCCAGGAGGCCTACCCCAAAGATGACGTAGACGATGGCAAACATCTTCCCCGCCGTGCGCGGCACGACATCCCCGTACCCGATAGTGGTCAGCGTCATCACCGAGAAGTAGACCGCGTCGAGCAGGGTCCACCGTTCCAACAGCCGGAAGACGGTCGACCCGACCGCGATCAGACCGAGCGCGGCCCCGGCGATCGCCTTGAAGCGGGGATCGCGCGCATCCTCCAGCATGAAGCGAAAGTACGCCGCTGCCTGTCGAAGCGGGTGCATCCAGGTCCCTCAGCCCGCTGCGGCCGCCCGGTTCCGCCGCACCTGGTAGTAGGGCCGGAACCGGTCGTACATCGTCACCAGCAACGTGAGCAACAGCACCGAGAAGAGCGTCGCCGGCACATCGATCGCCCCATCGACGAACGGCAGGATCACCACGTAGGCGCCCACCACCAGCGCGTTGACGACCGCCATGACCGCGAACTCGAGCAGCGCCGACTGCCAGCGCACCCCGTAGCGCACCAGCCACTCGCTGAAGACCGTGTTGGCCACGATGACGACCGTCACGCCCACCGTGATCGAGATCGGCGAGGCCTGCACGCCCGGCAGGATGCGCCAGAAGGTGACCGTCACCAGCGATACCAGTGCGATCTTCTCGAACATCTCCACGTCGAACAGGCTGCGCGCTCCCGCCCGCTGCACCGCGACCACCTCGGCCGGGGCCACGTCCATGCCGTGAGCATCCACGTCGAACGAGAAGCGCCAGTTGGCCGGCGGCAAGCGATGGACGAGGAACCAGCGCGCGGCCAAGATAAGCGCCGCCACGCTGGCCAGCATCGCCATCACGAGCGGGACGTTCTCGGCCAGCGCCGTTTCCCACGCGGCGTCGAGCGGCATCCCGAAGACCTTTGTCTTGAGCATATCGGTCACGTCGAACTGCGCGATGTGGATCCAGTACTCCTGCGGAACCTTCACGAAGACCCAGATCGCGAACGCGGCGCCGATCACCATGGCCGCGCTCATCCGCTTTGGATTCCAGCGCAACCGCACGCCTTCGTAGAAGAGGAAGAAGTACTCGAAGGTGTTGGGAAAGAGGAGCAACAGCGCCCGCAATTGCAGCACCTCGAACAACAGGGACCCGACGAGCCGGTAGTAGAACAGAAAGCGGCTCATGGCGAACGCGGCCAGGTTCGTCCAGTTGCGCAGCGTCGAGAGGTACTGGATCGAAAGGTAGTAGACATCGAGCGCCTTGTCGTAGCTCTGATAGCCGGCCAGCGGCAAGGTGGTGAAGACCTGAAAGATCGTCTGATCGACCCCATCGATGACGAGCGCCGCGATCCCCGCCGGAATCGGATAGCGCGGGATCGCCAGCGGCACGAAGAAGCGGGCCGCGATGACCAACGCCAGCACGACCAGATCGCGCGATTCAGCCACGCCTCACGCCCTGGATCCCTCTCGCCCCTGCACCCCGCCAGCCCCGTGTCATTCCCAGCGCCGGCACGGAATCTCGTCGCCACGAAACGTGCGTTCCGGGGAACCGGACGCATCACCTCGTTCAGCATGGCACGATTGGAAGCGGTCGTCCTACACCCGTCCGGCGGGTGCGATCACCCGCAGCGCGCCCGGCCGGATCACGTATTCGACCGGGGTCGTGCCGAGATCGTGCCCATCGGCGCGGCATGGCAGCTCGGAAACCCCTTCGATGCGCACCCGCGCCGAGTGGTAGGTGGCCGTCTTCGCCGTGAACCTCCGGCGGCCGAAGGCGATGCTGGCGAAATGCCGGATCAACTCCGTGCGCGAGAAGCGGGAGAAGATCACCACGTCGAACATCCCGTCATCGATCCTGGCCCCGGGCGAGACCGTGAACCCCAGCCCGGAGTACGGCCCGTTGGCCACCGACACCGCCAGGGCGCGCGTAGTGAGCACCGTGTCGTCGAGGTGGATCACCATGCGCGGCGGCCGGTAGCGGACCAGCGTCCACAACGCCGCCAGCAGCGCCCGGTAGCGCCCGCTGTCGCTGTCGGCCTTCTGTGCCTCGCGGAAGACGGCCGCGTTCAGCCCGACGGAGCCTCCTTCGAAGAAGAGCTGGCCCTTGGCCTCGCCCACGTCGATGCTCCGCCCGTCGCCGTTGGCCAGGATCGAGGCCGCCGCGCCCAGGTCGCGGGGGATGCCGAGCATGCGCGCCACGTTCATCACGCTGCCCAGCGGCAGGATGCCGAGCGCCGTCTCCGTCCCCAACAACTCGCAGGCCACCGTCCCCACCGTTCCATCCCCGCCCGCGGCGACGACGACGTCGTAGCCTTGCGCCACCGCGTCGCGGGTCGCGGCGACGGCCTCCTCCTCGGACTCGGTCACCACCAGGTCCTCGCCCAGCCGGTGACGGCGCATCGCGTCCCGCACCTCCTGCACCGTCGCCTGGTTGGTCGGAATCCCCGCCTTCGCCCCCGAACTGGAATTGACGAGGACGCGGATCCGCCGCGGCGTCGCCTTCCCCGCGGCATCCGGCTTCGGCTGTCGTTCAGACCGTGCTGCTTCCAAGCGGTTCGTCACCATCATGCGCTTCTTGAGCACCCAGTCGTGAATCTGACCCGACCGGCGTCGGGCGCCGCGACAACGGTAGCCGATGCCTCGCCGGCGCTGCTGTACGCCGCTTGCCTGCGCTTGACAGGCGCGGCGCCGCTTCGTGGACTCAGGGTCAATCACAATACGAATGTTCATTTCACAATATGAACTGGTGGACCGTGAACGAGACACCGAGCGGGCACATCCGCTCTCTCGACAAGGGAATGGACATCATTGAGCTGCTGGCCGCCGAGCCGCGCGGCCTCGCCGTCGCCGAAATCGCCAGGCGCCTCGGCTTCAACGCCAGCACCACCCACCATTTGGTGGCCACCCTGCGCCGCCGCGGCTTCCTCGACCAGGACCCCGAGACCCGCGCCTACCGCGTCGGCTACCGGCTGGTCAGCGTGGTCAACGAGTTCGTCAGCGAAGCCGACGTCTACGCCGTCGGCGCGGGTCCCATCCGCGAGCTGCGCGACGCCACCGGAGACACGGCCTACCTGACCATCCTGCAGGACCGCGAGATCTTCGTCGTCTTCGAAGCCACCGGCATCCACCCGGTGCAAACGCGGCGGCCCCGCCCGCCGGGTCAGATCGTGCTGCACGGCATCGCCTCCGGCAAGACCCTCCTGGCTCACCTGCCCGACGAGCAGCGGCGCGCTCTGGTCGCCGAGATGCCCCTTACTCGCTTTACGCCCAACACCATCACCACCCCGCACGATCTGGAGACCGAGTTGGCCGCCATCCGCGCCCAGGGCTACGCCCTCGACCGCGAAGAGTGGCTGCTCGGTCTGGCCTGCGTCGCGTCACCCGTCTTCGACCGCAACGGCGTCTGCGTCGCGACGGCCAGCGTCGCTTACCCGGCGGTGCAGGCGGAGCGGCGCGACGAATTGGTCCAGGTCGTCGGGGAGACCGCCGCCCGCATCTCTACCAGCCTCGGCTTCGTCCCGCGCGGCGAGCGCGCAGGCGCAGCCGAACAGGTCGCCTGAACGGCGCATCGTGAAGGCAGCGACAATGCCGGTCCATCT
>CALMZR010000075.1 GCA_937870845.1 uncultured Chloroflexota bacterium
CTCGGCGGCGCGCCACGTGAAGGTCAGACCCTCGATGCCGTCCGTGTCGGCGTCCTGGCTCGCCGCGAACGCCCCGTCGGCGGTTCGCATCTCACGCAGCAGGTAGTCGAGCACTTCCACAGCCACTTCGCGATAGCGCGCACCTCGTTCGTGCCCCAGCAACGCCCACGCATGGAGGTACACCCGCGCCAGTTGTGCGTTGTCGTAGAGCATCTGCTCGAAGTGGGGCACGAGCCAGTGCGCGTCGGTCGCGTAGCGATGGAAGCCGCCACCGAGCTGGTCGTGGATCCCCCCGTCGGCCATCTTCTCGAGCGTGAAACGCACGACCGCACCGGGCGCCCGGACTCCGGACGCCATGCGGCGGAGCAGGTACTCGACGGTCATCGGCTGCGGGAACTTCGGCGCGCCGCCCCACGAGCCGTTGACCTGGTCGAAGCGCGCCATGAGCGCATCGTCGACCTGGGCGAAGAACGCATCGTCGATGGCGGGGCCGTCGCCTGGCATCGCGACCGCCGACTGCTCGAGGAGGGCGCCGACGAGCCGGTTCCCACCGGGTCTGGCAGCGGTTTCTTCCTGGACGATTCCGGACACGTGGTCACGAACGAGCACGTCGTCAACGGCGGCGTCGAGTACACGGTCGCGCTCTTCGACGGGACGGAGTTGCCGGCCACGCTCATCGGCGCGGACGCCAACAGCGACGTGGCCGTGTTGCAGGTCGATGGTCCGGTGCCGGCGGTGGCCGAGATCGGGGAATCGGAGATGCTGCTGCCTGGACAGCCGGTGCTGGCGCTCGGTTCGCCGCTGGGGACGTTCACCAACACGGTCACCGAGGGGATCGTGTCGGCGCTGGGACGGACGGTGCCGGACGAGGACGGCGGACCCGAGTTGCTGAACCTGATCCAACACGATGCGGCGATCAACCCCGGCAACTCGGGCGGGCCGCTAGTGACGCTCGCGGGCGAGGTGGTCGGCATCAACACGCTCGGCATCATCGACGCGCAGGGGTTGTTCTTCGCGGTGCCGTCGGAGACGGTGGTGCGCGTCGCCCAAGAGTTGATCGCCGAGGGAGCGGTCGATTACCCGTACCTCGGCGTGGTGTTGGTCCCGCTCGACGAGCAGACGATCGTACAGTGGGCGCTCCCGGTTGAAGAAGGATTCTACGTGCAGGAGGTCGTGCCGGGCAGCCCATCGGAGCAGATCGGCATCCAGGTCGGGGATATCCTGACCGCCGTCAACCTGGAGCGCGTCGGGGACCAGTTGTCGATGGTCGGGGCGCTGTTCCAGTACAAGCCGGGCGACGAGGTGCAGCTGACGGTGCAGCGGGGCCTGGTGACGATGCGCAAGGACATCGTGCTGGCGGAGCGACCGGCCACGCCATAGCCGAGAGACGGCGGC
This sequence comes from uncultured Chloroflexota bacterium, assembly GCA_937870845.1. Taxonomy (GTDB): domain Bacteria; phylum Chloroflexota; class Chloroflexia; order Thermomicrobiales; family UBA6265; genus JACCXM01. The sequence continues at coordinate 1,396 of CALMZR010000075.1, forward strand.
TCGTGGCATCGTGAACGGCGTGGACACGAGTTGGAAGGGGCGCATCCACGCATGAAGACCGTGCTTTGCTACGGCGATTCAAATACCTGGGGGTACGACCCGTCGACCAGGAGCCGGTTTCCGCCGCACGTGCGGTGGACCGGCGTCCTGGCGGAGCGGTTGGGCGATGGCTTTCGCGTGATCGAGGAGGGGCTCAACGGGCGCACGACGCGCTGGGACGACCCGATCGAACCGGATCGCAACGGGCTGGCGCATCTGAGGCCGTGCGTCGAGTCGCATCAGCCGCTGGACTTGATCATCATGATGCTTGGGACGAACGACCTCAAGCAGCGGTTCGATCTCTGCGCGTCGGATATCGCGCAGAGCGCGGCGGGGGTGGCGGACATGGCCCGCCGCTGCGCGATCGTTCCGGACCGCGCCGCGCCTCAGGTCGTGCTCGTGGCGCCGCCGGCGGTGACGACGCTGACCGATCTGGATCAGATGTTTGCTGGCGCGGTGGAGAAATCGCGACACTTTTCCCGTTATTATCGGCAGGCGGCGGAGCGGGCGCGGCTACCGTTTTTCGACGCCGGGTCGGTCATCGTCTCCAGCGAGATCGACGGCATCCATTTCGAGACCAACGAGCATCGCAAGCTCGGCGAGGCGCTCGCCGACGACGTGCGGCGGCTCATCGGCTAGACCGCGAAGGCGGAAGACCGTGCGCGCAATCACCATCGAACCTGGACAACCGGCTCCCGATGTCGTGGCGTCGGACATCGTCATCACCGAGGACGTCAAGATTGGCGACCGGCGGATTCGCAAGGGGCATCGCCTGCTCGCGGACGAGTCTCCCTTGCTGGCGCGGCTCGAACACCCGATTCACGCCGTGGTGCTCGAGCCGGGAGACGTGCATGAGGACGACGCAGGTGGGCGGCTGGCGGCGGCCGTGGCGGGGCCGGGGGTGGAGATTCGGGGGCCGAAGTTCAGCCGCTACAACCTGATCGCGACGACGAAGGGGCTGCTCCGGGTCGATGCCGAGGAGCTGCTGCGGCTGAACCGGCTGCCGGGTGTGGCGGTCTTTACCCTCGAAGATCGGCTGCCGGTCGTGCCGGGGAGGATCGTCACCGGGGTGAAGGTGACGCCGGTGGCGGTCGCGGAGGCGATGGTTCAGGAGGCGGAGAAAATCGCGGCTGAGGCTCCGGTCGTCCAGGTCGTCCCGTTCCGGCCGTTGCGGGTGGGGGTGATCAGCACCGAGGGGCCGGATTGGCGGGTGCGCGAGCGGTTTCAGGAGTCGGTGGCGCAGAAAATCGGCTGGTACGGCGGGGAGGTGATCGGCTTCAGCGACCAGCCGCGGGAGGCCGAAGCAATCGCCGCCGAGATCGAGCGCCTGGCCGACGAGGGCGCCGATCTGGTGCTGGCCGCGGGCGGCAATACGATCGACCCGCTCGATCCGACGTTGCGCGCCCTGGATACGGCGGGGGCCGAGATCGTGCGCTTCGGCGCGCCGGCGCACCCAGGGAGCATGTTCTGGCTGGCGTACCGGGGCGAGCTGCCGATCTTCAATCTGGCGTCCTGCTCGATGTTCTCCAAGGCGACGATCGCCGACGTGGTGCTCCCCTGGATCATGACCGGGGAGCGCGTCGAACCGGACACGCTGGCGCGGCTCGGATTCGGCGGCTTGCTCGACCGGGGCATGAGCCACCGCTTCCCGCCGTACGACGTCGATGCGGTCGAGGACGCGGGGGACGAGTAGAGGCTGCCTGATGCTCGCCCATGGCGACCCCAACCGGACATTCCAGCTGTGGTGGGGCGCCAAGCGGAGCGAAGGATCTCGGTTCCGATGGGCATCCTCTCCTGGGACGTCAAGTCTTCTTCTTCGCCGGGGTGACACGACACTGGTGCGCACCGCGTTAGATCAGCTTTTGCTCCTGCAGCCAGGCGACGAGTTGCCGCGCGGCCTCCGCCGGCGGCGCGTCCTGCACGATCGTGCCGCTGACCGTCTTTTCGGGGACAGTCGGTTCCGACCACTCCAGCCGGCGCTCGCCTTCGACGCTGGCCGGGACCGCCTCGATCGGCTTCTTCTTGGCGGCCATGATGCCTTTGAGCGACGGCACCCGCGGCTCGTCCAACCCGGTCGACGACAGGAGCAGAGCTGGCAGCGACGTGCGCACCGTCTGGTAGCCGTCCTCCATGTCGCGCCGCGCGGTCAGCGCTCGCCCATCGAGACTCACCTCGACGACGTTGGAGATGACCGGTACATCGAGCAGCGCCGCGACCTGGGCCCCGACCTGCCCCGTCTCCAGATCGTCCGAGGTCTGCCCCGCGATCACCAGATCGCACCCCAGCGGCGCGAGGGCTTCGGCCAGCAGCCGGGCGATGCCCAGCGTGTCGGCGGCGTTCACGTCGGGGAGCTCCAGATGGATGCCGCGATCCGCCCCCATCGTCAGCGCCCGCGTGACCACGTCGCGCGCCGACGCCGGACCCGCCGTGACGGCGATCACCTCGCCGCCCAACGCCTCTTTCAGCCGCAGCGCGGCCTCCACGGCGTACTGGTCGTAGGAGCTCATCACGAGCTGCGGACTCGGGACGATGGTTCCCCGCGCGCGGTCGACGCGGATCGCGTTCATGTCCGAAACCTGCTTGACCAGCACCGCGATCCGCAAGGCCCCGCTCTCCGCCATCTCGTCCCGGTCTCTCCCTCGTCGTCGCGCCGAAACCCGGCCAACCGGGAAGGATAGCTCGTCACCCCGCCAGGGTGTCGCCGAGAGCGGTGTGGATGTGGAGGGCGAGTTGCAGGCGCAGGCGCACCGCCGCGTCGTCGAGGTCGTAACCGGTGATCTCGCGGATGCGGTCGAGCCGGTAGAGGACGGTGTTGCGGTGGACGCCGAGCCGCTCCGCCGCGTCCTTGGGACTGCCGTTGGCCGCGAAGAAGGCGTCGAGCGTCCCGACCAGCCCGGCGTTGTGCTGCTGGTCGTAGGCGAGCAGCGCGCCGAGGGTCTGGCTGTACAGGTCGTGCAGCTCGGGCAAGGATTCCGCCGCGAAGATGAGCCGATAAACGCCGAGATCGGCGAAGAGCGTGAGATGGCCAGGCCCATCGAGCCTGCGGCCGAGCACCAGCGCCTGCCGGGCTTCGGCGTGGGAGCGCCGGATGCCGGCCAGGCCGTCGCGGATCGCGCCGACCCCAAACGACATCGTGTTGTCGCTCCCGAATCTGAGCAGCCCGCTCAGGTCCTCGCGCAGCGCCTCGGCCAACCGCCGCTCGTCGCTCCCGTCGTCAACGGGGAGCACGATCTCCGCGCCGTTGTTGCGGATGCGCCACAACACGCGCCCGCCGCGGGTCGTCGGCGAGCGGGCAATGGCCTGCTCCAGCCCCTGCCAGCGATCGTCCCCGGAGGCGGAGCGCACGGGGCCGCTGGCCGCCGCGTCGATCCGCGCGACGACCACGACGTGCGCCGCCAGCAGATCGTGGCCGAGCCGCCTGGCTTGTTGCAGCAACGTCGCCTCGCTGCGCAGCGCCCCGTCGAGCACCTCGTCGAGGACGTGCAACTCAACTTCGCGGCGCACCGTGGCAGCGGCTTGCTCCCGAGCCAACACGACCGCGCATGCCGCCGCGCCGCGCGCCGTCACCTGCGCGTCCTCCGGCGTCGCCCGCCCGCGGGGAACGATGAGGGAGACGCTGCCGAGGAGACCATCGCGTCCGATGACCGGGGCCACCAGGCGCGACCACGCGCTGTCGAGGTCGTAGGTCGACGTGGGCGGGTCGGCCGGGCTCGCCTCCGCCGTCGTGCGCAGCCAGCGCGCCACCAGCGGCCGGTCGCGCCCCAGAATGGTCTCGATCGCGGTCGCCGCCGGCGCCGAGCGCCCCACCGCATGGAAGGCGAGCAAGCGACCGTCACGCCCCTCCAGCGCCACCGAGCGGCGGCTGATGCGCGCCAGCTCTTGCACCACGTCGCTCAGTGGCGCGCCGGCGATCGCCAGGTCCATCAGGAGGCGCAGCACCTCCTGCCCGCGATGCTGCAGCTCGCGCCGTCGCTCGGTGATCAGCCGCGCCGCGTCGCGCTCCAGCGCCCCGACGTCCGATCCCTTGGGGAGCGCCAGCAACGGCAACCCGGCCCGGTCGGCGGCCTCGCGGGCGGGCTTGCCGATGGCGCCCAGCACCGCCGCGGCGGCCACGCCCAGCTCGGCCAGCCGCACGACCGCCTCTTCCAACCCCAATCGCTCGTCGAGCTCGGCCAGAATCGAGACCGGCAGCAGCACCAGCTCGCCGCCGGTGAGGCGCCCGAACGCGGGCGGGCTGGAGCGGATTCTCGCGGCCCAGGTGACCTCGCGCCCCAGCCCGGCGCGGCCGGCGACGACCGTCGTCCCCGCCGGCAGCGCGAGCTGAATGACGTCCTCGACCGTGATCATCCCTGCCTGCACCCCGCACTGACCCGGGAGCCCCCGTCAGTCACTTTTCGAGTCCCTCGACCGAGCCAGGGTGTCATTCCGAGCGCAGCGAACAATCTCGGCTCATCCGAAACGGCGCGTCGGCGGCGCCGAGATGTTTCGCTGCGCTCACCATGACGCGTTTTGCCGAACAGGGCGTCGAAGAACGGAGGAGACTGTCCCTAACTCGTCTCGGCATGACACCACCCCGTCAATCCCCATACCGCTCCCGTTCCCACGGGCTGACGTACCGGCGGTACTCGCTCCACTCGGCGCGCTTGACGACCAGGAATTGATCGCAGACGTAATCGCCAAGCGCCTCCCGCATCACGTCGTCCTCGGCGAGCGCATTCAAGGCATCGCCAAGGGTCTGCGGCAATGGCTCGACTCCGAGGCGCGCCAGCTCGGCGTCGTCCTGCCGCACCAGGTTCTCGTCGGAGGCCAGCGGCGGCTCCTCGCCACGCGCGACGCCGTCCATGGCGCTGGCGAGGGCGACCGACAGCGCCAGGTAGGGATTCGCCATGTTGTCCGGCGAGCGCAATTCCAGCTCGACGGTCGATTCGGTCGAAGTCCCCCACGACGGCACGCGAATCAACGACGTCTGGCTCAGCCGGGCCCACGTCGCGTGCCGCGGCGCGCGATGGCCCGCCGCCAACCGCTTGTAGGAGTTCACCGTCGGGCAGACGATCGCCGTCATGCCGCGCGCGTGGGCCAGGTGCCCGGCGATGGCGTGCCGCGCCTGGGTCGAGATCGTCTCGCCTTCGCCGCGCAAGGCGTCGGCTCCGTCGACCGTCCGATGCAGCCGCTGGAAGACGTGCATGCCGGACCCCGGCGCGTCGGCCAGCGGTTTGGGCATTAAATTGGCGCGCAGACCGTGGCGCTCGGCCACGGCGCGAATCACCTCGCGAACGGTGAGCAGCGTGTCGGCCATATGCAGCGGGTCGGCCGTCAGCAGGTCGAGCTCTTCCTGCCCCGGCCCGGTCTCGTGGTGCGCCCCGCCGACCTTGATCCCCATCTCGGCCAGGGAGGCGACCACGTCGTCCCGCGTCCCCGTGCCGAGACCGGGGCCGGAGCCGAAGTAGCCGGCGGCGTCCGGGGGAGGGAGCAGCCCCGCGTTGTCGGGCCGGAAGAGGTAGTACTCCAGCTCGATCGCCACGCGGTAGTCGAACCCCGCCTCGCGCGCCGCCGCGACGTTGCGCTCCAGCACCGAGCGCGGATCGCCGGCGAACGGCTGCCCATCACGGCGGCGCACCGAGCAGGAGAACCGCGCCCGCCGTCCGACGCCCGACGGCTCGATGTAGGTCACCAACGTTGCCGGATCGGGAACGAGGAAAAGGTCGAGCTCGACCTCCCGCTGCCCCCCCGTGACCGCCGAGCCGTCGAAGCGGTAGCCGTGCTTCAGCACCGACGGCAGCAGATCGCCGGGGATCGTCATCACCCGCGCGCCGCCGGCGATGTCGCTGAACTGGAGATCGACCAGCCGCACGCTCTCGCGCGCCACGCGCTCCAACGTCTCCTCGATCGCCGCCGGCCCCTCGGCAACCATGGTGTTCGCTGCCATCAATGCCCTCTACCTCGACGCGCCAACCGGATTGGGCTTCGCGCACAAACGGTACAACGAGAGGGTAGCGCGCTTCCGGCCGCGGGGCAACGGGCCACGGGCTTTGAGCTATCAGCTATCAGCTCTTGGCTATCGGGACGGCCATCTGGACTTCGGTACATCCATCGGAGTCCGATTGCACGAAACAGGAGACACTGAGAATGCCGCGGGTGGCCAACTGCCAAGAGCTGATAGCTGATAGCTGATAGCTGATAGCTCACAGACCCGTTTGGACGCTGAGCCCAATTGGCGCCGGAAACGACCATGCTCTCTGGCCGTTGGGTTTCGCGGCGGTGGGGGATACGCTCGATGTTCCACAGCGACGTGGAAGGTCCGGATGTGGTTCCGGGGTGGGGGCGGTGTGCGCCCTCTGGTCCGGCCGGGCACGGCGAAGGTCCTGGCCCGGCCGACGATGCGAGCACCAACCGGAGAATCCCGATGAACGCAAGCACCCGCCATCACGATCGGCAGGCGCCCCTTTGGAGCCCTGCCTTCGAGCACGACTCCTGCGGCGTCGGTCTCGTGGTCGACATCGCCGGCCGTCCGTCGCGCCAGATCGTCGAGCGCGCGCTGGCCGGCCTGATCAATCTGACGCACCGCGGCGGCGTCGGCGCCGATTCGCGCACGGGCGACGGCGCCGGGGTGCTGACCCAGATCCCGGTCGCGCTTTTCGCCGATTCACTGGCGGAGGCGGGCCATACCGACGTGGGTCCGGGCGAGCTTGGCGTCGCCATGACCTTCCTCCCAACCGACGACGATCTTGCCGGCGCCGCGCGGCGCGCCCTGGAGGAGGCCATGCGCGGCCACGGCCTCGAGCCCGTCTCGTGGCGGGCCGTTCCCACCGACCCCGGCGCTCTCGGCGAGCAGGCCATCGCCTCGATGCCCCGCATCGCGCAACTGCTCATCCTCCGCCCGGCCGGGATGGACGAAGAGACGTTCGAGCGTGCGTTGTTCCTGGCCCGGAAGGCCGCCGATCGCGCCGCCGCCGACGCGAGCTGGCCCGGCTTCTTCGTCGTCTCCTGCTCGGCGCGGACCCTTATCTACAAGGCGTTCTGCCTGCCGCGCGATTTACCGCTCTTCTATCTCGACCTGCAGGACCCGCGCTACGAAAGCGCGATCGTCCTCTTTCACCAGCGGTATTCGACGAACACGCTCCCCACGTGGGGCATGGCCCAGCCGTTCCGATTCCTGGCTCACAACGGGGAGATCAACACCGTCGGCGGCAACCGGCTCTGGATGGGCGCCCGCGCCCCGCAACTGGCATTCTCCGACGGCACGGCGACAGACGCGCTCGAGCCAGTCGTCTCCCTGGAAGGAAGCGACTCCCTCAGCCTCGACGATGTCGTCGGCCTCCTCTTCCACGGCGGCCGCTCCCTCCCGCACGCGCTGATGATGCTCGTGCCGGAGCCGTGGGAGCAGCTCCCGGAGATGGACCCGGCCCGCCGCGCCTTCTACGAGTTCCACGCCGGGCTCGTCGAGCAGTGGGACGGCCCCGCCGCCCTCGGGTTCAGCGACGGCGTCATCGCCGGCGCCACCCTCGACCGGAACGGGCTGCGCCCGCTGCGCTACGCGATCACGGACGACGGCCTGTTCATCGCCGGATCGGAAGCGGGCACGGTCGAGGTCGACCAGGCGACGGTCATCGAGAAAGGCCGGCTCGGTCCCGGCCAGATGATCGCCGTCGACACCCGGCGCGGCATCGTCCTGCGTAACGACGAGCTGAAGCACGAGATCTCGGCCCGGCAACCGTACGCGGAGTGGCTGCGCGAAGGCCGGGTCGAGATCGACGTTGAGGAGGCCATCGACGAGGAGATTCCCGCCGCGGAGAGCAACGGCAAGCCGGTGCGGCCGAAAGCGGACCAGGCGACCGTCGCCTTGCAGCGCGCCTGCGGCTACTCCGGCGAGGACCTCCGCCTGATCGTCAATCCGATGGCCGAGGGGCAGGAGCCAACCTGGTCGATGGGCGACGACGCGCCGCTGGCGGTCCTCTCCGAGCGGCCGCGGCCTTTGCACGCCTTCTTCCGCCAGCGCTTCGCTCAGGTGACCAACCCGGCCATCGACTCCCTGCGCGAGCGCAAGGTGATGGCCCTCGACAGCTTCGTCGGGCGGCGCGGCAATCTGCTCGCGGAGTCACCGGGTCAAGCGCATCTGTTGCATCTGCCCAGCATCGCCATCGACGACGCGACGCTGGACGCCATCAAGCGCCTCGATTTCAACGGCGTCCGCTCGGCCACGGTCTCCACACTGTTCACCTTGCCAGCGGACGGCGCCGCGCCCGGCGCGACGCTTGACGCCGCCCTCGAAAGCATCGCTGCCAATGCCGAAGCGGCCGTCCGCGACGGCGCCGGCATCCTGGTTCTCTCCGACCGCGGCATCGACGAGGCGCACGCCCCCGTGCCGATTCTGCTCGCGGTCGGGGCCATCCACCACGCCCTGATCCGGGCCGGGTTGCGCAACCTGGCCGACATCGTCGTCGAGAGCGGCGAGGTCTTCGACGTCCATGCCCTGGCCTGCCTCATCGGGTACGGCGCCTCCGCCGTCAACCCGTACGTCGCCCTCGCCGCCGCCTCCAGTCTCAGCGGCAGCCGCGGCTACGAGGCGTTGGCCCCGGCCGATCTGCGCCGAAACTATCTGCAAAGCATCGAGAAGGGTTTCCTCAAGGTCGCCTCCAAGATGGGCATCTCGACGGCGATGGGCTACCGCGGCGCGCAAATCTTCGAGACGATCGGCCTGTCGGCCGAGCTGGTGGAGCGCCATTTCGCCGGCACACCGGCCCGCCTCTCCGGCATCGGGCTTCCGGAGATCGAGGCAGACGTTGTCCGCCGGCACACCGAGGCCTACGCCGATCCGGCGCCGAAGCTGGCCGACCCCGGCTTCGTCCGCTACCGCAAGGAGGGCGAGCCGCACGCCTTCGAGCCGCCGTTGGTCAAACTGCTGCAGGAGGCGGTCAACACCGGCAGCGCCGAGGCGTACCGGGCGTACCGCGAGCACGTCGCGAACCACGCCCCGACCGCCGTCCGTGACCTGATGACGGTGTTGCCGCTGGGCGAGCCCGTGCCGCTGGCCGAGGTCGAGCCGGTCGCGCAGATCGTCAAGCGCTTCGTCGTGACGGCGATGTCGCTCGGCTCGCTCAGCCCGGAGGCGCACCGCACCCTCTCCATCGCCATGAACCGGCTCGGCGCGCGCTCCAACTCCGGCGAGGGCGGCGAGGACCAGACCTGGTACGAGGAGAGCGGTCCCGACGTCGCGCACTCGAAGGTGAAGCAGGTCGCCTCCGGCCGCTTCGGCGTCACCGCCCGCTACCTCTCCATGGCCGAGGAGCTGGAGATCAAGATCTCGCAGGGGAGCAAGCCGGGCGAAGGCGGGCAGATCCCCGGCCACAAGGTGACCCACTTCATCGCCAGCGTGCGCCACGCCGTGCCCGGTCTGCCCTTGATCTCCCCGCCGCCGCACCACGACATCTACTCGATCGAAGACCTGGCCCAGCTTATCTACGATCTGCGCCAGATCAACCCGCGGGCAAGGATCGGCGTGAAGCTCGTCGCCGAGGCCGGCGTGGGCACGGTCGCGGCCGGCGTCGCCAAGGCCCGCGCCGACTATGTCCTCATCAGCGGCCACTCCGGCGGCACCGGCGCTTCGCCGCTGGCCTCGATCAAGCACGCGGGCTGCCCGTGGGAGCTGGGGCTGGCCGAGACGCAGCAGACGCTGGTCAAGAACGGGCTGCGCTCCCGCGTCCGGCTGCGCACCGACGGCGGTCTCAAGACGGCAGAAGACATCATCATGGCGGCCGTCCTGGGGGCGGAGGAGTTCGGCTTCGGCACCTCGGTCCTGGTCGCTATCGGCTGCGACATGGCCCGTCAGTGCCATTTGAACTCCTGCCCGACCGGCATCGCCACCCAGAAAGAGGAGCTGCGCGCCAAGTACACCGGCCGCCCGGAGCAGGTCGTCACCTACTTCACGCAACTCGCCGAGGCCATCCGCGAGGAGCTGGCCGCGCGCGGCGCCCGTTCCCTCGTTGAGCTGGTCGGGCGCACCGACCTGTTGGCGGCGAAGGCGCTCCCCGGCCGGGCCGGCATGCTCGACGTCTCCGCGTTTTTCGTCGAGCCGGCGGCTGAGGACAAGCGACGCAAGACCATCGACCTCACCCCGCAGCCGTCCACCCTCGACGACGCCGTCATCAAGCTGGCCGGCGACGCCATCGCCAGAGGCGAAGCGTTCGCGGTCGAGATGGACGTGCGCACGGAGAACCGCACCGTGGGCGCCAAGGTCGCGCACGCTATCACCGCGCATCATCCATATGGGCTCCCGGCCGGGACCGTGTCGATCCGCCTCAGCGGCAGCGCCGGGCAGAGCTTCGGCGCGTTCGTCGTGGACGGCATGCGGCTCGAGCTCGAAGGCGAGGCGAACGACTACGTCGGCAAGGGGATGGCCGGCGGCGAGATCGCCATCCGCCCGCCCGCCTCCGCCCCGTTCGAGACGCTGCAAGCCATCGCCGGCAATACGATCCTGTATGGAGCCACCGGCGGCGCCCTCTTCGCCGCCGGCCGCGTCGGCGAGCGCTTCTGCGTCCGCAACAGCGGCGCGACGGCGGTCGTGGAAGGGATCGGCGACCACGGCTGCGAGTACATGACCGGCGGCATGGTCGCCGTTCTCGGCCCCACCGGCTACAACTTCGGGGCCGGGATGACCAACGGCGCGGCCTTTGTCTACGACCCCGAGGGCGCCTTCCCCAGCCGCACGAACGCCGAGTCGGTTCTGCTGGAGTCGATGGGCTCCGGCGCGGAGGCCGACACGCTGCACGCGCTCATCGCGCGGCACGCGGAGGCGACCGGCAGCGCCCACGCGCGGCGCCTCCTCGCCGACTGGGACGCCATGCTCGGCGCGTTCTGGCGCGTCATCCCGCGGGCCGCGGTCGCCGTCCACGCCGAGGCCGAAGCCGAGGCCGCGGCGGAGGCGGAGCCGGCGCGAGGCGTCGCCGATTAGAGATTGAGGCTTCGGCGTTTTCGTTTGATCGGCCACCGCGCGGAGAGTCCCGCGCGGTGGCCGTTCTCTAAGCCTTTCGTAGGCCTTGGCGGCTTCGGAGCTCGCAAGGTAGCTCCCGGTATACTTGGCGAATGAATGGGAGAGACACGACCATGCCAGATACGCCTACGACCGTTCGCGTCGAATCCGGAAGCGACCTCGGCCGGCTCCTCGATTCGGCCGCCGAATCAGACATCTTCCTCGAAATGGATGGCGTTCACTTTCGCCTCTATCGCGTCGAGTCGTCGACTCCGCCCGGCGCCGACCAGCCCTCCCGTCGTATCGAGCCCGAGCGAGTACTCAACATCATCGGTCTCGGCGCTTCCGAGCACGGGAGCGACATCGCCCATTTGAAAGATCAGTACGTCGCCGACGCCGCCGACCGGAGGGAATGAACTCGCTGCGATCCGATCCGCGCATCTTCGTCGACACCTCGGCCTACTACGCCGTGGTCGACCAGCCCGACGCCAGTCATGCTGTGGCCTCGACTGCACTGCGTGACCTGGTCGCAGCGCAACGACGCTTCATCTCGACCAATGCCGTCCTTTTTGAACTGCACGGCCTGTTAGTCAACCGCCTCGGCCGAGACGCTGCCCTGAAGACTTTTCGTGAGTTGCGGGTAAGCCAGACGATCGTGCGGGTGCGCGAGCGGGACGAAACCCGCGCCGAGGATATCCTCGCTCAGTATCAAGACAAGGCGTTTTCCCTGACCGATGCCCTGAGCTTCGCCGTCATGGAGCGGATTGGCATTTCGACCGCATTTTCGCTCGATCGCCACTTCGCTCAGTTCGGCTGGGAGATGGTTGCCCTCGAGGAGGCAGGCCGTTGACCCTCCGGCGCTACACCCTCTTCACCGGCAGGGTCCTCGACCGCCGTGCCGAGACGCGCGGCAACAGTCCCCACTACCAGATCCTGCTCGACGGCGCCGGTGAGCGCTTCCGGGTCGCGGTGAACACGCGATCCGGGACGAGCCACGCCCGCGAGGCCGACCTCCTCTACTTCGCCGACGACGATTTCCGGCACGAGATCACCGAGCGGCTTGCCCAGGTCGACGATGGATGGCGGCACGTCGAGTCGCGTCCGCGCGGGCTCGCCCTCGACTACCAGCGGGGCGGCATGTTCGACCGCCGCCAGATGCGGCGCATCCCCGCCAGCAAGCCAGGACCGCGCAACGACCTGGTCGACGAGCTCGACGACGTCGTCACCCGGCTGATGGCTGACCGAACCGCGCGGCTGCACGCCTACGGTACGCGTTGGGGCCCGGAGCCTGACCTCCCGGATCAGGTCTTCGGCTTCCTCCCCGGCAACGGCATCCACGACGTCCACATGAACCAGGGCAACGCCGACGAGCACTGGCGCGACAACGGCGTCTGGTCCGATGGCGGCCTCATCTTCCACGAGCCTGAGCACGACCGCTGGAGCGCCATCTTCCTCGCCTTCCAGACGCAGACCTGGCATACCGACGGCCACGGAAACCCCGTTTCATACCCGCGCCACGACGATCGGCGGAAGAGCGACGCCCGCCCGCCCGCGCGCATCGTGGGGGCCTTCGTCCATGCGAACGAGCGCAAAGACGGCGTCGAGCACGTCGCCATTCGCAACGAAACCGCGGAAGCCCTGAACGTCACCGGCTGGCGCGTGCTGAATCGGGAAGGCGACGAACTGGCGCTGGAGGGCCACATCCCCCCGCGCGCTGTTCGCCGCTTCTCGTTGCCTCGAGGCGTCCCGCTCTCCAACCGCGGCGGGCGCATATTCCTTTTCAACGCCGAGGGCGCCGAGACCGACAGCATCGCGTACACCCGTCACGAGGCGCGGCGTAAGCACGGATCGCTCACGTTCTGACCCGCGATTGCCAGGCGAGGAACGCGGCCTGCACGAGGCAGACGAGCCCAAGCCCGTAGAGCAACCCGCCGGCCACGTCGCTCGGCCAATGCACCCCCAGCCGCACCCGCGACCACGCGACGAGCAGCATCATGACCACCGCGAGCGCCTGGATGGCGCGTACGACCATCGGACCTCCTATTGCCTGCGGGGCGATGACGGCGATCGCCCCATAGAACAGCGCCGCGCCGAGGGCATGCCCGCTCGGGAACCCCAGCCCGTCGGCCTGGGCGACGACGATCACCGCTTCCAGCGTCGGCCGTGGGCTATTGATCAGCACCTTCAGCACGGGACCGAGCACCCGCAGCGCGGCGGCAATGGCGAGAAACAGCGCCAAATCCCGCCAGCCGTGACGCAGGAGAAGCGCCACCCCGACGAGCGCCATGAGCGCCATCGCCGGAAACTCGTCCCCGACATCGCTGATGATGTGCGCCGCCGCATCGAGCTGCTCTGATGGCGGTCGTTGCATCGCCCGCGCGATCGCGATATCGCCGGGAGCCGTCCCAGCCCCGGCAGCCACGACCGTCAACCCGAGCGCCGCCACGAGGATCACGAGCCCAACAACCAACCAGCGCCTGGCGCGATCAGCCGGGTTAGGCCCTCCTCTCCCATGGGACATGGGAGAGGAGGGTTGGGGGGTGAGGGCAGGTGACGATGCCCCGTCCGTATATGGAATCTCGCCCAATTCGGCCCTTCGGCTTTCGCACCCGCTTGACAAATCTCGGCAATCCTCGTATCGTCGCCCCTGTCCAACGGCGGACAGGTCAATCATTGTGCGTTCGCGCAAGGGTAGCCGTTCTCATGACCGCGCTCTCGGTCCCGAATCTCCGAACCCGTACCTGCCGGACGGGCGCCCCCCGTTCGGCCTGACAGCGGCCACCCTGCTCGGGGTGTGTCTGGTTCGCGTTTATTCACTCGACCGGGAGTAACAGCAGTGACAACGTCCGCCGGCCACGCGCCGCAAGCACACCACGTTTTGGAGGGAGCCCGATGACACGGGCTATGCAGCGCGGGTGGGAGGCTGCCTCCCGCTCTCCGCTGGGGCGGCCGGCGCGTCGGTCCCGTCCGACGCGCTGACGGCCGCCAGGCAGCGGAACGATCAGCGCTCTGCCGTACACAATCGCATAGCCACGCCTCGATCGTCTGGCTGGAAGGTTCCGGCCGACGATCCCCCGCGACGAGGGGGAGGAGTACGGGCGACATCCGCGCGAGCGACCCAGGGACGGTGGAAGCCTGGGAGACGCGGCATCGCCCCGAACGCGCCCCCGAGCGGCTGGCCGAAGAACGTCGCCTCGCGCGGCAAGTAGGCCCAGGTGGGTGGTCCCCACGGAAGCAACAACCGAGAGATGCGCTCCTCCGGCTCGAACCGAGGTGGCGCAAGAAGGGTGGTACCGCGGGAGCAGACGCCTCTCGCCCCTTCGGTCCGGACCCGGCAGCCGAGCTGCCGGCCGGCGCCGGGCGTCATCGTGACGTCAGGAACCGAAGGGAGCATATCGTGTACGAGTCGTCCGCGGCCCCGCAGCCGTCGCCAATTCATCCAGCGCCGAATCTGACCCGGGTCGAGCCCCAGCCCGATCCGTTCACCGACCCGATCGCCCCGCGCGCCATCTCGCTCGGCGGCCCCGGTACGGGCAATCTGCCGACGTTCACCATCAGCGCGCGGTTGCAAAGACGCAGCGTCCTCACCGACACGGACCTCACCCGCGACGAGATCGTCGAGGTGCTGGAGACGGCCGTGCGCCTCAAGAAGATGCGCTACGCCGGGCAGGCCCACGGCTACCTGGCCGGCAAGTCGCTCGGCATGATCTTCCAGCACCCCAGCACGCGCACCCGCGTCTCCTTCGAGGCGGGCATGGCGCAGCTCGGCGGTCAGGCGATCTTCCTCGGCGTCCACGACTTGCAGATCAAGCGTGGCGAAAGCCTGGCCGACACGGCGCAGGTCCTCAGCCGCTATGTCGACGGCATTGCCGCCCGCGTCGCCGCCCATTCCGACATCGAGGAGATCGCCTCCGCCTCCGGCGTGCCGGTGCTCAACGGCCTCTCCGACCGCTGCCACCCGATGCAGGCCCTCAGCGACCTGCTGACGATGCAGGAGGTCTTCGGCGGTCTCGCCGGGCGCAAGCTCGCCTACCTCGGCGACGGCAACAACATGGTCCATTCCCTGCTCCTGGCCTGCGCCGCCATGGGCATGAGCGTCAGCGTCGCCTCTCCAGAGAAATACCAGCCAGACCCGGAGGTGGTGAACCACGCGCGATGGCTCGGCGCGACGAGCGGCGCGAATCCGGAGATCGTCGTCACCGACGACCCCTTCGCCGCCGCCAAGGGCGCCGACGCCGTCTACACCGACGTCCACGTCAGCATGGGCCAGACCGACGCCGCGGCGCGCGCCGTGGCCCTGGCTCCATACAAGGTGACGACCGCGATCATGGCCGCGGCCAAGCCCTCCGCGGTCTTCATGCACTGCCTGCCGATGCACCGCGACCAGGAGGTGGAGACGGCCGTCGCGGATGGGCCGCAATCGATCATCTTCGACCAGGCGGAGAACCGGCTCCACCTGCAAAAAGCGGTGCTGCTGCACACGCTCTCGTCGACATCGGTTTAGAAGCGATGGTCACGACGATCGGCGAGTTCGGCACGCTAGCGGGCGGTCAGGTCCACTCCTGGATCGACGACCCGAGCGCGCGCGCCGCCGCCCCCGTCTTGCGCGGTCGCAGCATCCTCTCCGACCTCGACCTGTCGCGGGCGGAGGTCGACGCCCTCGTCGAGACGGCGTTGTGGCTGAAGACGCAGCGGGAGCGGAGCCAGCCGCATCCCTACCTGGCCGGCAAGACGCTCGGCATGCTCTTCCAGCACCCCAGTACGCGCACCCGCAATGCCTTCCAGGCCGGGATGGAGCAGCTCGGCGGCCACGCCACCTTTCTCGGCGCACAGGACTTGCAGCTCACCCGCGGCGAGACGCTTCCGGACACGGCGCAAATCCTGAGCCGCTACGTGGACGGCATCGCCGCCCGCTTCGGCGCCCACGAGGACCTCATCACCTTTATGGGCGGCGCCTCCGTCCCGGTCTACAACGCGCTGACCGAGCGTTTCCACCCCATCGAGGCGCTGAGCGATTTGCTGACGCTCCACGACCGCTTCGGTGGACTCAAAGGGCTGAAGCTCGCCTACATGGGCGACGGCAACAACGTCTGCCACTCCCTGATGCTGAGCGGGACCGCCGCCGGGATGCACGTCACCGTCGCCTCGCCGGACGGATTCGAGCCGGATGCCACGTTGGTTGCCCGGGCGCGGGAGCTGGCGGCCCAATCAGGCGGTTCGATCCTGGTGACGCCCGATCCGGCGGCAGCGGCGAGCGGCGTCGACGCCATCTACACCGATGTTCACGAGAGCATGGGCCAACCCGACGACCCGCACAAGCGGGTGGCGCTGGCGCCGTACAAAGTGACGCAAGCGTTGATGGCCGAGGCGCGGCCGACGGCGGTTTTCATGCACTGCCTGCCGATGCAGCGCGACGTGGAGGTCGAGGCCGCGGTTGCGGATGGCCCGCAATCGATCGTGTTCGAGCAGGCGGCCAACCGCCTGCACATGCACAAGGCAGTGCTCCTGCTAACGATGGGGTAATGCGCCAGGTTCAGATTCGGGGCAGGACGCGGGTTCTGCCGTGACGAGTACGAAACAGAGGGAGGAGAATGCGATGAACGTGACCTGTCCGGAGTGCGGCGCCGAGTGGGAGTTGAGCGGCGTCGAGCAGGGGGAGATCGTCACCTGCCCCGACTGCGGCGTCGATCTTGAAGTCCTGTCCACGAACCCAGTCTCCGTGGGACTGGCGCCGGAAGAAGGCGAGGATTGGGGCGAGTAGGCGGGGCAATTGGGCCCCGGCATTGACGAGAGCGGCAACAGCAAAGGGAACGACGATGGCGACGGTAGGCGTGCTCTGCGCGCGCGGTCGGGTCGAAGAGAAGGCGCTCATGGCGGCGCTGGCGGATGCCGGCATCGTCTCCGCGCTCTTTCCGCCTGCCGACGAGCCGTTGCCGGTGGGGCCGCTCCCCGTCGCGCCGGGAGGGCGGCCGTTCCCCGTTCCCCAGATCGTCGTCGACCGCCACCCCGACCGGCAGGTCGCCCGCGCCGTGCTAACCACCTGCCGCGCCCTGCACGTCCCGGCGCTCAGCGCCGGCATCGCCGCTACCGGCGACCGGCTCGACGTCGCCTCCGCGCTCGCCGCGCACGGCCTGCCGCGCCCCGTGACGGCCCTCTGCACCTCCGAGGAGGCGGCGCTCGCCGCGGTGACGGCCCTGGAGCTGCCATCGACGCTCCTGCCGCTCGATCTGAAAGCGCGCGCCATCGCCATGTGGGACACCGACACGGCGGAAGCGGTCCTGGAGCACCGCGCCGTCCTCGGCGGCTCGGTCAGCTCGCTCGGTCTCATCCAGGCCGGCGCCCCTGCCCCGCACGAGCTGGCGACCGTCATCGTCGTCGATAGCGCGGCCACCGCGCTCGATATCGCCGCCGGCGTCTCCGTCCCGGACGGCGCGCTGCGTCTGGCCGAAGAGGCCGCGCGCGTGCTGCGCGCGGAGCTAATTGCCATCGAGATCGCGTTCGCCGCGACCGAGCCGGTGGTGTGGGACGTGCGGCCGGTCCCCGAGTTCCGGCACGCCATGCCGATCCGCGACATCACCGTCGCCCGGGCCATCGCCTCGGCGGTCGAGCAGCGTCTGGCGGCCACCGTGCTGGGTCAAGCGTCTGACCAGCATCCCGATTGGTCGCCGCTCGTACACCAAGGAACGCATCGTGATCTCGTCATCAGCGCCTGAGCGCGCCACGGCGCTCGCCGCGCCGCTCGCCGCGCCCGAAGACATCGACCTGCTGCGCCGCCTGGTCGAGATCCCCAGCCTCTCCGACCAGGAGCGGCCGGCGGTCGAGGCGCTGTGCCGGGTGATGGCGTCACGCGGCTTCGCCGTCGAGATCGACGAGGTTGGCAACGCCATCGGCACGATCGGGGCAGGGCCGAAGCGCGTCGTCCTGCTCGGGCACATCGACACCGTGCCGGGGCACATCCCGGTGCGCATCGAGGACGGGGTGCTGTGGGGCCGCGGCGCCGTCGACGCCAAGGGGCCCTTGTGCACCTTCGTCGCCGCCGCTTCCGCCGCCGCGCCAGATCTGAACGCCACAGTCACGGTCGTCGGCGCGGTCGGGGAAGAGCGGCTGGGCTCACCAGGGGCGAACGCCGTCGCGCGATGGGACGCTCCCGACTTCTGCGTCATCGGCGAGCCGAGCGGCTGGGACGCCGTCTGCCTTGGCTATCGGGGCACGCTCGGGTTTCACTGCCGGTTGGCGCAACCGTCCCGCCATTCCGCCGGGCCGGGTGAATCGGCCGGTGAGCAGGCCATCGCCTTCTGGAACACGCTGACGGCCGAACTCGCCGCCATGAACGCCGCCAACGAAGCGACGACCACCTTCACCTCCCTCACCCCCGCCCTGCGCGAGATGCGCGCCGGCAACGACGGCATGCAGGACGAGGCGGTCCTCTCCATCGGTCTGCGCCTGCCGCCGGGGATCGACACGGCGGCGCTGCAGGGACGCATCCGCGAGCTGGCCGGCTCGGCTGAGATCGAGGTCAATGGCGTGCAGGAGGGCTTCCGCTCCCCGAAGCAGACGCCGCTGGCCCCGCCCTTCCTGCGCGCCATCCGCGCCGAAGGCGGCACGCCGCGCTTCACCCTCAAACTCGGCACCTCCGACATGACGATCGTCGGCCCTGCCTGGCGATGCCCGATGGTGACGTACGGCCCCGGCGACGCCTCGCTCGACCACACCCCGGAAGAGCGCATCGACCTCGCCGAGTACGGCCGCGCCATCCGCGTCCTGCGCGACGTGTTGGTATCGCTATGACCGGCATGAGCCCCAACGGCCACGCGCCGACTCCCCTCACGCGCCCGGTTCGCCTCGGCGTGCTCGTCTCCTACTTGCGCCCCGAGGAGAAGGCGATCCTCGCCGCGGCGCGCGACCGCGGCATCGAGGTGGCGCCCATCTTCGACCGCCAGCTCGTCATCGACCTGTCGTCCCCCGATGCCCCAGGCAGCGGGCTCGATTTCGACGTGGTGCTCGACCGGTGCGTGGCTCACTCGCGCTCCGGCTACACCCTGCGCGCCTTGCAGCGGTGGGGCATCCCCACCCTCAACAGCGCCGAGGCGGTGCGCCTCTGCGACGACAAGGCGGAGAACAGCCTCGCGCTCGAGCTCGCCGGCATCCCCCACCCACGGACCCTGCTCGCGTTCGACGTCGCCTCGGCGCTCCAGGCGTGCGAGACCGTCGGCTACCCGGCCGTGCTCAAGCCGGTCACCGGCTCGTGGGGGAGGCTACTGGCGCGGGCCAACGGGCCGGAGCAGGCGCGAGCCATCCTGGAGCAGAAGAAGGAGCTCGGCTCTTTCCACCACGCCATCTTCTACGTCCAGGAGTACGTTGAGAAACCGGATCGCGACATCCGCGTCTACGTCGTCGCCGATCGCGTGCTGGCCGCCTCCTACCGCACGGCCAAGCACTGGGTGACCAACGCCGCGCGGGGCGCGGAGTCGATCCCCTGCCCGGTCACGCCGGAGATCGAAGACCTGGCGCTGCGGGCCTGCGCCGCGGTCGGCGCGCGGTTGGCCGGGATCGACCTGATCGAGACGCGAGACGGGCTGGCAGTCGTGGAGGTCAACACCGGCGGCGAGTTCAAGGGCCTCATGACGACGACCGACGTCGACATCGCCGGTGTGATCGTGGACGAGGCCGTCAGCATGGCGCGGGTACGGGCGGCATGATCGGCGAAAAGCATCGGGGGCCAATGCGGTGAATACCTCACTCGTCGTCGGCGTGCTGCAATCGCGGGTGCGCGTCGAAGAGAAGCTGCTGCTGGCCGAGCTGGAGGCGCGCGGGGTCGAGGTCGTCCGCTTCGACGACCGGGCCTTCTTCCTCGACCTGACCGCGCCCGACCCGGCGATGGCCCGCTGCCACGTCGTCCTCGAGCGCGCCATCAACCACCTGCGCGCCCTCTACACCCTACGCGTCCTCAACGACTGGGGCGTGCCCACGGTCAACAGCTACGACGTGGCCAACATCTGCGGCGACAAGCTCCTCACCTCCACCGCCCTGGAGCGGGCCGGCGTCCCCGCCCCGCGCACCCTGATCGCCTTCACCCCGGAGACGGCGCTGGAGGCCTGCGAAGAGCTCGGCTACCCGGTGGTGATGAAGCCGGCCGTCGGCTCCTGGGGCCGGCTGCTGGCCCGCGTCAACGACCGCGACGCGGCGGAGGCGCTGCTGGAGCACAAGGTCACCCTCGGCTCCTTCCACCACGGCGCGTTCTACCTCCAGGAGTTCGTCAACAAGCCTGGCCGGGACATCCGCTCCTTCGTCGTCGGAGACCAGACAATCTGCGCCATCTACCGCGACTCTCCGCACTGGATCACCAACACCGCCCGCGGCGGGGTGGCCAGCAACTGCCCCGTCACCGACGAGCTACACGAGCTTTCGCAGGCCGCGGCCCGAGCGGTGGGCGGCGGCGTGGTCGCCATCGACCTGTTCGAGAGCGACCGCGGCCTCCTCGTCAACGAGGTCAACTACACCATGGAGTTCCGCAACAGCATCGACACGACCGGGGTCGATATCCCGGCCAGGATCATCGACTACGTAATCGAGGTCGGGGAGGCTGAGCGAACCCGCCGCACCGCCCTCGTGAACGAAGCCGCCCTCGCCTCCGCCGACGATTGACGACCGCGATGGCCATATCGACGAAACCTATTCTCGATTACGACCACCGCGCGGCGGAGTACGCCCGGCACCGCAAGGTCCATCCCGGCGTGGTCGAGGAACTCATCGCCGGCGGCCGCCTCGATGCTGAAACGCGTGTCCTCGATGTCGGCTGCGGCACCGGCAACTACGCCGCGGTGCTGACCGAGCGAGTCGGCTGCCGCATGTTCGGGGTCGAACCCTCGGCGCAGATGCGGGCACGCGCCCGCAACGCCGCCTCGTGGGAGACGCTCGCCGAGGGACGAGGAGAAGACCTCCCTTTCCCCGACGCCTCGTTCGATCTCGTCTTCAGCACCGACGTCATCCATCACATCGGCGACCGCCCCGCCTACTTCCGCGAAGCGGCGCGCGTCCTGCGCTCCGGAGGCCGAATCGCGACTGCAACCGATTCTCACGACGACATCCCCAAGCGACGCCCGCTCTCAAGCCATTTCCCGGAAACGATTCCGGTGGAACTGCGCCGCTATCCCGGCATCCCGCGCCTGCTCGACGAGATAGCGGAAGCCGGCTTCGTCGATCATCGCCTAGTCCAGGTTAGCCACGACTACCAACTTACCGACCTTCAGGCATATCGGGACAAGGCGTTCTCCTCGCTGCACATCATCGACGAGGAAGCGTTCGCCCGCGGCATGGCGCGGCTCGAAGCGGACCTCGCCTCCGGGCCAATCCCGTGCGTTTCGCTCTACACCGTCATCTGGGCCACGAAGCCCGAAACGCAACACCATCGCGACCGCGGCGATCCCCCGTAGGGGCACGGCATGCCGTGCCCGGCCCAGCGCCACGGCGACCCGGTCTCACACGCATGCAGGGAGGATGCTCGAACACCATGGTCAACGTTTCCATCATCGGCGGCAGCGGCTACGCGGGCGGCGAGCTCGTCCGGCTCCTGCTCGACCACCCGGAAGTCACGATCCAGCAGGTCACCTCCGAGCGCAACGCCGGCAAGTTCGTCCGCTCCGTCCACCCCAACCTGCGCAAGCGGTCGGACATGAAATTCTCGTCCCTGGCCGACCTGCTGCCGGTCGACGTCCTCTTCTGCGCCCTGCCCCACGGCGTGGCCATGGGCCAGATGGCCGAGCTACGCCAAAAAGCGCCCATCGTCGTCGACCTCAGCGCCGACTTCCGACTGCGCGATCCCGGCGACTACCCCAAATGGTACGGCCACGACCACGCCGATCCCGCACTCCTTGACTCGTTTGTCTACGGCATTCCGGAGTTGCACCGCGAAGAGATTCGCAGCGCAGACCTCATCTCCAGCGCCGGCTGCATGGCCGCCACCAGCATCCTCGGCCTCTACCCCCTCTTTCAGGCCAAGGTCGTCGACCTCTCCCGCCCGGTCGTGGTCGAGGCCAAGACCGGCTCCTCCGGCTCCGGCGGCGCCCCCGGCCTCGGCTCGCACCACCCCGAGCGCAGCGGGGCTATGCGCTCCTTCAAGCCGACCGGCCACCGCCACTCGGCCGAGGTCATCCAGGAGCTGACCGTCGACGGCCAGGCGCCGGAGGTCGCCTTCTCCGCCACCGCCATCGAAGCCGTGCGCGGCATTCTCGCCACCTCGCACGCCTTCCTGACCGAGCCGTTGCCGGAAAAGGAGATCTGGGCCATCTACCGCGCCGCCTACAAGAACGAGCCGTTCATGCGGCTGGTCAAGGAAGCCTCCGGCGTCCACCGCTACCCCGAGCCGAAGCTCCTCTCCGGCTCCAACTGGTGCGACGTCGGCTTCGAGCGCGACCCAACCTCCAACCGCATCGTCGTCATGGCCGCCCTGGACAACCTGATGAAGGGCGCCGCCGGCGGCGCCGTGCAGGCATTCAACATCCGCTGCGGCTTCCCGGAGACGACGGCGCTGGAGTTCACCGGGCTGCACCCGATTTAAGGCCAGTGGCGGCATGCAGATGTAGGGGCGCAGCAAGCAGCGCCCCATAGGCATCAAGATAAGGGGCTGGCGGGCGGGGCGCGGCTCGGGGATGATCGCGGTGTTGGAGCTGGCGATCGCCCCGAGGAGCGCCCCGATGACCAGTCTCGCACAGGTGGCCGAGACGATGCAGCACGTGCTGACGACCATGGCCGAGGCGGCGGCGCGCGCCACCGGCTGCGTGCGGCGGCGGCGGGTCCTCGACGGGGCCCGGTGGGTGCAGGCGCTGG
Organism: uncultured Chloroflexota bacterium; assembly: GCA_937870845.1. Classification (GTDB taxonomy): domain Bacteria; phylum Chloroflexota; class Chloroflexia; order Thermomicrobiales; family UBA6265; genus JACCXM01. The sequence continues at coordinate 24,227 of CALMZR010000075.1, forward strand.
TGGCCGGCTGCCTGGGCACGCCCCGGCCCAGCCTGGAGGCGCTGGCCCAGAGCGCCGCCGCCCTGGGTCCGGCGGAGACGCGCGCGGTGGAGGAGGTGATCGCCGGGCTGCGCGACCGTGGCTTCGCGGTGCTGATCATCAGCCACAACCTGGAACAGGTCTTTCGGCTCGTCGATCGGGTCTGGGTGATGCGGCGCGGCCGGATGATCGGTGAGCGCTGGCTCGCCGATTCGTCTCCCGAGGAGATCGTCGCCCTGATCACCGGCGCGGCGACGGTGGAGCGGTGGAGCGGGGGCGCGGCGTGAGCGCGGTTCCGGCGGGCGGCTTCCTCTCGGCGCGGTCGCAGGCGATGGATTTCGGGCGGCGTTATGGCATCGTGGTCGTCTTCGTGGTGTTGATCGTCATCCTGGCGGCGACGCTGCCGCAGTTTCGCACGGCGGCGAATCTGCGCAACGTGCTGCAGCAGAACGCGGTGATCGGCATCATTGCCTGCGCCATGACCTTCGCCATCATCTCCGGCGGCTTCGACCTCTCGGT
>CALMZR010000076.1 GCA_937870845.1 uncultured Chloroflexota bacterium
AGACGCCGGCAATCAGGAAGGCGGGGGCCGTGCTCAGGTGCAGCAGCGCGAAGTTCAGCCCGTACGAAGGGTCCCAGGCGCCGCCGGCCATGGCCTCGGCGATGACCGCCCGCCCCTCGTCGTCCATCGCCTGCGGAATCGACACGCCCTCGCGGTGGACGTGATACCACTCGAACACGGCATTGGGCCGGATGAGCGGGACCTGCGGCGTGGCGACGCGCCATTCGTGGCGGTACGTGGACGGGACGGCGCCAAGCTCGGTCAGGACCTGGAACGAACTGGCCGCGGCGGCCCCCATGCGGTTCTCCTCCATCGCTGTGTTCGTGCCTCGCCGCTCGACAACTACGTTCGGCCCCATGCCGGGCCCGGGCCGCGTTTGGCCGCCATTGTGCCGGCCAATCCGGGCAGCGACCGCCCTCAATAGGCAAAGCGTCGGGTAAGAGTTGAGATCTGCCGCGGAAGCGGTTGGACTGGCGAACGGAGCCGCGATCCCGTGGGGTCCTCGGGAAGGGCAACGGGCCGCGGAAGCTCACCGCAACGCCCCCTGCCTGGCCCGACAACCGGCGCGTTTCCCATCCTCGCGATCGTAAAGAAGTTCGGAACTCGGTATGGAAATCGGTAAGCGTACCGATGTCTCCGGGGCTCCGGCGGCGCACCATGGGCAGGCCATTCGCCCGCGGCCTGCCGTGTCGCGTGAGCCGGCGCCGGCAAGGGCGCCAAAGGAGACGCCGATGCATGCTCACACCGTAATTGCGCTCGCCGAAATCCGCCACGCCGAGCTCCTGGCGCACGCCGAGCAGTTGCGGCAGACGCGACGAGCCGGCGCCTCCCGTCGCGGGAGGACGCCATGGGGACGTGGCTTCCGGCACGGACTGACGGCGCTGCACACCCGCATGAGCGCGCCGCCGCGGCCAACGCCGACCACACCGACCGATCTCGCGCCGGCAACGGCAGAGACGACATAAAGCATAGAGAGGAGTAGCGCGATGAACCAGTTTCAGATGGCGATCGCCGTCATGGCGGCCTGCGACGTTGGCATTGGACCGCGCGATGCGGAGGGGCGACGGCGACAGTTCACCGCCGAAGAGCTCGACGCCCTGGCCGAGTTCCGTTTGCCAGGGGCCGCAGTCGTGGGGCGCGTCGCGGCCGGCATGGCCTCCATGCGGTCGCGCGCCATTCGGCGCGCGAGCGACCGGATGGACCCCGCCTTGGCGCCGTCCGCGGAAGCCGCGGCGCGGGCGTAAGCCAGGGTCCGCGCGGCGCGGCCGGCGAAGCAGTCGGCCGCGCCGCGCCTATCCCTTCACGTACGACAGCTTCTCCGCCACCTTCCCGTCTGGCGCCCGGAACACGTCGACGCCGCGGATGTGCCCGTCCCCCCAGGAATAGCGCCAGCGCACGACGGCGCGGTCGCCACAGGCAAACAGCTCCTCCGCCTCGAAATGCGCGTTGGGAGACGCCGCAAAAAACGTCTCCCACGCGGAGCGCACCGACGCTTGGCCCTCATGCCGCTCGCCATCAGGCCCGGGCGAAGTGTTCTCGAAGACCACGTCCTCGGTCATCAGCGCCATGATGGCGTCGACGTCGTGCCGGTTGAACGCGTCGTTGAATCGCTCGATCGTGGCGAGGGTGTCAGCGTCTTGGGGTGACAGGGTGACAGGAGAGCGGGATTCGGGCTGTTTCGTCATGATCTCGGCTCCTCGCTGATTCTCACCGTCCTGACACCCCAACACCCCGACACTCTGTCACCCCGTTCCGTGCGCCGCCACCGCCACCTTCCGAATCTCCACCCCGTCGATCCGGTACGTCCCCCCGATGGCGGCGATCCCCTCCGCCACCCGCTCCAGCGGCAAGGTATGCGAGACCAGATCGGCGAACGGGTACTTGCCCGATTCGATCAACGCCCGTCCGGCGACGAAGTGCGGCACATCGGCCCCCCACACGGCGACAAGCGTGATCTGCTTGTGCACCATGTGGCGAAACGGGTTCAGCGCCACGTCGCCGTGGTCGGTGTAGTGCCCGGCTTCGACATACGTGCCGCCGCGGCGCAGCATGTCGATCCCCTCGGGAATGGCGTTGGGGAAGCCAGTGCATTCGAACACCACGTCGGCCCCCAGCCCCCCGGGCGTCTCCTTCCGCACCAGGCGCACCCGCTCCCCTGCGTCCGGAACCTCCTCGATGCTGAGCGTGACGTCCGCGCCGAACTCCCGCGCCAGCTCCAGCCGCGAATCGGGCGCGCCGACGACGATCGTCCGCAGCGCCCCGGCCTCCCGCGCCGCGACGAGGGTCAGGATGCCGATGGCCCCGGCCCCCTGGATCACCGCCGTCGAGCCGACCGGCATCGCTGCGCGGCTCACCTGGTGCAGCCCAATCGTCAGCGGCTCGAGCACGACCGAGGCCGTCGCGTCGGTATCCATCTTGAGGAAGGTCGAGCCGGGGATCAGGTTGAGATACTGGCTGAAGCCGCCCTGGAAGTTCGGCGGCGCGTCGGCCGGCGGGCGCAGCCCGTAGCCGCGCCGGTTCAGGCACAGCGTCGGCTGCTGATGCACGACGCAGTAGACACACCGGCGGCAGGCGATGCCAGGGGCGACATACACGCGGTCGCCCTCCGCCAACGGCCGCCCCGTGCTGTCTTCGCCGACGTTCGCCCCCAGCCGCTCGACCACCCCGACCGTCTCGTGCCCGAGCACGATGGGGTAAACGACCCCCGGCAGGCCGCCGCGGTAGACGTAGGCGTCGGTGCCGCAGATGCCGCACAGCTCCTGGCGGACCAGGATGCCGTTCGCGTCCGGCTCCGGCACGTCCGCTTCGGCGACGGAAAACGCCCCGTCCGGGCCGTCGAGGATGGCCGCTTTCCCGCGCATGGTTCTGACCTCGTGCCTACGCAATCGATCTCGCTCTGGGCCGTCCATGGTACGGTAGATTCGCGTCTCGCGCGTTCTGCCATCGAGCGACCGGATCGCCAACGCGATGAATCGCACGTCTCCGGCCAACGTCCGAGTTCCTGCCCGCCGGCCGCCGGTCACGGCGCGGCTGGCCCTGCTGCTCATGGCCGCCGGCCTCCTGGCGCAGGCGCCCGTCGCGCTGGCCGACATCGAGCTCGGCCACGAAGGCGAGGTCGGCCGCCACCGCCTGGCCGACATGTACGACTCCCCCGGCGCCGTCTGCGACATCGTCCTGCCGGGCCGCGATTCGCTGGGCGAGACCTGGCTGCGCGTCAACCCGCCGGTGATGTTCGCACGCAATCGCACTGACGCCACCGACGAGCAGATGGTCGGCTGGAACGCGTCTGTCTCCGCGCTGAATGAGGAAACCGGCGCCTCGCGCATCGTGCGCCAGAGCGAGACGGCGCGCGAGCTGGCCAGCGACGACCTGGCCAGCTACTTCAGCGGCCAGGGCTGGCTGGCCGAGTTTCCCCTCTCCCGCGCCACCTACTCGGTCTCGGTCGAGATGCTCTGGTACGACCCCCACGACGCCGACCGCGTCGAAGGCCGCGCTGCGCACGCCATCGAGCACTTCACCATCCTCCTGCGCCGCGACGGGGAAACCATGCACGGGCGCACATCGTCCGTCTGCCGGCCGCCGCGGTGACGGGGTGATGGGGTGATAGGGTGTTAGGGTGATGGGGAGCGGAATGGCATGGCGATTGCGAACACCATGCAATGATGATCGTTGGGGAGTCGGGCGCAACCGGCGCGAGCCCCTCCCCCTAACACCCTATCACCCCATCACCCCATCACCCTCGTCAGGAGCGCACCATGCCCCGTCCCCTCTCCGAGCAAGTCGTCGTCGTCACCGGGGCGTCGTCCGGGATCGGGCGGGAGGCCGCGCGCATGCTGGGCCGGCGCGGCGCGTCGATCGTCCTCGTGGCGCGGGACGAGGCGATGTTGCACGAGGTCGCCGCCGAAGTCGAGGCCGCCGGCGGGCAGGCGCTCGTCGCGGCAGAGGACGTGAGCGACGCGGTGCAGGTGCTGCAGGCCGCGGATCGGGCGGCGGCGCACTTTGGCCGCATCGATACGTGGGTCAACAATGCCGGCATCGCGACGTACGGCACGGTGGAGCAGACCACCGTCGAGGAGATGCGCCGCGTCGTCGAGGTCGATCTGCTGGGGACGATCCACGGCACGAAGACGGCGCTGCCGCACCTGCGCCAATCAGGGGGGACGCTCATCAACGTCGCCTCCGTGGCGGGACGGCTCCCCGTGCCGCTGTTGGCCGCCTACAGCGCGGCCAAGCACGGGGTGATGGGGTTCTCCGATGCGCTGCGCATGGAGCTGGATCACGAGCGGGCCGGCGTGACCGTGACGACGATCCTGCCCTACGGCATCAACACGCCGTTTTTCAACCACGCCCGCTCCAGGCTCGGCGCCCTGCCTCGCCCCACGCCGCCGGCCTACCCGCCCTCGGCGGTCGCGGAAGCCATCGTCTGGGCCGCGGAGCACCCCACGCGCGAAATCGTCGTCGGCGGGGCGGGCAAGAGCGCGCTGCTGCTGCGACGCCTCAGCCCGGCGCTGGTCGACAAGGTCATGACCCTGGGCGGGCTCGCCTTCCGCATGCAGAAGAGCAACCGCCCCGACGACGGCGTCGACAACCTCTTCGCGCCCGTCCCCAACAGCAGCGCCGTGGAAGGCGATTTCGGCAAGGAGACCGTGCTCGGCAACGGCTACGCGCGGACCTTCGAGTTCCACCCCATGCGGCAGCGCGTGGCGATTGCCGGAGCGCTGCTGGCGCTGGCCGCCCTGGTGCGGCGGGCCGGAAGGGGGTAGGGCCCCCCACTCCCGTGTCATTCCGAGCGGAGCGAGGAATCTCGGCTCCATGGGAACCCGGTTTCGGTAACGCCCAGATTCCTCCTTCGTCGGAATGACACGACGCGCGCGGCGCGTTGACGCTCGCACTGGCGTGGGGCGTTGGGCGCCGGCTTCACCGACCGGAGATCAGGAGCGGCAGCCGGACGGTAAAGACGCTGCCGCGGCCCTCTTCGCTCTGCACCGACACCGTACCGCCGTGGCGCTCCACGATCTGCCGCACGCCGGCCAGCCCGACGCCGCTGCCCGCCACCGCGCCGACGTTGCCGCCGCGGTGGCGGAAGGCGAAGATGTGCGGCAGGTCGGAGGCGGGGATGCCGATCCCCTCGTCGCGGACCTCGATGACCGCGTAGGGTCCGGCGCGGGTCAGCCGCACCAGCACCTCGCTCCCCGCCGGGCTGTACTTGACGGCGTTGCCGAGCAGGTTGTCCAGCACCCGGCGCAGATGCAGCGGATCCCAGGAGCCGACCAGCTCGGGTTCGTTCGACTCGAGCCGGATGACGCGCGTGCCGGTCGATTGCTCCAGTTCCTCGACGCTGTCGCGCGCGAGGGCGACGAGATTGGTCGGTTGCCGATCGGGCGCGCCGCCGCCGATGCCCAGGTGGGCGTGCTCTTCCAGGTCGTCGATGAGGCCGGTCATGCGCAGGGCCAGATCGAGAAAACCGGCGACCCGCTCCGCGAGCACGTCGCGCTCGGGCATACGTCCCCGCTCGAACTGACGGAGCAACAGCTGGGCCTGCATTCTCAGGACCGTCAGCGGGTTGCGCAGATCGTGGGCCAGGGCATCGAGGAGGGCCTGGCGATCGGCTTCGGCCTGCTTGCGCTCGGTGATGTCGAGCGCCGCCAGGATGGCCCGCGCCGGGCGCGGAGACGGACCATCGCGTTCGAACATGACCTGCTTGCGCACGCTGAGCCAGCGCACCTCCCCCGAGGGGTGGAGGACGCGGTACTCGGTGGTGTACGGCTCGGCGGCGTCCGGGCCGGGAGCGCGGGCGATGCGGCGACGCAGCGCGTCGCGGTCGTCGGGATGGAACGCGGCGTGGACCTGCTCCCGCGGCAGGGTGACGGCGTCGTTCCCCAACCCGTAGAGGCGGGCCGCCTCCGCGCTGAGGTGGATGACGTCGGCGTCGTAGTCGACTTCGAGCAGGGCGAAGCCGGCGACGTCGATGCCCACGCGCAGCCGCTCCTCGTTTTCGCGGCGCGCGATCTCGGCTTGCTTCAGGTCGTGGATGTCGGTCGCGGTGCCGTACCAGGTGTCGATGCGGCCCGCGGCGTCGAGAATCGGGATGGCCCGGCTGAGGTGCCAGCGGTACTCCCCGTCGGCCATCAGGATGCGATGCTCCTGAGCGTACGGCGATGCGTCGCGCATGGCCCGCTCCCAGGCTTCGAGGGTGGCCGGCAGGTCGTCCGGATGCAGGGTCGGTTGCCACACCCAAACTCCGGGTTCGGGCTCGGCAACCCCGCCGAACCCGGCCACGCGGCTGTTGTAATAGCGCACCGTGCCGTCGGGGTCGGCGGCCCAGACGACCTGCGGCATGGCGTCGGCCAGGGATTGCAGCCGGCGTTCGCTCTCGCGCAGCGCCGCTTCGGCGGCGGCGCGCTCCGCCGCGGCCCATGTCCGCTCCGCTGTCTCTGCGAGCAACGCGGTTTCGCTGGCGGTCCAGGTCCGGGGCGAGGCGTGGCCGGCGGCCAGCAACGCCGCCAACCGCCCCTGCTTGACGAGCCCGACCGCGGCGTAGGCCACGACGCCGAGCCCGGTGAACGCGGCGCGCTCCCCCATGCCGAGGTCCGGGACCGCGGCGACGTCATCGACGGCGGTCGTGCGCCCCGCGCGGATCGCCGCCGCCAGTTCGGCGCCGAACTCCTCGAGGCGGTAGCGGCCGGCCGCGCTGGGGAGGCCAACGGCGTAGTCGCCGCGCACAATGACGTGCTTATCATCCGCCTCCGCCACCCCGAAGACCACGCGGCTCACGCCGAGATGCTCGCCGAGAAGGCGGCTGGCCTCGGCCTGGATGGCAACCGGGTCCGTCAGGGGGCGGAGCGCGTCGGTCAGCGCGGCGCGGAAGGCGTCTTGCCGGGCGCCCTCGCGCAGCGCCTCTTCGGTTCGCCGGCGCTCGGTGATATCGGAGAAGAGGAGCGCCACGCGGCGGCTGCCCTCCCCGCCGATGCGCACCGCCTCCACCTCGAACCAGCGCCCCATCGCGGCCGAGCCCAGCTCGAACTGCCGCCGCTCGCCCGTCTTCGCGACCTCCCCGTAGATCTCGACCCAGTGATCCTCCAGACCCGGCGCCAGAGCGCGGGCGGTCTTTCCGACGGCGTCGGCCAGGCCGGTGTGGCGCGTAAACGTGGGATTGACCTCCTCGAAGCGGTAGTCGACGGCGCGTCCGTCCGCGTCTTCGATCATCTCGATGATGCAGAAGCCCTGGTCGACGCTCTCGAACAGCGTCCGGTAGCGTTCTTCGCTGCGTTTCAGGTCTTCTTCGGCGTGCATGCGCTCCGTGACGTCCAGCATCAGCCCGACCCGTCGCGGCGCCCCCGCGGCGTCGATGATGGTGCGCCCCCGCGCCAGGATCCAGTGAACGCTCTCGTCGGGATAGACGACGCGGAATTCGGCCTGCCCATCGCGCCCGGCCGGGATATCCGTGGCAGCCTGGGTGCGCAGCATCTCCCGGTCGTCGGAGTGAACGACGGCGAGCAGACTATCGAAAGCGGGTTCGATCTCGCCGGGATGGCGTCCCAGCAAGGGAAAGATTTCCCGAGACCACGCTTCCCGGCCGGTGGCCGGATCGCGGACCCAGGCGCCGGCCCGCGCCGCCTGCAACGTCAGCCGCAGCAGCTCGTCGCGTTCGCGCAGCTCGGCTTCGGCGCGTTTGCGGTGCGTGATGTCGACGTCGGCGCCGACCCATTCCTGGATACCCTCGTCCTCGCCGCGTACCGGCACGGCCCGCACGATGAAGTGGCGGTACGCCCCGTCGCGCTGGCGGACGCGCTGCTCGAACTCGAATGGCTGCCCTGCCGCGATGCCGGCCCACCAACGCGCGTTGCCGGGCTCGCGGTCGTCGGGGTGGACGGCGGCCAACCATTCGGCCGCGAGCTCCTCAGCCGGCAGATCGGTCAGGAACGCCCAGCGCACGGCTGACTGGTCGAGGACGTCGCCCGCCGGCGACGCCGTCCAGATGGCGCTGGCGGTGACGTCGGCGAGGGCGCGCAAGCGCGCCTCGTTGGCTCGTAGCTCGGCCTCGGCGCGCTTGCGCTCGCTGACGTCGACGACGACGGCGAGGACGGAGGCGATGCGCCCGGCGTCGTCGCGCACGGCGGAGACGCTGTTGTGGACCCAGGCGGCCCCGCCATCCTTGCGTACGTAGCGTTTTTCGATGGTGAACGGCGTCCCGTCCGCGACGAGCCGCCCGAACAGGTCGAGGCTGCCGGCCAGGTCGTCCGCGTGGGTGATGTCCTGCATGCGCGGGCCGGCGAGCAGCTCATCTCGTGGGTAGCCGGTGATCTTGCAATACCGGTCGTTGACGAGAAGGAAGCGGCCGGTCAGGTCCGTCTCGGCGATGCCGGCGATGGTCTGGTCGATCAGGGCGGCGAGATGGGCGTCGGAGCGGCGCTCCGCCTCCGCTTCGCGGTGGGGGTCGCCCATGGGCATCACGCGGGACGCACGAGCCGGCATCGGCGCGATGGATGCGGAACCGCCGGAAGGGAATGCGTCGCGTTGGGACCGGGATCGGGTCGCCGGCTTTGTGGGTGCATGGTACCGTCACATCACGATGAAGATCGTGCAGCCGGGCCAAGCGTAGTACACGGCCTTGGTGATGAAAAGTTCGGCAGCCGCTCCCCATGGGGCCCAGAGACTCGGAGGCCGACGTGACGATCGCCCATGACGCCGCCGAGTTGCTGCGCCGGCACCGGGAGAGTCTGTTCCCCAGCGTAGGGCTCTTCTACGACGAGCCGATCGAGCTGCGGCGCGGCGAGCGGCAGTACGTCTACGACGGCGCGGGCAAGCAATACCTCGATTTCTTCGGCGGCATCGCCACCGTCTCCTCCGGCCACGCCATCCCCGAGATCAACGAGCCGGTCAAGGAACAGCTCGATCGCATCACCCACACCAGCACCCTCTTCTTGATCCGCTCCCAGATCGAGCTGGCGGAACGCTTGCGGGCGATGACCCCGCCGGCGCTGAACAAGGTCTTTTTCACCAACAGCGGCACCGAGGCGAACGAAGCCGCCTTCCTCATCACCACCCTCAACCGCAACTCCAACGAGCTGATCGCCCTGCGCCACTCCTACCACGGCCGCTCCTTCGCTGCCATCAACGCCTCCGGGCAGACGCCGTGGCGCTCCAGCACCCTCTCCCCGCTGCACGTCCACTACGTCGGCAATCCGTACTGCTACCGCTGCCCCTGGGAAAAGACCTACCCCTCGTGCGGGCTGCTGTGCGCCCGCGACGTGGAGGCGGTGATCCGCACCACCACGAGCGGACAGCCCGCCGCGTTCGTGGCCGAGCCGATCCAGGGCGTGGGCGGCTTCATCGCCCCGCCGCCGGAATACTTCGTCATGGTGAAAGAGATCCTCGACCGGCACGGCATCCCCTTCATCAGCGACGAGGTGCAGACCGCCTGGGGCCGCACCGGGGCGGCGGACTGGGGCTTCCAGGCGTACCACGTCGAGCCGGACGTGGTCGTCTTCGCCAAGGGGATGGCCAACGGCATCCCCATCGGCGGCGTGATCGCCACCGACGAGCTCGCCTCCGCGATCCGCTCCCTGTCGCTCTCCACCTTCGGCGGCAACCCCGTGGCCACGACGGCGGCGCTGGCCAACCTCAACTACATCGCCACCCACAACCTGCGCGAGAACGCGCGCCGCGTCGGGGACTATCTCATCGCCCGGCTCTGGGAGCTGGCGGAGCGGCATCCGGTCATCGGGGACGTGCGCGGCATGGGCCTGATGGTCGCCGTCGAGCTGGTCCGCGACCGGGAGACCAAAGACCCGGCCGCGGACGCGCTGCTCCGGGTGCAGGAGGAGGCGAAGCGGCGCGGCCTCATCATCGGGCGGGGCGGGCTGCACGCCAACGTGATCCGCATCTGCCCGCCGCTGATCGTTCGCGAGCGCGATGTGGACGACGCTATCCGCATCCTGGACGAAAGCTTCGCCGCAATTGTGAACGACTGAGCGGCTTGCCGGCGCGATCCGCCATCGTTCCCGGCCCGTGACCGCTACACTCTCCCGCGGAACTGGCCGAAAACGCGTGAGGGAGAGCCCAGCCGCATGCTGGCCGTGTTGCAGGAGTCGTTCTGGGAGCGCCTGGCCGGGGTCGTCGGGCTCAAGCGGGCGACGTTCGAGGGGATCCGGCGGGACGCCGCCACGGCGAGCCAGGCGTGGTGGATCGTCCTCCTCCTCGGGCTGAGCCAGGGCATCGTGCTGGTGACGACGCCGGTGGTCCTCACGTTTCCCGGCATGTCGGAGGAGGTGGCCGCCGATCTCGAAGATTTCGCCGCGCAGCTCACGTTCGAGACGACCGATCAGCTCGTGCTGGGGCTGGCGGCCAGCGTCGCCGGGCTGGTCCTGACCTGGTATCTGACGTCGTGGCTGCTGACGGCCATCGGCAATCGGATCGCGCGCCCAACGGGCCAGGCGGTAACGACGGTGGAGATGCGGCGGCTGGTGGCCTGGGGCTATTCGCCGTCGCTGGCCTGGTATCTGCTGCCGATCCCCATCGTGGGGCCAATGCTGGCCCTGCTCGGCTGGCTCTGGTCGCTGGTGACCGGCGTCATGGCGGTGCGCGCGGCGTTCGGCGTCGGCATCTGGCAGGCCCTTGTCATCCGGGTCGCGGCGTTTCTGGCCGCCGTGGGCGTCGTCATCCTGATCGCCGTGGCGTTGACCACGCTCGCCGTGCTGCTCGCCTGACGGCAAGGCTCGCAATCGAGGAGGTCCATCATGCAACCGACGCCCTACGGTTCGTCCCCATCGTCGTCCTACGTCGATCGCCTGCGAGGGGCGCTGATGCTCGAGGCGCGGACCTACCGCGACGTCGAACAGGACACGAACGCCAACGGGCAGGCGGCCCTGACCGTCGTTCTTGCCGCGCTCGCCGCCGGCATCGGGGCCATCCTCAGCCGTGACCTGATCCAGAACCTGCTCGGCACGGCCATCTCCTCGCTGCTGCAGTGGGTCATCTTCTCGTTCGTGGCCTACTACGTCGGGTCCAGCCTCTTCTCGAGCGGGGACACCTCAGTGACGCCAGGCCAGGTGCTGCGCACCATCGGGTTCGCCCAGGCGCCGAAGATCCTGCTGGTGCTGGGGATCATCCCCATCCTGGGCTGGATCGTGGGGCTGGTCGTCTTCTTCTGGTTCCTGGCGGCGGCGATCGTGGCGCTGCGGGAGGCGTTCGAGTTCGACACCGGGCGCGCCGTCGGCACGGGCCTGGTCGCCCTCGCCGTCATCCTGGTCATCGACATCCTGCTGGCCGCCGTCTTCGGCATCGGCTCGGCGCTCTTCGGCGGCCTGCTCTCGGTGCTGCGGGCCGGATTCTGACGGAGGTGACGGGGTTCGGGTGCGCCGGAGCGGCGTGCCGACATCGTATCATTCCGACGAAGGAGGAATCTCGGCGCCAGGGACTGGTCGTTCACGGGAGCCCCGAAATTCCTTGCTGCGCGCGGCACGACACAACCTCCGAACCGCGCCGCAGGCGGCGCAGCTCAGCTTGACGTCGCGGGGGGCAGGGCGCGCGTTGCGAGGATCGACAAGTCGAGGTTCTGCGAGGCGTGCGGGATGCCGATGCCGACCGGCCGGCCTTCGGCATCGAAATCGACCACCATGCCGCCGGCGATCTCCTGGACGTCGGCGCCGGGTTTGGGGTTGAGGTCGATGGAGAGGGAATCGGTTTCGGGATAGTAGAGAAGTTTCATTTCCTTGCCCTCCGACTCACTGTCCGCCTCAGAAAAAGAAAATCCGCCACATCGCCAGCAGCAGAAACAACCCCCCGCCCGTGTACCAGAGCGAGTTGCGCTCCCGGCCATACCAGCTGATGCCGAGCGGCAGCGCCAGAAACACCAGCGTAAAAACGAACTCCGCCAGCAGCAGCTCGATCGAGACCGCCCCGCTGCGCGCCACGGCGACGCCGATTTGAGTGAGGAAGGCCACGATCGCCAGGATGACCGTGAGCCGCCAGAGGGTGTCGGGGAGGGTGCGCAGAAACGCTTTCAGGGACCGCATGAACGTGTTTCATCCTTCCGACCGTGCACGATCCGCTGTGTGTCGCGCGTCCTCGCTCGGCAATGATCGCCCATTTCCGGTCAGTGATGGGCTGCCGGACGTGTCGAGGCAACGGCAGGATCGCGAAATCCGGGATAAGCTGATCGCCACGAATCGCGAATCGACTACTTTCAGACAGGAGTTCCGATGCCCGTTCGCCTCGGTATCGACACGGGAGGGACCTTCACCGATCTGATCGGCATCGACGAGGGCGGCGCCCTCGTCGTCGCCAAGACGCCCTCGACGCCGGCCCGCCCGGTCGACGCCATCATGCACGCCATCGCGCGCAGCGAGGTTGAGAGCGAGGCGCTGGAAGCCATCAGCATCGGCACGACGGTCGCCACCAACGCGCTGCTGCAGCGCACCGGGGCCACCGTCATCTACGTCACCACCGCCGGCTTCGAGGATGTGCCGTACATCCAGCGCATGAACCGCAAGCACCACTTCTCGCTGAAGTGGAGCAAACCGCTGCCGCTGGTCGAGCGCCGCAATTGCCTCGGCGTGGCCGAGCGGCTCGATTTCCATGGCGCCACCCTCATCCCCCTCACCGACGAGGCGCTGGCCGATCTCGCCGCGCGCATCGAGGCGCGGTTGGTCGATGCCTCGGGCGACGTCGCCTTCGCCGTCTGCCTCCTCTTCTCCTACGTCAACCCGGCCCACGAGCTGCGCGTGCGCGACTTTCTGGAAGCGCGCTTCCCCGCTATCCCTGTCTCGCTCTCGCACCAGGTCGCCCCCATCTGGCGCGAGTACGAGCGGGGCAGCACCGTCATCGCCGACGGCTACGTCAAGCCGATCATGGAGCGCTACATCGCGGACGCCGGCGCCGCGTTCGCCCGGGCCGGTATGGACGTCCCCTGGTCGCTGATGAAATCGAACGGCGGCAAAACCCCCGCCGACGCCGCCGAGGCGGAGCCGGTGAAGTTCCTCCTCTCCGGTCTGGCCGGCGGCATCATCGCCGGCCACTACTTCGGGCAGCTCGCCGGCGCCACGAATCTGGTCACCCTCGACATGGGCGGCACCTCCTGCGACGTTGGCCTGGTCCGCGACGGCAAGATCTCGCACTCGACCAATTTCGAGATCGAGTGGGGCTTGCCGGTCGCCACGCCGACCATCGACCTCACCACCATCGGGGCCGGCGGCGGCTCCATCGCCTGGATCGACAAGGGCGGCCTGCTGCGCGTCGGGCCGCAGAGCGCCGGGGCCGACCCCGGCCCGGTCTGCTACGACGCCGGCGGCGACCAGGTCACCGTCACCGACGCCAACCTCGTGCTCGGCCGCCTCAACCCCGCCTACTTCCTCGGCGGCACGATCGGGCTCGACGTGGCCAAGGCGGAGCGGGCGCTCGACGCGCTCGGCGAGCGCCTGGGCCTGGGGCGAATGGAAGCGGCGCGGGCGGTGATCGACATCGCCAACGAGAACATGGCCAACGCCATCCGCGTCCTCTCCATCGACCGCGGCCTCGACCCGCGCGAGTATGCCCTCGTCGCCTTCGGCGGCGCCGGCCCGCTGCACGCCGCCGACATCGCCGCCAAGATGGGGATGCGCCAGGTCATCGTTCCGGTCTATCCGGGGCTGACCTCCGCCTTCGGCGCGCTCATCGCCGAGCCGAAGATCAGCCAGGTCTGGAGCAAGCACTTCCGCTCCGACGCCATCGACGCCCACACCGTCGGCGCCCACTTCGCCGCGATGACCGACGCCGCGCTCGCCCAGCTCCGCCGCGAGAGATTCATGGCCGAGCCGGAGATCGAGCGCTCCGTCAGCATGCGCTACTGGGGCCAGAACTACGAACAGGACGTCCCCATGCCCCCCGGCGAGGTCACGCCCGACCTGCTGGCCGAGACCCTGGACGCGTTCCACCGCCTCCACGAGCAGTTCTACGGCTACGCCATCGGCGGCGAGACCATCGAGCTGATCCGCTTCAACGTCACCGTCTCCGGCCACACCGGCGCCGTCTCCCTGCCGGCGATGTCGTCCAACGGCCGCCGCCCTGGCGGCCAACCCTCCAGCGAACGCGAGGTTTATTTCCAAACCCACGGACTCCTCGCCACGCCGATCTACCGCCGCGACGACCTTCCCGCCGGCTTTCCCGCGCCCGGCCCGCTCATCGTCGAAGAAGTCAGCTCGACCACCCTCGTCCACCCCGGCCACCGCCTGGACGTGGGCAGCAGCGGCGTGATGACGGTTACGGTGGGTGACGGGGTGTCAGGGTGACAGGGTGACAGGAGGAACGAACCCCTGACACCCCGACACCCCGACACCCCGACACCCCAGGAGCACGAACGATGGCGACGCAAACCCGAACCGAACAGATCGACCCGGTGACGTTGAGCGTCATCAACAACGCCTTCGTCAACGTCTGCCGCGAGATGGGCACCGCCATGATGCGGACCAGCTACTCCCCCATCTTCAACGAAGGCCTCGACTTCTCCTGCATGCTCTTCAACCTGCGCGGCGACCTCATCGGGCAGGCCGAGTTCTGCCCGACCATGCTCGGCTCCTGCCAGTACGCCATGAAGTGGATGCTGGACGAGGTCGGGCTCGACGCCTTCGGCCCCGGCGACGTCTACATCCACAACGACCCCTACCGCGGCCAGTGCCACATGCCGGAGCACCTGGTGGTGCAGGCGGTCTTCCACGAGGGGAAGCCGTGGGGGTTCGTCGGCAACATCGCCCACGTCGGCGAGATCGGCGGCATGGCCCCCGGCTCCTTCGCCGCCGACGCCACGGAGGTCTATCAGGAGGGGCTGCGGCTGCCGCCGGTGAAGATCATGGCCGGCGGCGAGTACGTGAAAGACATCTGGCGCATCCTGCTCGCCAACCACCGCACGCCGAAGACCTCCTGGGGCGACTACCACGCCATGATCGGCTCGCTGCACGTCGCCGAGGCGCGGGTGCAGGAGCTGCTAACCACCTACGGGGCCGAGACGCTGACCGCCGCCTCCGACCAGCTCCTCGACTACTCCGAGCGCTTCATGCGCGCCGAGATCGCCGAGATGCCCGACGGCGTCTACTACGCCCAGGACCAGATGGAGGACGACGGCATCACCCGCCGCCCCTACTGGATGCGCCTGCGCCTGACCATCCGCGGCGACGAGGCGATCTGCGACTGGACCGACTCGGACGACCAGGCCAAGGGGCCGATCAACGCCACCTTCGTCGTCACCGCCGCCTCGTGCTACAGCGGCTTCCTGCACGTCGTCTCCGACGACATCCCGATCAACTCCGGCGCTTACCGCCCGATCCGGCTGGTGACCCGGCCGGGCAGCCTGGTCAACGTCAAGCACCCCGGACCCTCGGTCGGGGGCAACACCGAGACCCACCCGCACATCCAGAACGTCGTGGTGCGGGCGCTGGCCGGAGCAGTTCCTGATCGCGTGGCGGCGTCCGAAGGCGCGTCCTCGTGCAACTTCCTCTTCGGCGGCTTCCACCCCGAGTACGGCGACTACTACACCAACTACCACATCGAAGGCAGCGGCTGGGGCGGCACGATCGACCACGACGGCAGCAACGTCCTCTGCCCCAACAACGGCAACTGCCGCAACACCCCGGTCGAGATCCTGGAGACGAAGTACCCCTTCGTCGTCGAGGAGTATCGCCTGCGGGAGGACTCGGCCGGGCCAGGACGCTGGCGCGGCGGCCTGGCCAGCTCGCGCACATTCCGCGTGACGGCCCCGGAGATCATCGTCAACGCCCTCTTCGACCGCACCCGCACCCACGGCCCCGGCATCTTCGGCGGCGGCCCCGGCGCCAGCAGCGGCATCTTCATCCAGCGTCCCGGCGACGAGGCATTTCGAAGCTTCTCCGAAACCTTCGGCACCGTCTCCGACTCGAAATTCACCCGCGTCCCGGTCACCGCCGGCGACCGCATCCGCCTCGACTCCGCCGGCGGCGGCGGCTTCGGCGACCCACTGCAACGCCCCCGCGATCTCGTCGCCGAAGACGTGCGCCAGGGCTTCGTCTCGCCCGCCGCCGCGCGCGATCACTACGGCTACGACCCGGACGAGGAGGGAGCCTGATGGCCGAATGGCGCGAAAACGACGCCCAGTGGTACGAAGAGCGCATGCTCCACTGCGCCACGTGCGGCCGCATGATCGCCAAGCGCTACCTCACCGACGTGATCGCCGACCGAACGCGGATTTTCTGCGGCGACGGCTGCTTGGCGCTATTCCGGGATTACGTGCTGGTGGAGCGGGGGGCGGACTACCGGCCGCCGGCGGATACTGGGGAGAGGTATAAGAAGCTGATGGTGAAGTAGAGACTTCT